>NZ_JAMYPD010000001.1:0-502127 GCF_040320195.1 Mesorhizobium sp. M0768 | reverse complement strand
GCGGAGGGTTCACGGCCCGGGCCACCTGCCGGCGCTACTGGTTTCCCGGCCGGGGGTGGGGGGGCAGTGCCCGTGGGCGGGGGCGGGGCGCGCGCCGCAACGCGCGCGCATGCCGAGAGCCTGGTGACGGTCGGCCCGCCGCCTTGGAGCTATATCGCCACGGCGCAAGCCTATGACGACGAGATGCGCCAGCGCATCGCGCTGCACCGCTCGCGCCGCGGCGCCGGCTGGACGACCATCGATGCGCCGCTCGACCTTGCCGGCGCGATCGGAGCGCTGCCTGACGGCCAGCCGGTGCTGATCGATTGCCTGACGCTGTGGCTGACCAACCATATGCTGGCCGACCATGATGTCGGGGCCGAATGCCGGAGGCTGGCCGATGTGCTGTCGCGGCCGCGTGGGCCGTGGTTCGTGGTGTCCAACGAGGTCGGCCAGGGCATCGTGCCGGACAATGCGCTGGCAAGACGGTTTCGCGACGCCGCCGGCCGGCTGAACCAGGACGTCGCGGCTGTTGCCGGCACCGTGCTTTTGATGGTGGCGGGGCTGCCGCTCAAGGTGAAATGACATGGCTGATACTATCGATCCCAAGGACGAGGAACGCCACCGCGCCAAGATGGCCAAGCGCAAGGCGGTGCAGGACGCCGAGGTCGCGGCCAAGACGGTCGAGAAGGGGCTGCTGATCGTCAACACCGGACCGGGCAAGGGCAAGACCACGGCCGCCTTCGGGCTGGCGCTCAGGATGCTCGGCTATGGCAAGCGCGTCGGCGTCGTTCAGTTCATCAAGGGCAAATGGCATACCGGCGAGAAGGACGCGTTTGCTAGTTTTGGCGATCGTGTCGTCTGGCACGCCATGGGCGAGGGCTTTACCTGGGAGACACAGGACCTGAAGCGCGACGTCGCGGCGGCCGAGGCTGCCTGGGCGAAGGCGCTGGAGCTGATGGCCGACCCGTCGATCAGCCTGGTGGTGCTCGACGAGCTGAACATCGCGCTGCGCTACGACTACCTCGATCTCGAAAAGGTGGTCGCGGCGCTGAAGGCGCGTCGCGCAGGCCTGCATGTCGTCGTCACCGGCCGCAACGCCAAACCGGTATTGGTCGAGGCGGCCGACCTGGTCACCGAGATGGGCGTGACCAAGCACCACTTCTCCGCCGGCGTGAAGGCGCAGCAGGGGATCGAGTTCTGAGGGGTGTTGCTGGCGCCTCTTCTTCCTTCTCCCCTTGTGGGAGAAGGTGGATTGGCGCGCAGCGCCAAGACGGTTGAGGGGTGCTGGCCGGAGCGCTGTTGGTGCCAAGCTGGAACACCCCTCATCCGGCCGCTTCGCGGCCACCTTCTCCCACAAGGGGAGAAGGGAAAGCCGCACGAAGCGGCTCGCCCCTGGAATGGTAAGGGTGAGGGGCGGCGCCGACCTGACGCGATTAGTTGAAGCGTAGCCCTATTTTGTTCTTGCTTTGTGCCGGCAGCTATGCTACTAATTTTGGTATGGTGCTAATTGGGCTCCAACGACCCGTCGCTTGGCGGGTTTTTTGTTTCGCCTGAGATCGGGCGAAGATCACAACAGAATTATGACCGTCGAGATTACCCCAACTAGTGCGATCAGCAGAAAG
Source organism: Mesorhizobium sp. M0768 (assembly GCF_040320195.1). Classification (NCBI taxonomy): domain Bacteria; kingdom Pseudomonadati; phylum Pseudomonadota; class Alphaproteobacteria; order Hyphomicrobiales; family Phyllobacteriaceae; genus Mesorhizobium; species Mesorhizobium sp. M0768. The sequence continues at coordinate 500,523 of NZ_JAMYPD010000001.1, read as the reverse complement.
TCGGCGATCCGGTAGAGTTTCAGTGCCGCCGGATGTCAGGGGATAGAGTTCTGGTCGCTTGCGAAGCTGGAGATTGTTCGTGGACCAGGCGGTAATCGTCTATCTTATTCTCAATGATGGTCAGTTTGGTGCCGCTGACGAACGCGAATCCATTTATGCGCTCGAGGATCGGCTAGAGAAAGCTATCGAGGATGCATCGGTCGGCGAGTTTGACGGTGACTTGTTTGGTGAAGGCGAATGCATCCTCTACATGTATGGGCCAAACGCTGAACGACTTTTTGTCGTAGTCGAACCCTTATTGAAATCTTCTCCCGTAGCTGCCGGTGGGTACGCGATCAAAAGGTTTGGCGTGGAAGCCGATCCGAGCGCAAAGGAAGTCCGTGTTACCTGGTAGGTCGGGTTTGCCGACCCATTCGGACGTTCACGCGGCGATGACGATCACCACGATGATCCCGAACAGCGCGATCAGCAGTAAGTCGGCGACGCGGTAGAGTTTGAGGGCCCGTCGGATGTCGGCGCTCTCCACCTCGCGCCGGCCGCCTTCGCCCATCAATGCGTCTTCGACCATGACGCCGTCATAGGAACGGGGGCCGGCGAGCGCCAGGCCGAGCGCGCCGGCCATCGCTGCCTCCGGCCAGCCGGCATTGGGCGAGCGGTGTTTTTTCGCATCGCGCCGCACGGCGTGCCAAGCGCCCTTGGCGTCGGCGCCCTTGACCAGGAAAGCGGCGAGTACGATCAGCAGCGCCGTCAGCCGCGACGCCGGCAGATTGATCCAGTCGTCGAAGCGCGCAGCCGCCCAGCCGAAGGCTTCGTGGCGCGGGGTGCGATGGCCGATCATCGAATCGGCGGTGTTGGCGGCCTTGTAGGCGACGCCGCCGGCGAGCCCGCCGATACCGAGCCAGAAGGCCGGAGCGACGACGCCGTCGGAGAAATTCTCGGCCAGGCTTTCGATCGCGGCGCGGCAGACAGCGGCCCTGTCGAGCTTTTCCGGGTCGCGACCGACGATCCGCGAGACGGCAATTCGGCCCATGTCCAGTCCGCCGCTGTCGAGGGCATCGGCGACCGCTTCGACATGCTCGGCCAGGCTCTTCTGCGACAGCAGCGACGTCGCCAGGATTGCGGTGACCAACAAGCCGAGGGGAATGCTCCAAAGCAAGGTTTCGAGCCAGAGGGCGAGGGCGGCCGGCACCAGCACGATCACCAGCAGCGCGAAGACGCCCCAGCCGCGACGGTGGGCGTCGGAATCAGTGGCGCGGTTGAGCCTGCGGTCGAGAAAGGATATCAGCCTGCCGAACCAGGTGACGGGATGGCCAATGGCATCGAAGAGCCGGGCCGGGTAGCCGAGTACAAGTTCGATGGCCAGCGCCAGGAAAGTGATCAGGATCGGCATGAAGTCTCTTGATGGAGTGACGGCGGCAGTGGACCACGGCGGAAGCCTTGGCCGGGCGAGGGCGATTTTCCCTCACGCGCCGCTGCCTTTCGTCGACCTCTCGACCGGGATCAATCCGCACTCCTACCCGCTTTTCGATTTGCCCGCCACCGCCCTGTCGCGATTGCCGGAATCAGCGCGCAGCCGCGACTTGGCTGAACTCGCGGCAAGCGCCTATGGCGCCCCGTCGGCGGCGAATGTCGCAGCGGCGCCCGGCACGCAGATCCTGTTGCCGCGCGTCGCTTCCCTGGTCAGCCCGGGCACGGCGCTGGTGCTCGGGCCGACTTATGCCGAGCATCGGCGGGCAGCGGCGATCGCCGGCCATGCGGCGGCTGAAGTCGATGATTTCGAAGCCCTGGCGGCGGCCGACCTTGCCGTCGTCGTCAATCCCAACAACCCGGACGGGCGCGTCGTCGAGCGCGAAAGATTGCTTCGACTTGCCGGGACATTGCGCGCCAGAGGTGGGCTGCTGGTGGTCGACGAGGCCTTCATGGATGTCGGCCCGCGCAGCGAAAGCGTGGCCGGCGACGTCGACCAGGGCGGCATCGTCGTGCTGCGTTCGTTCGGCAAGTTCTTCGGCCTGGCCGGCCTGCGGCTTGGCTTTGCACTGGCCGGTGCGCTGACGGTCGAGCGGCTGGAGGCGCAATTCGGGCCATGGGCGGTTGCCGGGCCGGCGCTCGAATATGGCATAAGGGCGCTTGCCGATACCGGCTGGCAGGCCGGGATGCGGCGCCGTCTGGCCGAGGATGCCGCGCGGCTCGATACGCTGTTCGCCCGCTTCGGCGTGCCTGTCGCCGGTGGCACCGCGTTGTTCCGCTATATCAGGCTGGCGGGCGCCGCCGGCCTGTTTTCGGTGCTCGGCCAGCGCGGCATCCTGCTTCGGCATTTCGCCGATCGTCCGGATGCGCTGCGCGCCGGCCTGCCGGGAGCCGATGAAGAATGGCGGCGGCTCGAATCGGCACTTGCCGGCTGGGCCTCGCGGCGCGACGATGATGCCAAGGGAGAAACTACCCAATGATCCACGTCTGCTCGCTGTCCAAAGTCGAGGAAACGGTAACGAAGACCGGGGCCGGGCGGCTGCTTTCGCTGCTCGCTGCCGGAACGGAGGTGATGCGACCGGCCTCGATCACCAGGGAAAACCATCTGCATCTGGTCATGCACGACATTGCGGTGGCGCAGGAGGGCATGACCATGCCGGGCGAGGAGCATGTCGTGAACCTGCTCGATTTCGCATGCCAATGGGATCGCTCGCGGCCGCTGGTGGTGCATTGCTATGCCGGCATCAGCCGCTCGACCGCTTCGGCCTATATCATCGCGGCAGCGCTGGCGCCGAAGCGCGACGAGGCCGAGTTGGCCGAGACGCTGCGCGCGCTGTCGCCCACGGCGACACCCAATCCGCGGCTGATCGCAATTGCCGACGCACTGCTCGATCGCAGGGGCCGGATGATCGAAGCGATCCAGGCGATCGGGCGCGGCGCGGATGCTTTCGAAGGCACGCCGTTCGAATTGAAAATCTGAGCCTAAAAACAAATTCCAGGAAAAGTGCGCAGGAGTTCTAGGACACGGCCAAGGGGCGAATGATGATCGGGAGAATTTTGGCCATCGTTGTTGGCGTGGTCTGCGCGACAGGCAGCGCCATGGCCGCGTCCATGCCGGCTCTCAAGTCGATCGACCTGGCAGCGCTCCAAGCCACTGTCGAGGGTTTGGCCAAGGAACTTATGCTGCCCGGTGCCATGGTTTTGCTCAAGACTCCGCAGGGCAACCTCGTCTTCGGCTACGGTACGACTGAACTGGGTGCCACGAACCCGCCGCGCGCCGATACCCACTTCCGTGCGGCCTCGAACACCAAGACGATGACCGCCGCTGTCATCGTGCAACTGGTGCAGGAGGGGAAACTGAGCTTCGCCGATCTGATCTCGAAATACGTCCAGCGCGTTCCCAACGGCGACGAGATAACCATTCGGCAGCTCATAACAATGCGGAGCGGCCTCCCTAACTTCACCAATGCGCCGGAACTTGCCGAAAGCCTGGACAAGTATCCTTACAAGGCATGGACCGCCGATGAAGTACTCGGCATGGCGTTCAAACGGCCGCCGGACTTCGCGCCGGGTGCCGAATTCGAGTACAACAACACCAACTACTATCTGCTCGGCCTTGTTGCCGAGAAGATCGACGGCAAGCCGCTCTCGACCATCTTCCGGGACCGCCTGTTCGGGCCGCTCGGCATGAAGAACACCGCGTTGCCGCCGAGCACGTCGAACGCCATCCCCGAGCCATACTCAAACGGCTATCTCTACGGCAGTACTTCGTACGCCCTGGCTGATGCGCCCTATCCGGACGACCTCCAGGCTGCGGCCAGGGCGGGAACGCTCAAGCCCAACGATGACACATGGCAGAACCCGTCCGCCTACTTTGCGGCTGGCGGAGTCATCTCCACCGCGGATGACCTCGCGACCTGGATGCGCGCGCTAGTCGGGGGCAAGCTCTTCAATGCCGACTTTCAGCGGCAGTGGCTTGCAAGCCCTGAGGCGCCGGAGCCGGGCGAACCCGCCATGCAAAAATACGGCTATGGCATCCTAACGCTGACCTTCGGGCGTAACGAAATCTACTATCACGAAGGCGAGATGCCCGGTTACCAGTCCTTCATGGGCTACGATCCGGCCAATGACGTGACCCTGGTCATATGGACCAACCTGACTCTCGCGCTCGACGGCCAGGCGACCGCCAACACCTTGATGGTGAAGATACTGGACGAAATCTACACGGTGTCGCCGCTTCAAGAGGTGAAGTGAGGATCCTCGCGCGAATGGAATCGCTCCTCGTGAGCGAGGCCTGAGCTGGTGGGATCAAACACCTAAGCCAACCAATCCGCCAGCTTTGCATTGCGCACGTCTCTCAGCAGGCCAATGAAGCCGTCGGCCTGATGCTCGGCGGTGAGCTGGCCTTTTTCGGCGGTTGCAACGCTGGCGTCGCCGACCACGCCATTCGGGTTGAGATCGCTGGCGATCCAGGCGAAGGCGTGCGTTCCGGTGTGGCGCAGCAGCGCAAATTCCTTTTCGGCGCGGGCGACCTTGGACACGAAATTGTCGGCCTTGGCCATGTCGACGAGATCGGGCCGGAAATGCAGCATCAACGAGGTCTCGACGTCGCCGCCATGAATGCCGTGGCGGTCCTCGAGCTCGGTGTACATGCCGGCCGGCCGGCCAAAACGCTGCCAGCTGGTCTTTACCGCCAGCATCTTTGTCCGCACGCGCAATTCGCGGGTGACGATGCCCATGATCTCCTCATTGCCGCCATGCGAGTTGACGACAATCAGTTTTCGGACGCCGGCGCGCGCGACCGACAGGCCAAGTTCGGTCCACGCCTCGACCAAGGTCGTCGCCGGCAAAGTGAGGGTGCCGGGCGCATGCAAATGCTCGTTCGACTTGCCTACCGCCTGGACCGGCAGGATGCGGATGTCGAGATCGCCGGGCAGGCGCGCGATCACCGTTTCCAGCATGCCGTTCATGATCGAGGTGTCGGTCGAGACCGGCAGATGCGGGCCGTGCTGCTCAATCGCCGCCAGCGGCAGAACGGCAATGGTCGCCTCAGGATCGACGGTCGCGTATTCGGTGGTCCGGTAGTCACCCCACCATACGCGTTTTTTTGCAGCGGTCATGTCATGCCCTCTTGAACCGACAAGCCCAGACCTAACGCGGGAACGATCGGCTGTCGATCATCCCGCCGCAATGACCTCGATCTCGACCTTGAATTCCGGCCGGGCAAACCCGGACACGATCATCAGCGTCGAGGCCGGCGCCGGGCTGGCGAACAGCCGGTCGCGAACCTCCATATAGGGGCGCAGGAAGGCGCGGTCGGTGACGTAGGCATTGATGCGGACGATGTCGGACAGGCCGAGCCCGGCCTCGCCGAGAATCGCCGATATGTTCCGGAAACAAAGCTCGGCCTGTGCGCCGGCCTCCTCGGGAATCTGGTCATCCGCTGTGATCGCGACCTGGCCCGAACACAGAACCAGCCGCTTTCCGGGCGGCAGTTCGACGCCATGGCTGTAGCGGGCGAAGGGGGGCTTGATCGACTTCGGCGTGAGAAATTTGAACATGGCAATCTCCGTTCACGGCAGCCTATCGCATCGGCCCGAAAATCGGGATCGATTTTCGGAAAGCACGATGCGAAGATTCAAAGTTTTAGAGCGTACTTTGTGCGTCCAAGTGGACGCACGTCGCTCTAAGGCCGGATCGATGCGGGCATCAAGATGGCGGTGCATGTCACGAGGGCGATTATGGACAGGCGATCAAAAAATAGGCACGATGCCTTTCGTACAGCATGACCCGTCCGGCCTTCGCGCCGCCATTGCTCAGGCGGGCATTGCACAAGCGGGCGGTCCCGGCGCAACGCGCCGGTGGCATGTGTCTTGCTTCTTGAAACAATGGTGTCGAGCCCGGCGCGTGACGCGCCGGAGCGAACAAAGGGTGGTGTGGATGTACAGAAAACTCAAGATTTCGACGTGCGCGATCGTGCTGCTTGGCGCAGGCACGCTTGCCGCGGCAGCGAACGAAAAAGTCACCTTCGGCACCAACTGGCTGGCTGAGCCGGAGCATGGCGGTTACTACCAGGCCGTGGCGGACGGCACCTATGCGGCCTGCGGCATCGACGTGACGATCATGCAGGGCGGCCCACAGGTCAGCGGCCGGCCGCTGCTGCTGGCCGGCAAGATCGATTTTTACATGGGCGGCAATCTGCTGTCGGCTTTCGATGCCGTGCAGCAAGGCATACCGATGCGCGTCGTGGCGGCCGACTTCCAGAAGGACCCGCAGGTCATCATGTCCCATCCCGGGCAGGGGCTGGACAAATGGGAAGACCTGAAGAACGCCGAGCAGTACATCCTCGGCGACGAAGGTGCGCAGACCTTCTTCCAGTGGATGGTCACCGACCTCGGCTTCGATGCCGCCAAGCGCGTGCCCTACACCTTCAACCCGGCACCGTTCATCGCCAACAAGAAGTCGATCCAGCAGGGTTACGTCACCTCGGAGCCATTCGCCGTCCAGAAGCAGGGCGGTTTCACGCCGAACCAGTTCCTGCTGGCCGACTATGGCTGGGACACATATGCAACGACGGTCGAGACCATGCAGGAGACGATCGACAAGCGTCCCGAGGTGGTCCAGTGCTTCGTCGATGGCTCGGCCAAGGGCTGGTACAATTATCTCTACGGCGACAACAAGGCCGCCAACGAGATGATCAAGAAGGAAAATCCGGACATGACGGATGAGCAGATCGCTTTCTCGATCGAGCAGCTGAAGAAGTTCGGCGTGGTCGATTCCGGCGACAGCGAAAAGCTCGGCATCGGCGCCATGAGCGACGCGCGCATCCAGAGTTTTTACGACAAGATGGTGAAGGCCAAGGTCGCGCCGGCGGGTATCGACATCAAGAAGGCCTACACGCTGGCCTTCGTCAACAAGAGCGTCGGGCTCGACCTGAAGAAGTAGGCCGTGAAGCTGGAGAAAGTGGCGCAACAGCCAGGAAGTGTATCGGAGCCGACGCTGTTGGCGCTGCGTGGCGTCGGCAAGGTTTTTTCCAACGGCGTCACCGCGCTCAGCAATGTCGAGCTGACGATCCGGGAGGGCGATTTCCTCAGCCTGCTCGGGCCGTCGGGCTGCGGCAAATCGACGGCGCTGCGGCTGATTGCCGGCCTGTCGACGCCGACCTCGGGCGTGCTCGACTGGCGCGGCAGCGGCGCCCTCGAGCGTTCGAATATCGGCTTCGTCTTCCAGGAGCCGACGCTGCTGCCCTGGGCCGACGTCTTCGACAATGTCTGGCTGCCGTTGCGTCTGAAGGGTGTGTCGCGGGCCAAGGCGGCGCCGGCGGTGATGGAGATGCTGGCGCGGGTTCACCTGACCGGCTTCGAGAAGGCCGTGCCGCGCGAACTGTCAGGCGGCATGAAAATGCGCGTCTCGATCGCCCGCGCCATGGTGACCAAGCCGCGCATTCTGTTGATGGACGAGCCGTTCGCCGCACTCGACGAGATCACCCGCTTCAAGCTCAACAACGATCTTCTGGAGCTATGGCAGGATGAGCGTTTTACCGTCGTTTTCGTCACCCACAGCGTCTTCGAAAGCGTATTCCTCTCCAACCGCGTCGTCGTCATGGCGGCGCGGCCGGGCCGGGTGTTTGCCGAGCTTGCCGTCGACGCGCCCTATCCGCGCGACGAGGCGTTTCGCACCTCGCCCGACTATGCCGCGCTCTGCCGCCAGGCATCCGACGTGCTGATCGGCGCCATCAACTCAACTGCCGGACCGCATCATGACGGCCATTGAAGAACCAGTCTTGGCGCTCGACCCGGAGGAGGCGCGCCGCGTCCGCCAGGAGCGCTTCGAGCGCATCGGCAGATGGCTGCTGCCGCTGGCGATCATGATCCTGGCCATCTGGCTGTGGGACCGCATCTGTGTCTGGAACGACATTCCGAAATACATACTGCCGCGCCCCGGCGTGGTGCTGCAAACGCTGCACGACGATGCCGGGCTGCTGTTCTCGTCGCTGCTGGTGACGCTCCGGATCACCTTCTTGAGCCTGCTTCTCGCCGTGGTCGGCGGTGTCGGGCTGGCAGTGCTGTTCGCTCAATCGAAATGGGTGGAGATGTCGTTCTTTCCGTTCGCCATCGTGCTGCAGGTGACGCCGATCGTCGCGATCTTTCCGCTGATCAATATCTATGTCGACAACCAGACGACGAAGCTTTTGCTTTGCGCCTGGATCGTCGCCTTCTTCCCGATCCTCTCCAACACCACGCTCGGCCTCAATTCCGTCGACCGCAATCTGCGCGACATGTTCAAGCTCAACGGTGCGACCCGCTGGCAGCAATTGCGCTATCTGCGGCTGCCGGCGGCGATGCCTTATTTCCTCGGCGGGCTGAAGATCGCCGGCGGCCTGTCGCTGATCGGCGCGGTGGTGGCAGAGTTCGTCGCCGGGGCCACCGGCCAGTCGTCCGGCCTCGCCTCGCGCATCATCGAGGCCGGCTACCGGCTCAACGCGCCAAGGCTGTTCGCGGCGCTGATCCTGATCTCGCTCACCGGCATCCTGATCTTCCTGGTGCTGTCGCTGATTTCGCATCTCATTTTGCGGCGCTGGCACGAGAGCGCGCTGAGGCAGGAGCGGTGATGGTGAGCAGCGCCGCCTTGATACCGGCTTCTGGTTCCTACCATCTCGCCAAGGTTCGGCTTCATGCCTCACTTACGCCGCGCTTTTCCGGAGCCTTCGATACCGACGGGTTTGGGCTCGCCGATATCGCAATCGCCGATGGCAAGATCTCCGGGATTACGGCGCATCTATCCAACGCACCGGCGGACGCCACCGACCTCGGCGGCCGCATCGTGCTGCCGTGCTTCGTCGATTGCCACACCCATATCGACAAGGGCCATATCTGGCCTCGAAAGCCCAACCCGGACGGCACCTTCATGGCCGCTTTGAACGCCACCGGCGCCGACCGGGCGGCGCGCTGGAGCGCCGACGACGTTGCCCGTCGCATGGATTTTTCGCTGCGCTGCGCCTACGCGCACGGCACCAGGGCGCTGCGCACGCATCTCGACAGCGTCGCGCCGCAGGAAGAGATCTCCTGGCCGGTGTTCGAGACGATGCGGGAGAAATGGCGCGGCCGCATCGAGCTGCAGGCGGCCTGCCTGCTCGGCATCGAAGGCGTGCGCGACAGGAAATGGTTCGAGAGGCTGGCCAAGCGGGTGGCTGCCGCCAAGGGTGTCCTCGGGGTCGTCACCTACATGGTGCCAGATCTCGAAGAATTGCTCGACCAGGTGTTCGCGCAGGCGATCAAGCACGGCCTCGACCTCGATTTCCACGCCGACGAGACCGACGATATCGCGGCGATCTCGCTGAAGAAAATCGCCGAAGCCGCCCTTTGGAACGGTTTTGACGGGAACATCCTAGTCGGCCATTGCTGCTCGCTGGCGCGCCAGCCCGACCTCGACGTGCTCGACACCCTGGACAAGGTCGCCAAGGCCGGCTTGGCGGTGGTGTCGCTGCCGATGTGCAATCTCTATCTGCAGGACCGGCGCGGCGACAACACCACGCCGCGCTGGCGCGGGGTGACGCTGCTGCATGAGATGAAGGCGCGCGGCATTGCCGTCGCCGTCGCTTCCGACAACACGCGCGACCCGTTCTATGCCTATGGCGATCTCGACATGCTGGAGGTCTATCGCATGGCGACGCGCATCCTGCATCTAGACCATCCCGTCGCCGACTGGCCGCAAGCGGTGACTTCGACGCCGGCCAAGGTGATGCGGCTCGATGGTGTTGGCACGCTTGCCGCCGGAGGGTCGGCCGATTTCGTCGTCTTCAAGGGGCGGAGCTGGACGGAATTGCTGTCGCGGCCCGAATCGGATCGCATCGTCGTGCGCGACGGGCATGCGATCGAGCGCCAGCTGCCCGATTATGCCGAACTCGATGATCTGATGGTGGAATGATGGATATTGCGGCGCTCAAGCGCGACCTGGACGGTTTGAAGATCGACGACCATCCGGCGATCGTCCAGCAGAAGAGCCGCGACTTCTACTGGTACAGCCCGGTGCTGAAGCAGCAGCTCGAGCACGTCACCGGTGACCTGATCGTGACGCCGAAAACCGAAGACGAGGTCGTCCGCATTCTCGCCGCCTGCCACCGGCACGGCGTCCCGGTGACGCCGCGCGGCAGCGGCACCGGCAATTACGGGCAGGCGATGCCCTTGTCCGGCGGCGTCGTGCTCAATCTCGCCGAGATGAACGCGGTCAAGACGATCGCCCCCGGCCGTGTCGTCACCGGCCCCGGCGCCGTGCTCGCCGACATCGACAGAGCGACGCGGGCGCATTCCGGCCAGGAGCTCCGCATGTCGCCGTCGACCTACAACACCGCATCGATCGGCGGCTTCGTTGCCGGCGGCTCCGGCGGTATCGGCTCGATCCGCTGGGGTGGACTGCGCGACCTCGGCAACGTCATCCGGCTGAGGACCGTGACGATGGAGGCTGAGCCGCGGGTCATGGAGCTCACCGGCGAGGACGTGCTGAAGGTCATGCACGCCTACGGCACCAACGGCATCATCACCGAAGTCGAGATGCCGCTGACTGCCAGCTATGACTGGATCGACGTCATCGTCGGCTTCGACGATTTCATGGATGCGGCCGGCTTCGGCAACGATCTCGCCATCCAGGACGGCATACTGGCGAAACTGATCACACCGATCGCAGCACCCATCCCCTACGATTACTTCAAGCGCCACCAGCGGTTTTTCCGGCGCGGCCAAAGCATCGTCGTCTTGATGATCGCGCCGCATGCGATGGATGCCTTCCTCGCCTTCACGGCGCGCAGTAAGGGCGAGATCGTCTTTCGCGCCGACAAGGAGGCCGATCTCAAGGGGCTGCCGCCGGCCTATGAGCTGACCTGGAATCACACGACGCTGCGTGCCATCCGGGTCGACCCGACGATCACCTATCTGCAGACCCGCTATCCGTCGCCGGACCACCTCGGCCACGTCAAGGCGATGGTCGACCGCTTCGGCGACGAGGTGCCGGCGCATCTCGAATTCATCCGCTTCGACGGCGCCATCGGCATCGCAGGGCTGCCGCTGGTCCGCTTCACCACGGCGGAGCGGCTCGACGAGATCATCCGCATCCACGAGGACAATGGCTGCTGGATCTTCAACCCGCACCGCTACACGCTGGAAGAAGGCGGCATGAAGCGCACCGACGAGGTGCAGCTCGCCTTCAAACGCGAGACCGACCCGCAAGGCCTGCTCAATCCCGGCAAGATGATCGCCTGGGAGAACCCGGACTATGACTATCGCTCGGGCAAGTCGTTCCTGTTCAAGGGACTGGAGAAGGCGGTTTGAGACGATGACGGGCGTGTGGCGCTGTACCCCCCTCTGGCCTGCCCTCTTTGCCACCACTTGGCATCTCCCCCTCAAGGGGGGAGATTGGCAGTTCCATCGTCTCGACCATCTTCCAACGTCGTCGAGTGGCGAACGCGATACTGACAGCCGATCTCCCCACTTGAGGGGGAGATGCCCGGCAGGGCAGAGGGGGGTGCTTGGTGCCGACTTGCGAGATGTTCTCCTGTGAACATTCTCGTCCTCTATGCTCATCCTGTGGAGACCAGCTTCAATGCCGGCCTGCACCGGACCATCGTCGAGCGGCTGAAAGCGGCCGGCCATGTCGTCGACGACTGCGATCTCTATGCCGAGGGTTTCGATCCCAGGCTGACGCGGGCCGAACGGCTGTCCTATCACGACGAACGCAGCGACGGCGATCCGGCGTCAGCCTATATCGAGCGCCTTCTGCGGGCCGAGGCGCTGGTGCTGTCGTTTCCGGTGTGGAACTTCGGCTATCCGGCCATTCTGAAAGGCTTTTTCGATCGCGTCTTCCTGCCCGGCGTGTCGTTCAAGCTGGTCGACGGCAAGGTGCAGCCGTCACTGCACAACATCCGCAAGGTGGTCGCGGTCACGACCTATGGCGGCAGCCGGTTCCGAGCCATGCTGATGGGTGACCCGCCGCGCAAGCTGGTCAAGCGGGTGCTGCGCGCCACCATCAAACCCGGCGGGTCGGTCTCCTATCTCGCGCATTACTCGATGAACCTGTCGACGGACGAGACGCGGACGAGGTTCATCGCGAAGGTCGCGGCCAGGATGGACGCGTTCTGACGCGGGAGGGGACTTTTCCTTCTCCCCTTGTGGGAGAAGGTGGATCGGCGCGTAGCGCCGAGCCGGATGAGGGGTGCTGGAAGAAACGCGGCGTGGGAAGATTGGGACGGGAGCGCTAAACGCTAATTCCGTTGAGGTAGCGATCCTTCCAACACCCTCATCCGACACCCCTCATCCGACCGAGCTTCGCTCGGCCACCTTCTCCCACAAGGGCAGAAGGACAAGGGTTACATCCGCACCCGTTCCGATTTTGGATCGTACATCGGCTTGAGCGAGGCCTCGGCGGCAAAGCGCTCGCCGGCGATCTCGATCTCGTAGGACGACGACAGGACATCCGCCTCGCTCTCGCCCTGGCACGGCACGTAACCAAGCCCGATCGCGCCGCCGAGATGATGGCCGTAATTGCCCGAGGTGATCGGACCGACGATCTTGCCGTCGCGCAGGATCGCCTCATTGTGGAAGAGCAGCGGCTCGGTGTCGTTCAGGCGGAACTGCACCAGCCGGCGTGACAGGCCGGTTTCTTTCTTCTTCAGCACCGCATCGCGGCCGAGGAAGTCTCCCTTGGTGGTCTTCACCGCGAAACCCAGCCCGGCCTCCAGCACATTGTCCTCGTCGGTGATGTCGTGGCCGAAATGCCTGAACGCCTTTTCGATGCGGCAGGAATCCAGTGTGTGCAGGCCGCATAGCTTCAGGCCGACGTCGGCGCCGGCTTCTTCTATCGCCTCGAAGACGTGGGCGGCCTGATCGGTCGAGACATAAAGCTCCCAGCCGAGCTCGCCGACATAGGTGACGCGGTGGGCGCGGGCCAGGCCCATGCCGATTTCGATCTCCTGAAACGTGCCGAACGGATTGTTGTTATTGGAGAAATCATTCGGGCTGACCTTTTGGATCAGCTTCCTCGAATCCGGGCCCATCAGGCAAAGCACGGCTTCGGTCGCCGTCACATCGGTGATGACGACGAACTCGTCGGCAAGGTGTTTTCTCAGCCAAGCCAGGTCGCGTTGCAGCGTCGCACCGGGCACGACGAGCAAGAAGGCGGTTTCGGACAATCGCGAGACGGTGAGGTCGCTCTCGATGCCGCCGCGCTGGTTGAGCATCTGGGTGTAGACGATCTTGCCCGGCGTCACGTCCATGTCGTTGGCGCAGAGCCTTTGCAGGAAGGCGCAGGCGTCGCGGCCCTCGACGCGGATCTTGCCGAACGAGGTCATGTCGAACAGGCCGACGCCGTTTCGGACCGCCAGATGCTCCTCGCGCTGGTTGTCGAACCAGTTCTGCCGCTTCCAGGAATAGCGGTATTCGCGCTCCTGGCCGGGCCTAGCGAACCAGTTGGCGCGCTCCCAGCCGGCGACCTCGCCGAACACGGCGCCGCGCGCCTTCAGATGTTCGTGCAGCGGCGAACGGCGGACGTTTCGCGAGGTTGCCATCTGCCGGTACGGAAAATGATCGGCATAGAGCAGGCCGAGCGTTTCGGACACGCGCTCCTTGAGATAGCGGCGGTTCTTCTGGAACGGCTGGGCGCGGCGGATGTCGACCTCCCAGAGGTCGAAGGGCGCCTCGCCGTCATTGATCCATTGCGCCAGCGCCATGCCGGCGCCGCCGGAGGAGACGATGCCGATCGAATTGTAGCCGGTCGCCATCCAGTAGCCGGAAAGCTCCGGCGCCTCGCCGAGATAATAGCGATCGTCGGGGGTAAAACTCTCGGGGCCGTTGAAGAAGGTGTGGATGCCGGCGGTGGCCAGCATCGGCATGCGGTTGACGCCCATTTCCAGGATCGGCTCGAAATGGTCCATGTCCTGCGGCAACTGGTCGAAGCAGAAATCCTCACTTATGCCGTTCATGCCCCAAGGCTTGGCCACCGGCTCGAAAGCGCCGAGCATCATCTTGCCGGCATCTTCCTTGTAGTAGGCGCACTCGTCCGGCACGCGCAGCACCGGCAAGCGGGAAAGCCCGGGGATCGGTTCCGTGACGAGATAGAAATGTTCGCAGGCGTGCAACGGGATGGTGACGCCGTTCCGGGCGCCAAGTTCGCGTGCCCACATGCCGGCGCAGTTGACGACGATATCGGCCTCGATCAGGCCTTGCTCGTCGCCCTGCGCCCAGGAAACGCCGGTGACGCGGCCGGCCCTGGTATGCACCTTGGTCACCTTGACGTTCTCGACGATCGTCGCCCCGCGCTGGCGCGCGCCCTTGGCCAACGCCATGGCGATATTGGCCGGGTCGCACTGACCGTCGAGCGGCAGATGCACGGCGCCGACCACATCGGAAACATTGAGATGCGGGTACATCTGCTTGACTTCGTTGGGCGAAATCTCGCGCACGTCGACATCGAAGGCGCGGGCGAGAGATGCCTGCCGATAGATCTCGTGCTTGCGCTCCTCGGTCAACGCCACCGTGATCGAGCCGACCTGGCGCATGCCGGTGCCGACATCGGTCTCGGCCTCCAGCTTGACGTAGAGGTCGGCCGAGTACTTCGCCAGCCGCGTCATGTTCTGCGAGCCGCGCAGCTGGCCGATCAGGCCGGCGGCGTGCCATGTCGTGCCCGACGTCAGCTGCTTGCGCTCGAGCAGCACGATATCGGTCCAGCCGAGCTTGGCCAGATGATAGGCGACCGAGCAGCCGGAGACGCCGCCACCGATGATGACCGCCCTCGCTTTGGGAGGAATGACCTTGGTCGGAATGGTTTTGGTGGGCGAGGCGTTCATGCGGCCTCGCGACCATAGCTGGAGGCAAAGCGGCGCAGGCGCGTGGCAGCCTCCATCAGTACCGGCTCAGGCTGGCAGAGGCTGAAGCGGATGTGGCCGGCGGCGGCCTCGCCGAAGCTCGAGCCGGGCATAACGCCGACATTTTCCTGGTCGAGGAAGGCCCAGGCGAATTTTTCGTCGTCCGGCTCGATCGCCGATATGTCGAGCATGACGTACATGCCGCCTTCGGAGCCGCGCACGGTGATGTTGTTCATGCCGCGCATGGCATCGAGGACGACGGTGCGCCTCGCGGCGTAGCGCTCGGCGATTTCCTTGACGCCGTAGCCATTTTCGAGCGCCTCGGCGCAGGCGAGGCTGATGAAGGCCGGCAGGCCGTAGGTCATCACCAGATTGAGGTCGGTCAACAGCGAGACCATTGATTCCGGCCCGGTCAGCCAGCCCATGCGCCAGCCGGTCATGCCGTGGCTCTTGGACATCGAATTGATGACCAGCGTGCGTTCCGCCATGCAGGGCAGCGAGCGTGGTGAGACGTGCTCGCCGCCGCCCAGCGTCCAGTAGACCTCGTCCGACAGCAGCCAGAGGTCATGTTCGCGGCAGATCTGCGCCAGCTCTTCCAGGCGCTCGCGCGAATAGACGGCGCCCGTGGGATTGTTCGGCGTGTTGATCAGGATGGCGCGGGTGTTCGGCCGAAGGGCGGCGCGGATGTCGGCGGCGCGCGGCTGAAAGCAATCCTCGGCGGGGGTCTCGACGACGCTGAACTCGGCGCCCGCCGCACTGAAGGTGTTGGGATAGGTGGCGTAATAGGGCGCGACGACGATGGCATGGTCGCCCTGGTCGAGAACCGCTTGAATGGCCGCGTAAAGCGCGGCCTGCCCGCCCGGAGTGGCGATGACCTGGTTGGGGCTGGTCGCAACCCCGGTGCACCGCGTCGAGGCCGCCGCCATCGCCTTGCGCAGGCGTGGAACGCCGGCAAGCGGCGTGTAGTGGTGATTGCTGGCGCGAACCGCCGTCACGCAGGCTTCGATCGTCTCGCTCGGCGTGTCGAAATCATGGTCGCCGACCGACAGCATGATAATGTCCTCGCCGGCCTGCTTGCGCGCCCAGGCAGCGGAATGAACCTCCCAGCCATCCTTGCCCGAAGGCACGATGCCGGAAATGCGCGAAGATGGCTTGGGCATTATGCTGCTCCCGAAATTTCATAACCGGCCTGTTCGAGCCGGTCGCGCAGCGCGGCGATGTGGGCCGGTCCGACTTCGCAGCAGCCGCCGACAATGCCGGCGCCGGCCTCGACCCAATCGACCGCCTGGCCGGCATAGGCATCCGGATCGAGGTCGTGGCGGGCGTGCAGCACTTCCACCGTACCGCCATGCTTGAGCGCCTCAATCGAGGTGAAGCCGTTGGCATAAGCGCCGACCGGACCGCCGAGAGCGATCAGTTCGGGCAGCGCTGCAGCGATCGCTTCGGGCCGGCAGCAATTGATCAGCCGGGCCGCGACGGGCAGGCCGGCAAGAGCGCCCGCCGCCGCCGCAATGGCTTCGCCGCTGCGCAGGCGCGGCGTGCCGTGGTCGGCAAGCGTCCACGACACCCATACGGGCTTGCCGCTTTCCGACGCCGCGGTGACGGCGGCGCGCGCCTCTTCGGCCGACGCCATGGTTTCGCACAGAAACAGATCGACGCCGTCCGCCTGCTCGGCAACGATACGGCGATAGATGTCGAGCGTATCCTGGAAGGATATCGTCAGCGCCGGCGCATAGCTGCCGAACAGCGGCGACAGGCAGCCGGCAATCGCCGCGTCGCCGGCCTGGTCGCGGGCTTGCCTTGCCAGTTCGATGCCGCGCTTCTGCAGCGGCTTGAACAGCTCTTCCGCGCCTTCGCGTGCCAGCCGCTCCGGCGTGGCTGAATAGGTGTTGATGGTGATGACGCGGGCGCCGGCGCGGATGAATTCCGCATGCAGGTCGCGCACCAGATCCGGTTCGTCGATCAGCACCCTGGCCGACCACAGCGGCGTCGGCTCGGAACTGCTGCGGCGGACCAGCTCCTGGCCCATGCCGCCATCGGTAAGGATAACAGTCTTCATGCTCTGAGCCTCTCGTTCTTTGGATCCCATAACGGCTCATCCTTCTGCACGACCGCCCGAAAACGTTCGCCGAAGATCTCGACCTCGACAGCGGTTCCCGGCTCGGTGAGGTCGG
The DNA here is from genome assembly GCF_040320195.1 of Mesorhizobium sp. M0768. Classification (NCBI taxonomy): domain Bacteria; kingdom Pseudomonadati; phylum Pseudomonadota; class Alphaproteobacteria; order Hyphomicrobiales; family Phyllobacteriaceae; genus Mesorhizobium; species Mesorhizobium sp. M0768. The sequence goes on along the minus strand of NZ_JAMYPD010000001.1, from coordinate 483,531 downwards.
CGCGCAGCACGCCGAGCGCGATCGACTTGTCGATGCGATGACCCCAGCCGCCGGACGTCGTCTCGCCGACGATCCCGCCGTCATGCCAAAGCGTCGACATGGTGGGCGCGTCGCAATCGCCGGGGTTTTCGACGACCAGCGTGACGAAGCGCTTCTTGATGCCCTGCTGCTTCTCGTTCTGCAGCGCCGCCTTGCCGCGGAAGTCGGGCTTATCCCATCTGACGAATCGCTCCAGCCCGCCCTGCAGGATCGAGTAGTCGGTCGACAGGTCGCCCTTCCAGGTACGGTAGCCTTTTTCGAGCCGTAGCGAATCCAGCGCGTACATGCCGAACGGTTTCAAGCCGTGCTTCTGGCCGGCCGCCCAGACGGCGTCGAAGATGGCTGCGGTATCGTCGACCTTGCTGTGGATTTCCCAGCCGAGCTCGCCGGCGAAGGACACGCGCACCAGCTTTGCCCAACGTCCGGCGATACTGGTTTCCTGATGCGTCAGCCAGGGCAGGGTGAGGTCGGCCGCGCAGAGTTCGGCGAGGATTTTTCGCGAGTTGGGGCCGGCGAGGATCTGGGTGGAGTATTCCTCTGTCCGGTCGACCAGCTTGAATGTGGCGTCCTTCGGGATGCGCGATTTCAGCCATTCGAAATCATGCCACTGAGCCACAGCGGCGGTGATCAGTGTCATCAGGTTCTCGTCGTGGCGGACCACCGACATTTCGGTGACGATGCGGCCCTTGTCGTCGGCAAAATAGACGAGGCCGATGCGGCCGGGTTTCGGCACCAGGCCTGTCACCTGGAGGCTCAGCCATTCGGCGGCACCCGGACCGTCGAGATTGAAACGGGAAAACCCCGGCAGGTCCAGAATGCCGGCGGCATCGCGCACGGCGAGGCATTCCTCGCGCACACGATGCTGCCACGGCCCGTCGCGGCGGAAAGTCAGCGTGGATTCTTCGGAGATGTCGTCGCCTGGCTTCGCATACCAGGTGGCGCGTTCCCAGCCATTATAGGCGTCGAACCGGGCGCCGAGTGCCTTGATGCGGTCGTGGAGCGGCGACAGCTTGCGGTCGCGCCCGGCCGGCCAGGCATGGCGCGGGAACTGGATGGCATATTCGTTGCCGTAGATCTCCATGCCCTTGGCCACGCAATAATCCGGGGCCGAGGCAAAGGCGGTGAAACGGCGCGGATCGCACGACCACATGTCCCATTCGGTCTGGCCCTCGGTCACCCATTCGGCCAGCACCTTGCCGGCGCCGCCGCCCTGGGCGATGCCGAAGGTAAAGACGCAGGCCTCGAAGGCGTTGGGCACGCCGGGCATCGGGCCGATCAGCGGGTTGCCGTCCGGCGCATAGGGGATCGGCCCGTTGATGACCTTGGAAAGGCCGGCGGTGCCGAGGATCGGCACGCGGGCGACAGCATCGGCCAGGTAATGTTCCAGCCGGTCGAGATCGTCGGGAAACAGCTGGAACGAAAAGTCGTCGGGCATCGGGTCGTTGTGGCCGACCCAGTGGGCGCGGCAATTGCGCTCATAGGGGCCGAGATTCATGCCGTTCTTTTCCTGGCGCAGATAATAGGACGTATCGACGTCGCGCAGCAGCGGCAGCTTCTTGCCCTGTTCCTTCGACCACGCCGCCAGTTCGGGGATTTCCTCGAACAGGATATATTGATGGCTCATCACCATCATTGGCACCTCGCGGCCGAACATCCTGCCGACTTCGGCGGCGCGGTAGCCGGCGGCGTTGACGACGATCTCGCAGCGGATCTCGCCTTGCGCCGTCTCGACCACCCACTCGTGATTGTCTCGGCTCACGCCGGTTACCGGACAGAAGCGGATGATCTTCGCGCCCATGTCGCGCGCGCCCTTGGCCAGTGCCTGGGTCAGCTGCGCGGGATCGATATCGCCATCATTCGGATCGTAGAGCGCGCCTTTCAGCTCATGCGTCTCGATGAAGGGGTAACGGCGCTTGATCTCGTCGAGCCCGACCACGTCGATATCCATGCCCTGGTAACGGCCCATGCCCTTGGCGCGCTGGAATTCCTGCATGCGCTCCGCGCTATGGGCTAGCCTGAGCGAGCCGGTGACGTGGTAGTTCATGGGATAGCCGACCTCGTCGGCCAGCCGGCGATAGAGCTCGGTCGAATATCGCTGCATGTTCATCAGCGACCATGACGAGGAGAAAGTCGGCACGTTGCCGGCGGCATGCCAGGTCGAGCCGGAAGTCAGCTCGTTCTTCTCCAGAAGCACGCAGTCGGTCCAGCCCGCCTTGGCGAGATGGTAGAGCGAGGAGGCGCCGATGGCACCGCCTCCGATGATCACAACGCGTGCCGTGGTCGGCAAACCGGCCATGTTCTTCTCCGACTATTTGTTTTGATGCATGTCGTTGTCCCAAAACCGCCACGCACTTTGGGCGACATGCATTCGTTCAATAGACAGGCGGCGAAACCACCCAGATGACGACAGCCGGCTCGGCTCCAGGATTGCGCCAGCGGAACGGCTTGCCGTCGAAGCGGAAGGAGTCGCCTTCGCCAAGCCGGTGCCAGACGCCGGCAATTTCGATGTCGAAACTGCCCGAAGCGACGTAGCCGGCTTCCTCGGTCGGCCGGCGCGCCTCGGCCTTCATCTCGGCACCCGGAGCGAAGACCGAACGCAGCATCTCGAAGCTACCGCCGAGATCGGGCGACAGAAGCTCCTCCACCAGGCCGGAATCGCTTGTGCCAAGCGTGCGCCGGTTGCCGGCGCGCACGACCACGCCGCGCTCGGTCTCGACAGGCACGTCATGGCTGAAGAACAGGCTGACCGGCACGCCGAACAATTCGGCGAAGGCCCTGAGATCGCCGAGCGACGGGACCGACAGACCGCGCTCGACCTGGCTGACCCAGCCGACGGAACGGCCGAGCTTCAGTGCGATTTCAGCAAGCGTCAAGCCGCGCGCCTTGCGCAACGCGCGAATGTCGCCGGCCAGGAGCCGTTCGCCGCTGTCCTGTTCCGATCTGGCGGCGGTTGAGGGCAAAGCCATCCCTGTCTCGGTGAAAAATTCCCAACAAATTTCATTTGATGGCGGGTTCATGAAAAAATCAAGAGGATTTTCACGAAACCACAAGATTTACTTGCGCCATTTTGACGGTTCGGGCAAAGGCTCGGCGCACGAGCGGCGAGTGGGGCGTCCGGTCGAGGCGGGTAGGCTATCGGGCGTTCAAAAAGACGCGCAAGGATGCTCCATCACTTCTAGTCGGCGCATGATCCTTCCGGAAAATCGGGTTCGGGATCATACGCAAAAGGACGGCCCATGCTGGAAAACAACACCCGGATTGCGGCGGCGATCGTCGATGACGCGATCACCTCGCGGCGGTCGGTACGCGCCTTCTTGCCCGATATGGTCGACGACGAGACCATCCGCGATATTCTCGCCGTTGCCGCGCGCGCGCCCTCAGGCACCAACATGCAGCCCTGGAAAGTCTATGTGACCAAGGGCGAGGTCAAGCAGCGCATCACCGATGCCATCCTCAGCTCGGGCATCCGCGCCGAAAAGGCCGAGTGGGACGAGTACCGCTACTATCCCGACCAGTTCTTCGAACCCTATCTGACGCGACGGCGCGCCAACGGCTTCGGCCTCTACGGCGTGCTCGGCATCGGCCGGCGCGAGGTCGACAGGATGCGTGCGCAGCACGACCGCAACTTCGTCTTCTTCGATGCGCCTGTCGGCATGATCTTCACCGTCGACCGGCGGCTGAACAAGGGGTCGTGGATCGACTACGGCATGTTCCTGCAAAACATCATGGTCGCCGCGCGGGGCAGGGGCCTGCACACCTGTCCGCAAGCTGCCTTCGCGCCCTATCACCGGCAGATCAGGCCGGTGCTCAACATTCCCGACGAGGAGATCGTCGTCTGCGGCATGGCGCTCGGCCATGAGGATACGTCCAAGCCCGAAAATGCCTTCCGCACCGACCGCGCGCCGCTGGAAGAGTGGGTGACGTTCGCGGAGTGACGTGAAGCGCCGTCCGGCTCTACTGCACTTCGTAGCCGACTTCCTCGCTCGCATGGCAGAGCGCTTTCCAGAACGAGCGGGCAAACGAGCGGAACACATAGATGTCGAACTGATCGGCGCCGGTGCGCTGGATCTGCGCGAAGATGTCGTGATGCATGGTCGAGCGGCCGGCGCCGATCGGGAAGGCCGGCAGCGCGAAGTCGATGGCGAAGAATTTCGCCAGCACCCACTCGGCCTTCGGCCCGGCGATACGGATCGCGGTGCGGCCGTGCGAAAGGTCGGTCACCGTACCGATGGCCGAAGTGACGACACTGGCAAAGGCCGGCCCCAATCCCTCGGCTTCATCGACCACAGTGAACTTTCCCGGCGCAAAGCCGAACACCGACCTGGCGCCGTTCGTCACACCGCCACCGGCGCCGTCGGGCAAAGCCAGGCCGGTGACCGCATGGATGCCGGCCATCAACGTCTTCTCCTCGCCGGGCCAGGCGGCGAGCTGCAGGATCGAACCCGGCCTGGTTTCGGAGAGGATGATTTCGACACCATGCTCGAAATTGCCATGCGAGCCCGGATGCAGCACCGGCTCAAGCGGTGATTGGCGTTCAACCATGCATGCGGCTCCCGTCCGGATCGAAGAAATGGTTGGAGACGATCTCGACCGGCCCGAACCGGTTGCGCAGCGGGTCGGAGACATAAGCGCGCGTGCCGCGCCGCGCCTTGCCGCCCTTGACCAGGGCAAGCGCGATATATTTACCGAGCGCCGGCGAATAGCAGCAAGCGGTGATGTGGCCAAGCGAGCCGTGCGGATTGGCTTCGTCAAGCTCCTCGACGATGTGCCCGCCGCCGTTGAGCGGCTGGTTGTCGAGCGAAACAATACCGACGAGTTCCAGGCGGTCCGGCGCGATCAGCCCCTCGCGGTCCATCATCGCCGAGCCGATGAACGGCTTCTTCTTCGACAGCATCCAGTCGAGATGCAGGTCGCGTGCCGTGGTGCGGCCGTCGATCTCGGCACCGGTGACGTGGCCTTTGTCGATGCGCATGGTGCCCAGCGCCTCCAGCCCGTAGGTCACCAGCCCGAACGGCTTGCCGGCTTCGATCAGCGCCTCCCAGACATGGGTGCCGTAGCCGGCGCCGGAATAGACCTCGAAGGCCATTTCGCCGGAGAAGGACAGCCGGCAGATCATCACCGGCACGCCGGCGATTTCGCCGTGGACGATGCCCATGAAGGGCAGGGCGGTATTGTCGACGGCGGTGCCGCTAACGCAAGCAGCCAGTATCTGCCTTGCCTTCGGCCCACCGATGGCGGCACCGGCCCATTGGTCGGTGACCGAGGCGACGTGGACCTTCAGCTCCGGCCAGATCACGTCGAGGAAATACTCCAGATGCTGCATCACCTTGCCGGCATTGGCGGTGGTGGTGGTCATCAGGAAATCCTGCTCGCCGAGGCGCCACGTGGTGCCGTCGTCAAAGGCGAGACCGTCCTCGCGCAGCATCAGCCCGTAGCGCGCCTTGCCGACGGCCAGCGTCGAAAACATGTTGGTGTATACGCGGTCGAGGAATTCCGCCGCGTCGGGGCCTTGCACGGCGATCTTGCCCAGTGTCGAGACATCGACGATGCCGGCGCTCTCGCGCGTGGCTCTCGCTTCGCGCACATAGGCCTGCTCGATCGTCTCGCCGGGATGGCCGTAGATCATCGGCCGATACCACAGGCCGGCCGAATACATGGTGGCGCCGTTGGCGACGTGCCAGTCATGCATCGGCGTCAGCCGCTCGGGCTTCAGATCGCCGAAGCGTTCGGCGGCTAGCGAGCCGATCGACACCGCCGAAAAGGGCGGGCGAAAGCGCGTCGTGCCGACCTCTGGGATCGGCTTGCCGAGCGCCTCGGCCATGATGGCGAGGCCGGGTATGTTGGAGCTCTTGCCCTGGTCGGTTGCCATGCCGAGCGTGGTGTAGCGCTTCAGATGCTCGACCGAGACGAAGCCTTCGCGATGCGCCAGCCGCACGTCATCCGCCGTCACGTCATGCTGGAAGTCGACGAAACTCTTTCCCTTGGCCTTGATCTCGAGCACCGGCGCCGGATCGGGATCGCAAGGTGCTGCCTCGACGGCAGGCAAGGCCGCCGGCGTGGCGGTTGCGCCCGCTGCGGAAAGGCCGGCGGCGCGGCCTTCGGCGATCGCCTCGGCGGTGGAGAAACTGCCGGTGAAGGCGCCGGCGCCGATCCATTGCCGCGTCGTCGGCTTGGGCGGCAGGAACGCTTGCAATGCTTCGTTCCATTCCGCTCTCGCGCCGGCCTGGCTGGCCAGATGAATGGTCGGCGACCATCCGCCCGACATCAGCAGGCAATCGGCGTGGATGCTGCGCGCTTCGCCGGAAAGCGCGCCGTTGACCATGTCGAAGCGCTGCACCTTGAAGCCGGAAAGCGCCTTGCCGCCCTCGGTGGCGATTACCGCGTGGCCAGAAAGGATCTCGGCCTCCGCTTCGCCGGCCAGCTTGCGCATTTCGCTCGAAAGTTCTGGGCGCACGTCGACGATGGCGACGACGACGGCGCCGGCCTTCTTCAGCGCAAGCGCGGAGCGATAGGCGCTGTCATTGTTGGTGAACAGCGCGACCCTGTCGCCCGGCAGCACGCCATATTCATTGGCAAAACGCTCGGCAGCATGCGCCAGCATCACGCCTGGCCGATCGTTGCCCGGAAAGACCAGCGGACGCTCCAGGGAGCCGGTGGCCAGCACCACCGACTTGGCGCGGATCGTCCAATAGCGATGGCGCGGCTCGCCCTTGCCGGCCTTTTCCTTGTGGTCGGTGACACGTTCGAGCGCGGCAAGCGTGTTGCCGTCATAATAACCCCAGACAGTAGTGCGCGGCAAAAGGCGGATATTGTCACGGCCTTCAAGCTGACCGGCGGCGCGCGCTGCCCAGTCGGCGGCCGGCATGCCATCGATCGTCTCGCGCGACCAATTGGCCGAGCCGCCGAAATGCGGCTCGAGCTCGGCCAGGATGACGCGTGCACCCTGATCGGCAGCCGCCCTGGCGGCCATCAGCCCCGCCGGGCCGGAGCCGACCACCAGCACATCGCAAAACGCGTTCATGCGTTCGTAGCGCGCCGTATCGGGAGCCGTGCCTGCCTTGCCCAGGCCGGCGGCACGGCGGATGAAATGCTCACAGAACATCCAGAAGCGAGTGCCCTTCAGCGGACCGATCACCGGTCCCATGAAGGTTTTGTAGTAGAAGCCGGCCGACAAAAGCTTGCCGCCGAGCTGGTTCACGGCACTGACGTCCCAGGCAAGCGAAGGGAAGCGGTTCTGGCTGACTGCGGCCAGCCCGTCATAAATTTCGACCATTGTGGCGGGGATGTTCGGCTCGCGAACCTCGCCCCTCAACACTGTGACCAGCGCGTTCGGTTCCTCGACGCCGGCGGTCAGCACGCCGCGCGGGCGGTGATATTTGAACGAACGCCCAAACAGGGTGACGCCGTTGGCCACCAGCGCCGAAGCCAGCGTGTCGCCGGCATGGCCGGTATAAGGCGCGCCGTCGAAGGTGAAACGGATGGTCCGCAGCCGGTCGATGCGCCCCCCGGCCTCTGTACGGCGCGGGCTCATGGCTTGTCCTCGGCCCGGTGCCGCGCAACCGAGTTGTGGTCGCCGCGCGCGAACGCGGTGCTGGAGATCTCGTGCGTCAGCGTATTGCGCACGACCCTGAGATGGGCGCGGCAGCCGCCGGAATGCTGCCAGATCTCATTGTGGTCGCCGGCCGGGTTAAGCCGGTCGTAGACATAGGCGTTCCAGGCGTCGAGGTTCTGCGAGGCGGGCTGGGGGCGCTGGCGATTGCCGTCGCCCTGATAGGTGAATTCGATCACGTCGCGCGGGCCGCAATAGGGGCAGGTGATGAGCATGGATCTCTTAAACTTCTCGTTTGACCATGATCTTGTCCGAAAACCGGTTTCCACTTTTCGGGATCATGGCCTAATGCAGCCGGGGCGTGGCGCCCTGGCCCTTGTCGTCGATCACCAGGCCACGGTAGAAGCGGTCGAGCGTGAAGGCCGCGTTGAGACCGTGCGGCTCGTCCTTGGCAATGGTCCAGGCAAAGCACCAGCCGGAAGCCGGCGTCGCCTTGAAGCCGCCATAGCACCAGCCGCAGTTGAGATACATGCCCGGCAGCGGACCGGTGGTGATGATTGGCGAGCCGTCCATCGACATGTCGCAGACGCCGCCCCATGAGCGCAGCATGCGGACACGGGCCAGCCCAGGGAACAGCGCCAGCATCTCGCTCATCACCTCATCGACGATAGGCAGGCTGCCGCGTTGGGCGTAGCTGTTGTAGCCGTCGAGATCGCCGCCATAGACAAGCCCGCCCTTGTCAGATTGCGACATATAAAAATGGCCCATGCCGAAGGTCAGGACCGTATCGATGAACGGTTTTAGCGATTCCGTGACGAAGGCCTGCAGCACGTGGCTCTCGATCGGCATCGTCTCGATGCCGGCAAGCCGCATGACCCGCCCGGTGCTGCCGGCAACCGCGACCGCTACCTTTTTTGCGCGGATTTCGCCGCGCGTTGTCGTGACGCCGATGATGCGGTCGCCGTCGCGCAGGAAGCCGGTGACCTCGCAATTTTCGATGATGTCGACGCCGCGGCGATCTGCGCCGCGTGCATAGCCCCAGGCGACGGCGTCGTGGCGGGCGGTGCCGGCGCGCCGCTGCATCAGGCCACCGACGATCGGGAAACGCGCGGTGGCCGAGACGTCGAGCGCCGGCACCAGGCGCGCGATTTCGGCCGTGGTCATCAGTTCGGCGTCAACGCCGAGATGGCGCATGGCGTTTCCGCGCCGGGCATAGTCGTCGAGCTGAGCAGGTGTGTGGGCGAGGTTCAGGCAGCCGCGCTGCGAGAACATGACGTTGTAGTTGAGGTCATGGGCCAGGTTCTCCCACAGCTTCATCGAATGTTCGTAGAAACGCGTGTTGGCCGGCAGGAGATAGTTGGAACGGACCGCCGTGGTGTTGCGGCCGACATTGCCGGAGCCGAGCCAGCCCTTCTCGAGCACCGCGACATTTGTGATGCCGTGCTCCTTGGCGAGATAGTAGGCGGTCGACAGGCCATGGCCGCCGCCGCCGATGACGATCACGTCGTAGGACGCTTTCGGGTCGGGCTTGCGCCAGGCCGGCCTCCAGTCCTTGTTTCCGGTCAGCGCGTTCTTGAGAAGCGAAAAGGCCGAATATTCCGCCATTCTTATTGTCATCCATTTCAGGCTTTACGGCAGAGTATAGAGCAGGCTGCAAACGCAAAGCCAAGATTGCGCCATCGCTTTTCGACTCCCCGACTTCGATTGGATTTGGCCGACTTCGATTGGATTGGCCGACTTCGATTGGCGGGACTTCGAAAAACGAGACGCCTGGGATGACTTGCCCCGTGATATGAGCCTCTTTATCAAGGACGTGCTTCAAAACTGCCGATGCCGCCCGCGAGTCGCCAGAAAAATCATGTTCTTTCGTTTATTCCGCCTGGTCCTGATCGCTGCACTTGTTGTCTCGGCGCCGCCGTCGCTCGTTGCTATGGCGCAGGCACTCGGGCAGGGCGCCGCCGGGTTGATCGCCGACCAGCAGAAGGTCATCCAGAGTCTGACGGCCAAAACCGACGGTCTCGAGAAGAAGATACAGCAGGACGGCCAAGACGATGCCACCCTCGTGGAAATCCGTCTGCAATTGGAGGATCTGTCGCGGGCGGCGCTCACCAGCGCGCTGGCGTTCCGCTCGCGTCTCGGCGATATCAACGATCGGATTGAGATGCTGGGACCTCCGCCGGCCGCGGGCCAGCCGGCCGAGCCAGACATCGTAACCGGTGAACGCCAGGCGCTGGCTTCCGAAAAAGCCGAGATCAACGCCGTTATTGCCAGCGCGCAGAACCTGTCGATCCGCATCAGTGGGCTGATCGAGAAGATCGGCAACATGCGCAGCGAGCTGTTCCGCAATGTGCTTACCAAACGCTACGTGCTGTCCGATGCGCTTAGCCCCGAAGTCTTTTCCGACGCCAACGCTGAGTTTTCCGGCTTCTATAAGGCGGTGTCGTCCTGGCTGAGCTTCGCCTTCAAGTTCAAGTTCCAGGCCATTCTTGCCGCGACTTTGATGGCGCTCGCATTCGCTGCAGTGCTTTTTATCGGCGGTCGACGCCTGTTCGGCCGCGTCTTCGAAGCGGATCCCTCCGTCGAGGACCCCTCCTATCTCAGCCGCCTGTCGGTGGCGTTCTGGTCGACGTTGCTGCCGACGCTGGCGGTCGGCGCCTTCCTTGTCTCGACGATCTTCTTCTTCGATTATTACAACGTTTTACGCGGTGACATCGGCATCTTCCTGAATTCGCTGGTTGCCGTTATCGCGGTGGTGTTCTGCGTCAACCGCCTGACCAACGCAGCGCTCGAGCCCCGACTGCCGAACTGGCGTTTGATCCCGGTCGAAACCGGCCCGGCGCGCTGGCTGGTGCGGCTGACGACCGCCATGGCTGTCGTCATCGGCAGCAACAACTTCCTGTCTGTCGTCAACGACAAGATGGGCTCGCCACTGTCGCTGACCATCGCCAGAAGCTTCATCGCCACCATCATCGTCGGCATCATCCTGATCCTTATGGGCCTGCTGAAGCCGTTCAAGGCCCCCGACGGAAGCTGGCGCCCGTGGCCGGCGTGGCTGCGCTACACCGCCGTCGCCCTAGGCCTATTCACCATCGCATCGGCACTGCTTGGCTATATCGGCCTTGCAATTTTCGTCTCGCTGCAGGTCGTGGTCACCGGCACCATCCTGGTCACCGCCTATATCGGCTTCCTGTCGGCGCGAGCGATCGGCGAGGAAGGCGGTTTCGCCAAAACTTCGATCGGGCGCTGGCTAGCGGCCAATTCAAGCTACGAAGAGACCGCCCTCGACCAGCTCGGGCTTGTCGTCAGCGCCGCCATCAACATCATGATTGTGCTGGTGTTCCTGCCGCTGATCCTGTTGATGTGGGGCTTCCAGCCCGGCGACATCCAGGCCTGGGCCTACAAGCTGGCGACCGGCCTCACCATCGGCTCGGTGACGATCTCGGTCACCGGCATTCTCACCGGCGTCGTCGTCTTCATCATTGGCTATTTCCTGACGCGCTGGTTCCAGGGCTGGCTCGACGGCTCGGTGATGGCGCGCGGCCGGGTTGACACCGGCGTGCGCAATTCGATCCGGCTGGCGGTCGGTTATGCCGGTGTCGCGGTCGCGGCACTGGTCGGCATCTCGGCGGCCGGTATCGACCTCTCCAATCTCGCGCTGGTCGCCGGCGCCTTGTCCCTCGGCATCGGTTTCGGCTTGCAGAATGTCGTCTCGAATTTCGTGTCGGGCCTGATCCTGTTGGCCGAGCGGCCGTTCAAGGTCGGCGACTGGATCGTCGCCGGCGACATCAGCGGCACGGTCAAGAAGATCAGCGTGCGCGCCACCGAGATCGAGACGTTCCAACGGCAATCGGTGATCCTGCCCAATTCAAACCTGATCAACAATGCGGTCGGCAACTGGACGCACCGCAACAAGCTCGGCCGCGTCGACATTAAGGTCGGCGTTGCCTATGGCAGCGACGTCAAGCACGTGCATGGCGTCCTGTTGGAGATCGCACGCAGCCATCCGCTGGTGCTGAAGAACCCGGAACCCTTTGTGCTGTTTTCCAATTTCGGCCCGGCCGCGCTCGAATTCGAGATCCGCGTATTCCTGGCAGACGTTCTTAGTGGCAATATCGTCCAGAACGACATCCGCTTTGCCATCTTCGATGTGTTCGCCGACCAGCATATCGAAATTCCGTCGACACCGCGCGCCGTCGTCGAGACCAAAAAGCACGAGGCGTGGCCGATCGACGACGACAAGATCGAAGTCGAATTCGCCGAGCGGGAACAAGCAAAAGCCCTAGCGGCGGTCGAGGCGAAACGTCTCGCCAAGTCGGGACGCAAGGTGCGGAAGCCCGATCCTGACTAGCTGATTGGAGCTTGCCTTCAAGCCTTCGGAAACCAATTGCGGCATGAATGCGGCATTCAGTTGCCGTTCAGCTTGCATTGCATATAAGCTCACCTGCAAACGGCGAGAATGCCTTGCGAAATGCAACAGAGGCGGTGGCAACACCGATACTGCAAAATGTGGAAGTCTCTCGTCGCCGCCGTCGCTTTTCTGGCCGTGGGCGGCTCGGCCCATGCCGCCAGCGCGGTTAACAAGGACGCCGAGACCCGCACGCTGATCGTGACGGAAGGCGGCGGCAAGACCGAGCTGGCGCTGGCCGCTGGCGAAACCGTGGAATTTTGCCCGAGCGGCTGTTTTGTTACCTTGCCGAATGGCGACCTCGAGGCGCTGACCGGTTCGGAGACGATCGAGATCTCGGGCGGCGTCGCGCGCATCAAGTAAAGTCGACGCCATGATTTTTGAAGGCCGGGCAAACACCCGGCCTTTTATTTGCTTCCGGTAATCGGCGATGAAGGTATGCATTTTTCTTCGAAGCTGCGCAGGACGGGCTCTAGCAGCGTCTTCGTACCGAGCAGGGCGAAGGCGTAGGTCTAACTGCATTCGACGGGCTGGTGGCGCGGGCTTTTTTGGCGATGTCGCAAACAGGCTGCAAGCGCGGCGCCGCGCCGCCCTATAGTCTGCTCGCAATAGCATCTTGGAGTCGCGGGCAATGGCAGGGTTTCCGGAAAAGGCGAAGGTCGTCATCGTCGGGCTGGGCGGCATCGTCGGCGCATCGGTCGCCCATCACCTGATCGAGCGCGGATGGGACGATATTGTCGGCATCGACAAATCGGGCATCCCGACGGATATCGGCTCGACGGCGCATGCCTCCGACTTCTGCTACACGACCAGCCATGATTTCCTGTCGTGCTGGACGACGCTCTATTCCATCGATTTCTACGAAAAGATGGGTCACTACGCGCGCATCGGCGGCCTCGAGGTCGCCCGCGTCGGCGACGGCGCCCGCATGGCGGAGATCAAGCGCAAGATCGCCTCGGCGAAGGCCTTCGGCACACGCGCCCGCCTGATCGATCCCGCCGAGATCAAGGAAAAATTCCCGCTGATCGAAGAACAGATGGTACAGGGCGGCCTGTGGGATCCCGACGCCGGCCTCGTCATCCCGCGCTCGCAGACCGTCGCCGGCAAGCTTGTCGATCAGGCGGAAGCTTCCGGCAAACTCAGGGCGTTTGCCAATACGTCGGCCAGGTCGCTCGTCATCGAGAACGGCCGCATCAAGGGCGTGGTGACCGACCGCGGCACCATCGAGGCCGACTATGTCGTGGTCTGCACCGGCATCTGGGGACCGCTGATCGCGGAAATGGCGGGCGAGGACCTGCCGGTCATGCCGATCGACCATCCGCTTACCTTCTTCGGGCCGTACACCGAGTTCGCCGGCACCGGCAAGGAGATCGGCTGGCCGCTGCTGCGCGACCAGGGCAACTCGGCTTACATGCGCGATACCGGCGACCCCAAGACCGCTGAAGGCGGGCAGATCGAATGGGGTTATTACGAAGAGACCAATCCGCGCCTTTGCCATCCGCGCGATATTCTCGAGAAAAACGAGGCGCGGCTTTCGCCGTCGCAACGCGATCTCGACATGGAGCAGATCCTGGCGCCGCTCGAGCGCGCCATGGAACTGACGCCGATCCTGGGCGAGCTGGGCTACAATGAGAGCCATTCCTTCAACGGCCTATTGCAGGTGACGGCGGACGGCGGCCCCTCGATGGGCGAAAGCCAGAAGGTCAGGGGCCTCTGGTATGCGGTGGCGATTTGGGTCAAGGACGGCCCCGGCATGGGCAAGCTCATCGCCGACTGGATGACGGACGGCCGCACGGCGATCGACCACCACGCCATCGACTATTCGCGTTTCTATCCGCACCAGACGAAAGAACAGTTCATCTGGGATCGCTGCACCGAAACCGCTATGAAGGTCTACAACCCAGCGGTCCATCCACGCGAGCCCTTCTCCAAGGCTCGCAATGTCCGCCGCTCGCCCTTCTGGGAGCGCGAGAAGGAACTCGGCGGCTATTTCATGGAACTCGGCGGCTGGGAGCGCGCCCATGGCTACGCCGCCAACGAGCATCTGCTCGAGAAATACGGCAACCGGGTGCCGGTGCGCCAAAACGAATGGGATAACCGCCACTTCTGGCGCGTCTCGAACGCCGAGCATCTCGCGATGAGCGAGGATTGCGGCATCGTCAACCTGTCGCATTTCGCCATGTACGACGTGGAAGGCCCGGACCATGTCGCGCTGATGGAATGGCTGTGCGCGGCAAAAATCGGCGGTGACGGCAATATCGGCAAGGGCATCTATACCCATTTCCTCGACGAGGAAGGCATGGTGCGCGCCGACCTGACCGTCATCCGCATGGCCGGCCGCTGCCGCGTCATCGACGGCGCCGATGCCGGGCCGCGCGACTTCCAGTACATGCGCCGGACGGCAGAGGACAAAGGCTTCGACGTTAGCGTCACCGATGTGACCGAGAGATATGTGACCGTCGGCATCTGGGGTCCGAACGCGCGGGCGACATTGAGCAAGTGCGTGGAAAACCCCGACGGGCTGACGCCGGAGAATTTTCCCTTTGCCGCGATCAAGCCCGTCAGGATCGCCGGCAAGGACGTGACCGCCTTCCGCATCTCCTATGTCGGCGAGCAAGGCTGGGAACTACATATGCGCTACGAGGACGGTCTGGCTGTCTGGGACGCGCTGCGGTCGACCGGCGTGATGGCCTTTGGCGTCGAGACCTATGCCAACAGCCGCCGCATGGAGAAGAGCCTGCGCCTGCAGAATGCGGACCTGTTGACCGAATACAATCTGCTGGAAGCCGACCTTGCCCGTCCGAAAGTCAAGGAGGCCGATTTCTGCGGCAAGGCAAAGCATCTGGAATATCGCGCCCGGGTGCATCAGCCGGCCATGCTTTGCACGCTTATCATGACGGACAATGCCGATTCCAATGGCGTTCCCCGCTATCCGGTCGGCACGATGCCGGTGATGGACCCGCAAACCGGTGAGACGCTCGTCGACGAGCTCGGCCGCCGCTCCTTCACGACTTCGGTGGCCTATGGTCCGACCCTCGGCAAGAACATCGCGCTCGCCTACCTGCCCTGGGCGTATTGCCAGGAGGGCCGCAAGCTGAGCGTCGAATATTTCGGCGAGAAGTACCCGGTCGAAGTGGCCGCCGTCGGCTACAGGCCGCTCTACGACCCGGAGAACCTCAATCCTCGCAGCTAAGCGTTGCTTGCCTGCCGATTCTCCACACAGGCAAGCCGAGCAGTGCCGGCAGGACCTGAATGCAGAAGCCCGATTCATCGTCGGGCTTTTCGCTTTGTGGAGCGATGATTCTCGCTTACCGTCGCGCTGCGATTGGGGGGTGCCTTTGCGGCGGATCGGCTGGGACAGAAAAAACGATGCGCTTGTGTTTCAGCTGAACCGGAATATCCCGGTTCGCGTCAGCTGGACCTTCGCAATTCCCATTGTGCTGCCCTTCCTGAACGAGTGGGCGAGCCGACCCAAGGATGCGCTGATCCATACCTCTATCTTTGCAGCGCTTCTGTTTGCGTCGATATTTCTGCACGAACTGGCACACGCCTGGATCGGACGCCGACAAGGCGTCGCCACCGACAGGATAGAACTATATCTCTTCGGCGGGCTCACGCGTTTCAAACGCGCCGCAGCGCCATCGCCTGCCTGGGCGCGGATTGCGATAGCGGGTCCCCTGGCGAACGTCGCGCTCGCCGCGTTTTTCGATGCGGCCTATTATCTGGTTTTTGGAGAACTCATCCCAGTTGCGCCCGAAAGGCCATTCGGGTGGCTGCCGTCAAGGTCGGCCGGTCCTCTGGAATGGACGCTTTGGATTGGCGCATTATTGAACGTTTCACTTATCATTCTCAACATCCTGCCCGCCTACGATCTGGATGGCGGCGTGATTGCAAGACATTTGTTCCTGAGACGCTTCGGCGTCCGCCGGGCCGCGCAGATCGTCGGCATGTGCGGCATCGTACTTTCAATTCTGCGTTTTGCGATCATCTTGCCTGCCGCGGTTGCAGGTATTCTGTTGTGGCTTCCGCCGTCATTCAAGCCGAACTGGAGGGCAGCGCGCGGAGTCGGTGCTAGAAAACCGAAGCCGGACCCATTCTCCGAGACGGATGTCGAGAAGGCCGTGGAGTGGCGGGGACGGGGCGGGCACCGCATCTACAAATGAAATTCGCTTTCCGGCGGTTCGCAAGAATGTGACCGGATGAGCCCGGCTCTTCACCGGGCTTTTCTCTTTGTCGATCGGCGATTTTCGCTTACCGTGCGGCATGTCTGGTTTTGCCCGTGCAAGACATCTCGTCTCGGGTGCCGCCGCGCTGGCGTCGGTGCTATGGCTGACTGCAAACTCCCGCGCCGCCGAGCCGGTCGACGTCGAACTGGTGCTGGCAGTCGACGTTTCGCTGTCCATGTCGCCGGACGAGCTCGAAATCCAGCGTCATGGCTACGCGGCGGCGCTGACGCATAACGATGTCCTGCAGGCAATCGGCGAAGGCGCTCATGGCAAGATTGCCGTCACCTATGTCGAATGGGCTGGCGCGACCTGGCAGCAGGTCGTGGTGCCGTGGACGGTGATCGCCAATCGTGCCGACGCCGAGCGGCTGGCAGCGCAGCTTTCCGCTCATCCGCCGGCCAGTGCCAGGCGCACCTCGATCTCCGGCGCGCTGGAATTCGCCAGCGATCTCTTTGCTGAAAGCGGCTTCCAGGGCGTCAAGCGGGTGATCGACATTTCGGGTGACGGCCCCAACAACCAGGGCGCACCTGTCGATATCACCCGCGACGCTGTGATCAAGCAAGGCATCACCATCAACGGCCTGCCGCTGATGACCAGGGGCGGGTTCAGCAGCGCTTACGATGTCAACAATCTCGACCGCTACTACAGCGACTGCGTCATCGGCGGGCCGGGCTCCTTCATGATCCCGGTCAATGACTGGACGCAGTTTCCGGCGGCCATCCGCCGCAAGCTGGTGCTGGAGCTTGCCGGTCCGGCCTCGCCGCAGCGAGCGGCGGAAGGGGCGGCGCATCCGCCATTGGTGCTGGCACAGGACATCCCCGTCACCGACTGCCTGGTTGGCGAAAAAATGTGGCGCGACCGCAGCTGGATGTACAACAGCCGCTGATGGCGGAGTTTGCTGTCGATGGTGACATACCGCAGTGCAGCATCTGCTTCATTGACAAGCCTGAGGGCGTCTGTGACACAATTCCGCATCCGAACACATAAAAGGGGAACCGACATGAACAGGATCGGAATTCTTGCCGCAAGCTTGACGCTTGCCATCGGATTGTCCGCGCCGGCGATGGCCGCCACATCGGTCAGCATCGGCATCAGTGGATGGACCGGCTTTGCGCCGCTGACGCTCGCCAAGCAGGCCGGCATCTTCGAAAAGCACGGCCTCGACGTCACCTTGAAGAAGGTGCCGCAAGCCAGCCGGCCGCTCGCCATCGCCAGCGGCGACCTGCAATGCGCCGCCACCACGGTCGAGACCTGGCTGGTCTGGAACGCCAATGGCGTGACGACCAAGCAGATATTCCAGCTCGACAAATCCTACGGCGCCGACGGCATCGTCGCCCGCAACGACATAAAGACCGTCGCCGATCTCAAAGGTAAGTCGGTTGCGTCTTCGGCGCCAGGCACCTCGCCCTATTTCATGCTGGCCTGGGTGCTCAACAAGAACGGCATGTCGACCAAGGACGTGACGGTCGTCAACCTGGAGCCGGATGCGGCGGCGCAGGCGTTTCTCGCCGGCCAGAACGATGCGGCGGTCACTTATGAGCCGTTCATCTCGGCGGTGCGCGAAAAGTCCGACCAGGGCCATATCCTTGTCACCACTCTCGACTATCCGATGGTGCTCGATACGGTCGGCTGCACGCCGGAGTTCCTCAAGGCCAATCCGGATGCGGGCAAGGCGCTTGCCGACAGCTATTTCGAGGCACTCGACCTGATCAAGAGCGATCCGGCGAAATCCTATGAGACGATGGGTGCCGACGTGAAGCAGTCGGCCAAGGAATTCGAAGAGTCGGCCAAATACCTGAAATGGGCCGACAAGGCTGAAAACAAGCAGTTCTTCACCAAGGAATTCCAGGACTTTTCCAAGACCGCTGGCGAGCTTCTGCTGCAGATGGGTTTGATCAAGGAAGCGCCTGACGTCTCGACGTTGGCCGACACCAGCGCCGTCGCCGACTAACCGCCAGGATTGTCGCCCGGCGGCGGCGCGTGCGCCGCCGCTTTTTCATTCAGATCAGAGGACGGTCGAAGATGCCGCGCCCCTTGCATCCGGTCTCGCCGGGCATTCGAACCGTGCTCGGCATTTCGTTCTTCGTGCTGTTCGTGGCGTTCTGGGCATGGATCACGCTTGGCGGCCACGTCAATCGCATTTTCCTTGCCGATCCGCTGTCGATGGTGAGAGACGGCTGGCGGCTGCTGGTCGAGGACCGCTTCTGGCTCGACATCCTTATCACCATCTGGCGCGTCTTCGGCGGGTTCCTGATGGCGGCCATCGTTGCCGTGCCGCTCGGCATCTTGATGGGTGCCTGGAAGCCCGTGGAGGCGTTCCTGGAGCCGTTCGTCTCCTTCGCCCGCTATCTGCCGGCATCGGCCTTCATCCCGCTGCTCATCCTGTGGGCGGGCGTTGGCGAGCTCGAAAAACTGCTGGTGATCTTCGTCGGCTCGGTGTTCCAGATCATCCTGATCATCGCGGTCAAGGTCGGCGGCACACGGCGCGACCTGGTCGAGGCGGCCTACACGCTTGGCTCGTCCGACAACGGCATCGTGCGGCGCGTGATCATGCCGGCCAATGCGCCGGAGATTGCCGAGACCCTGCGGCTGGTGCTCGGCTGGGCCTGGACCTATGTCATCGTCGCCGAGCTGATCGGCTCGTCGTCGGGCATCGGCTACATGATCATCAACAGCCAGTCGCGGCTGGCGACAGGGCAGATCATCTTCGGCATCATCGTCATCGGCCTGATCGGGCTGTTGTCCGATTTCGCCTTCAAGGCGCTCAACCGTTGGCTGTTTCCATGGAGCCTGGCGTGAGCAAGCTGCTCATCGAAGGCGTCTCGCGCACCTTCGCCGGTGTCGGCGGTGGGCAGCCGGTCAAGGCGCTGATGCCGATCGATCTGGCGGTCGCCGCCAACGACTTCATCACCATCCTGGGGCCATCCGGCTGTGGAAAGTCGACACTGCTCAGGATCGTCGCCGGCCTCGAAGCGCCGAGTGGGGGACGTGTTCTGCTCGACGGCAGGGTGGTGGACCGGCCCGGTCCAGACCGCGGCATGGTTTTCCAGTCCTATACGCTGTTTCCGTGGCTGACGGTCGCCGAGAACATCGCCTTCGGCCTGCGCGAACGTGGAATGGCCGAGCACGAGCGCAGCGAGATCGTCGCTTCTTACGTCGATCTCGTCGGGCTGAGAGGTTTTGAAAACCATTGGCCGAAGCAGCTTTCCGGCGGCATGCAGCAGCGCACCGCGATTGCCCGGGCACTGGCCAACGATCCGGAGATCCTGCTGCTCGACGAGCCGTTCGGCGCGCTTGACAACCAGACCCGCGGGCTGATGCAGGAACTGCTTCTCGGCATCTGGGAGCGCCGGCAAAAAACGGTGCTGTTCGTCACCCACGACATCGAGGAGGCGATCTTCATGGCGTCGCGCGTGGTCGTGATGACGGCACGGCCGGGCCGCATCAAATCGGACGTTGCCGTCGACCTGCCGCATCCGCGCCACTACACGCTGAAGACCAGCCCGGAATTTTCGGCGCTGAAAGCGCGGCTGACGGAAGACATCCGCGTCGAGGCTATGCGCACGGCGCAGGTATAGTCGCCGCAACCTACACTCGACCGCGACCGGAAAAGATGCTCGGTTCGCTCAACAGGCGCTTTAGGCGTGGAAGGTCGCGCGTAGGGGCGTCCATTGCCGCCATGAACGCGGCCCATTTTTCTGCATCGAGGCGGAAGCTGTGCGGGTCGGCCGGTTTTTCGGATAGGCTCGAACTCGTGGTCATGCGACATCTCTCGATGCGGAATATCACACTTCGCCGGTCCTCTGCTGATTTGCCAGATCAAGCCGCCAGAAGCTGCTTGCGGTCGACGCGTTCCTGTTGCGGCGAGCGGGCGTACAACTCGCGATAGCATTTGGAGAAATGCGAGGCGGAAACAAAGCCGCAGGCGACCGCCACTTCGACCACCGGCAACGACGACTGGATCAGCAGGTGCCGGGCGCGGTCGAGGCGGATCTCCAGATAGTAACGGGCAGGGGAGCGCCCCATCTCGGTGCGGAACAGGCGCTCAATCTGCCGGCGCGACAGGTCGACATGATCAGCGACCTCGATCAGCGAGAGCGGCTCGGAGAGATTGGCTTCCATCAGCTCGATAATGGCCAGAACCTTGGAATTCTGCACGCCAAGGCGGGCGCGCAGCGGCAGGCGCTGGCGGTCGGTCGGGCTGCGCACGCGATCAGTCAGCACCTGCTCGCAGACGCGGTTGACGAGGCTTTCGTCGAAATCGTCGCCGATCAGCTTCAGCATCATATCGAGCGCGGCGGTGCCGCCGGCGCAGGTGTAGATGTTCTGGTCGATCTCGAAGAGGTCGGCGAAGACATTGGCCTTGGGGAACGCCTCGGAAAAGCCCGGCAGGTTCTCCCAATGGATGGCGCAGCGCTTGTTGGACAGCAGGCCTGCGGCGGCCAGGATATGCGCGCCAGTGCACAGGCCGCCGACGGCAACGCCGCGATTGTACTCCTCGCGCAACCAGGCAAAGGCCGATTTGTTCTGGTAGCGCTCGACATTGATGCCGCTGCAGACGATGGCCATGTTCGGCCGGTCCGGTCCGGACATTTTCTTGCGCTCTTCCTCCAGCGAGGTGTTGACGGCGCATTCGACGCCGTTCGAGGCGCGCACCGGCTTGCCGTCGATGCTGGCGAGCCGCCAGCGATAGGCTTCATAGCCGAGCATGCGGTTGGCCGAACGCAACGGGTCGAGCGCCGTCGCGAAGGCGATCATGGTGAAATCGGGGACCAGGAAGAATACGAACGATCGCCGGATCGGGTGCTTTACGACGTTCACGGGTAGATCCTCACGCTGCAATGGCGCGAACAGGATGTCGCGATTAGCACAGCGACATCAGGAAAGACGTTTCCTGTCAATTGGCTAGATGGCAACGGAGCGACTTTATTTGCGACACGGGTCGCAAATGGGCGATCGCTATGCGGCGAAGGACGCGACATGCCGCCGGATCGACCAAACGAGCCTACGCAGTCTGCGCACACGAAAAACGCCGCCTCGGCAAAACCGAAGCGGCGCTGGATCGACTTCGAAGCAGCGCAAGGCTGCTTCCGCCGGGATTGCCGCGTCTCAGGCGACGAAGCCGAGGCGCGCGGCAGCCATGGCACCGGTCTGGCCAGGCATGGTGTTGGCCAGGCGCTGGCGCTCGAGCGCGGTCGTCAGGTTCATTTCGCGACGGGCAAAGAGGCGGGCAAAAAGCTTCATGATCATCTCCATTCGGTTGCTCAGACGGGTCGCCTTCGCTTGATGGAGTGGGGCAGCTCGTTTGTTGATGATGATATAGGCTTACGTGAGGGGAAACTAAATCGCAAAAGCGAAGCACTTGATATGAAAAGCGACACGGAATGCGACAAATTTGGGCATTCTGCCCAGGATTTTCGATTATTTACAATGTGTTGATTGCCAGTGCGGGCTGCTATGCGACTTGCTCATATGCGGCATGCGACGGCGACATGGCTCGGGAAAATCATTGGAGTACAAACAAAAAGGCCTGCCGGGCTGATCTGCGCGGCAGGCCTTCAGCTGTTGATACACACGGTTTACTTTGCTCCAGCCCAGGATCCCACACCATGGCGAGTGCCGGCCTTGGCATCGGCAGCTTCGGGCCAGCCGATATCCTTCTGCAGTTCAATCGGCAGCGCGCGGATGGCGCGTTCCGTCTGGTAGCGGGCACGGGCCTCGCTGAATTCGGTCGCGATCCGACCGATGGATGACAGGATAGACATCTCATTCTCCTTCGCGTTGGGCCGGGTCGTCCCGGCGCTTGCAGCGTCAGGCGGTACACCGGCTTTGTTTCAGC
This sequence comes from Mesorhizobium sp. M0768, assembly GCF_040320195.1. Lineage (NCBI taxonomy): Bacteria > Pseudomonadati > Pseudomonadota > Alphaproteobacteria > Hyphomicrobiales > Phyllobacteriaceae > Mesorhizobium > Mesorhizobium sp. M0768. The sequence goes on along the minus strand of NZ_JAMYPD010000001.1, from coordinate 461,473 downwards.
TTCATTTCGTGTCGATTGCAGGTCCGTGTCATGGTTGTTTCGGGACCACTTCGATGAGTCCTGCCTCCAACCGAGTTGACTATCCTCCCAAACTGATGTTCAATCAAACGAAATGGAATGATGGTTTGCATCAGAAAAATTGAAGGCCGGTTGCCATGAACGCCCCACTCAATCATCCGCTGCCGCTGCTCGATCTCGATGTTCTGCGCACTTTCGTCGCAATCGCCGAGACCGGCAGCTTCACCACTGCGGCCAATGCGGTCTTCCGCACGCCGTCGGCCGTCTCGATGCAGATCAAGAAGCTGGAGGACATTCTCGGCCGCTCGGTGTTCGCGCGCGACGCCCGTTCGGTGACGCTGACCACCGATGGCGAGATGCTGCTCGGCTATGCGCGCCGGCTGCTGTCGATCAATCGCGAGGTGGTGTCGAAGTTCATCATTCCAGACATTGTCGGGGTGGTGCGGCTCGGCTCGCCGGACGATTACGGCGAACGTGTGCTGCCGCATGTGCTGAAGCGGTTCGCACAATCGCATCCATCGATCGCGGTCGACGTCACCATCGACCAGAGCGTCAATCTGCGCCGGCGCATGGACGACCGGGCGCTCGACATCACGCTGCTCACCAACTCCTACAAGACCAGCGCGATCGGCGCCGAAGTGCTGCTCACAGAGCCGATCGTCTGGGCCGGTGCCAAGGGCGGTTGCGCGCATCTGCGTGAGCCGCTGCCGGTCTCATTGTGGGAAGAGGGCTGTGCCTGGCGGGCAGGGGCATTGGAGGCGCTTGGGCGCGAGGGCCGCAACTACCGTATCGCATATATGAGCGCACACACGGCCGGCCAGCGCGCCGCGATCATGGCGGATCTTGCGGTGGCGCCGCTGCCGAAATCCTTCCTCGGCAGCGATATGGTCGAGCTGTGCCCGAAGGACGGCATGCCTGACATCGGCACCTACAATCTGGCCATGGTGGTGACGCCGGACGCCAGCGCTCCAGTGAAGGCAGTCGCCGACCATATCCGCGCGACGTTTGAGATGTTCAGGGAAACTGGGAAGTTCTGAGCCAAACTACGACCTGAGCGGCGCAACCAGATCGCGAGGCGTTCCGTCGCGGTCTGCCCTTTGCAGCGACAACTCTCCTGCCTTGGCATGATAACTGTCAGTTTCGTTGGTCAAGAAGGCCACTATGCTGTCCCGCGCGCGACGCGCCTCCGGCATGTCGATCAACGGCCAGACATGGAACATGCCTTGCTCGTGGACGACCTCAATTTCGACGCCGGCCGCGCGTGCCTTTTCCGCGAAAATCAGATTGTCGGGGGTGAGCAGATCGCGTGAACCGGTCAGCAGCAGCGTTTTGGGCAGCACCGACAGGTCGCCGTAAACCGGGCTGATGCGCCAGTCGGTGGGATCTATGCCGGCGCTGTAAAGCCGGATCGCCTCGCGGCCGCCGGCAATGCCCAGCCACGGATCGTTGCGTTCGGCCTCATACATTTCTGGGTTGGCGAGCGACACGTCGAGACCGGGCGAAATCAGCACGTGGCGTGATGGCAAGGGCAGGCCGTCTTGCGCAGCCATCATGGTCAGCACGACGGCCATGTTTCCGCCGGCGGAATCGCCCATGAAGATGATATCATTCGCCCTGGTTTCGCCGAACATCTGGCGGTAGACGGCGCCGACCATGCCGAACATGGCGTGAAAATCGTGTTCGGGAGCAATGGGATAGATCGGCACGGTGATACCGAACCCGAGGCGGTCGGCCATGTCGGCGATCAGCCGCCAATGATAGGGTGTGATTTCAAAGACGTAAGCGCCGCCGTGCAGGTAGAGAATCCGCCTCCGCTCACCAGCCTGGGGAGCGATCTCGTAGACGGGAAAGCCGTTGATCGTGCGGGTTGTGATCTCCAGGCGTGACCACAGCGACGCAGGCGGCTGATGGTTTTCCGTCTTGCGCGCATAGGCGATCCAGCGCTGCAGGTTCTCGGGGCTGGAAAACGCCTTCTTGCGGCTGTACCTGAGGACGAACGACACGACGTGGCTTTTGAGACTGGGCATGCAGATACACGGACTTCGGCTGAGCCGACTAAGAGAACCCCCGACTATTTCGAAGATTGTGTCGCCACCAAAAAAGTCAAGATTGATGCAATCTCAATACGGTCGTTTGATCCCAGCTGTCGACAAAGCGTCCGGCCATGAAGTCTCTGGCCTACCGGTGCAGCTCAACGCCGCGGCAGCAACGCGGCGCGCAGCCAATTGCTGGGTGCAGCCGGAGCCGCATTGCGGCTCCGGCGAATACCGAGCAGCTTGCATTTGTCGATGAATTTCATCCGCGCTGCGTGCCCCATCCGACCGCAAGCTGCCTTTCGCTCGAACGCGGCGACACCGGCCAGCCAATGTCCTTTTGGATCTCAGGCGGCAAGCTGTTGAGGATGCGCAGCGACTTGCGCGCTTCGCGTGTTTTCTTGAAGGCCGCACCATAGCGGCCGAAGCTTTCGAACATCGACATCTTGATCTCCTTGGAGCGTTGCGGTGGCCGAAAACTGTTTCCGCCGGCCGTTCGATGCCGGTTAAATGCTCCGCCTATGTATCTGGCGGATTTCACGAAAACGCGATTTCGTTTCCAGATCGGCGCGATCTGGAAACATTTGCATACAAATGAAAATGGAAGTTCTGACAGCCTGGCGGAGGCGAGTCATCCCCGCCCGCGCCGCGCGGCATGGCCTTCGCGCGAACGCCGCCGCGGGGCAGCGTCGCCGGCAATGCCGTCTTCGCTCACCGTCTTGCGCGGCGGCAGTTTCACCGCCGCCGACAGCTTGGGAAACGGGTCGATCTTGTTCGGGAGCGCCATGGCATAAACGAAATGTTCCTGGAATTTCGGCTCCAGCGCCGTCTCGATCTTCTCGATCTTGCTAACGGTTTCCTCGATCTCGCGGCGATAGCCACGGTTCAACAGCGCCATGCGGGCGCCGGCGCCGGCCGCATTGCCAACGGCCGAGACCTTGTCGAGGTCGCAATCCGGAATCAGGCCCAGCACCATTGCGTATTTCGGGTCGATGAACGAGCCGAATGCGCCGGCGAAGTGGATGCGGTCGACATGATCGGTGTGCTGTTTTTCCATCAAAAGCTTGGTGCCGGCATAAAGGGCGGCCTTGGCAAGCTGGATAGCGCGCACATCAGTCTGGGTGATGGTGATCTTGGGCTCGCCTTCCTTCAGCACATAGGAGAAGGTGCGGCCATTGGCGACGACGCGGGGCGAGTGGCCGCTCAGCGATCCATCGACGACGCCGTCCTCGGAGATGATGCCGGCGAGATACATCTCGGCGACCACCTCGATGATGCCGGAGCCGCAAATACCGGTGACGCCGGTCGCCTGCACACTGTCGAGGAAGCCCGGCTCGTCGGACCAGAGTTCCGAGCCGATGACGCGGTATTTCGGTTCCAGCGTTTCAGGATCGATGCGGACGCGCTCGATGGCACCCGGTGCGGCGCGCTGGCCACCGGAGATTTCCGCACCTTCGAAGGCCGGGCCAGTTGGCGATGAGGCCGCCACGACCCGCTGGCGATTGCCGAGCACGATCTCGGCATTGGTGCCGACATCGACGATCAGCATCATCTCGTCCTGGCGGTGCGGCCCTTCCGACAGCGTCACTGCGGCAGCGTCCGCGCCGACGTGGCCGGCAATGCAAGGAAGCATATAGAGCCTGGCGCCCTGGTTGAGCTTCAAACCGATATCCGATGCCTTGATGTGCACGGCGCCGGAGACGGCTAGCGCGAAGGGGGCGCCGCCGAGCTCGGTCGGATCGATGCCGAGGAACAGATGATGCATGATCGGATTGCCGACGAACACGGAATCCAGGATGTCGTTGCGTTGGACGTTGCCTTCGGTGCAGACCTTGTCCACAAGCCCCGAAATGGCCTCGCGCACGGCGACCGTCATGCCTTCGCGGCCGTCCGGGTTCATCATCACGTACGAGACACGGCTCATCAGATCCTCGCCGAAGCGGATCTGCGGATTGGATGTGCCCGACGAGGCGGCGACGCGGCCCGACAGCAACGACACCAGATGCATGGCGATCGTGGTCGAGCCGATATCGCAGGCAAGTCCGTACGCCTCGTTCTTGAGGCCGGGCCACAAAGCGATGACCCGTGCGGTCTCGCTGTCGGTGTCCTTGTGGATGGCGGCGGTCGCGGTCCAGTTGCCTTTGCGCAAAATGCCTTGCACCTGCGGCAACAGATGGAAATCGAAATCGAGGCTCTTGAGGCCCCAGTCCTTCATCAGCGCGATCTTCAGACGGTCGAGGTCGCCGAGCGGCTTGTGCATGTCGGGTTCTTCGATCTCGACATAGCACATGCGGATTGCCGCATCGCGGGCGATGACCCTGGTGTCGGCGTCCTTGCGAATGGTCTGCGCGTTGATGACGGTGTCCTGCGGCACGTCGACGACGAGATCGCCGAGAATCTGCGCCGAGCAGGACAGCCGGCGGCGCTCGGGCAGGCCGCGTACGCGCTCGTAGCGCTCTTCCTTGGCGCCCTTGGGCGAGAGGTGATCGTTGGAGGAAACGATCTTGTGCTTGGCGAAATTGCCTTCCTGCACCTCGATCTGGCAACGCCCGCAAGTGGCACGCCCGCCGCACACGCTCTCGACGTAGACACCAAGCTGGCGCGCGGCGTCCAGAACCGGCGTGCCGACCGGAAACCGCCCGCGCTTGCCCGACGGCATGAACAGCACGAGCGGATCGGTGATGTTGACGGGAGAGTTCATACGTTCCAGACTTTACTTTCTACGCAGCTCGGGTCTTGGCTACGGCAGCGATGCCGCTATGTCTCGGTTCCTCCCCAGTCCTAGGCCCCATATCGTGTCGGCCAAGACCTGGCTCAACCCCGGGCCATACGCGCTTCACGGCCGCCGCGCCTGCGTCCGCCATTGCCATTGCCATCGCCCGGCGCGTTGACCTGCGTCCGGGCGGCAACGGCCTGGCCGCCCTCAGCAGGCTTGTAGTCCTTGTAGGTCCTGATCCAGTTGGTGCAGTTCTCGTCGGTGCCGTTCAGCACGTTGGCGCCACGCACCGCTTCCATTTCCTGCGGCCGCACCGGGTTCATGATCGCCGAGGTCATGCCGGCGCCGATCACCATCGGGATGAAGGCGGCGTTGATGCCATGACGGTGCGGCAGGCCGAATGAGATGTTGGAGAGGCCGCAGGTGGTGTTGACCTTGAGCTCCTCGCGCAGCCGGCGTAGCAGGGCAAATACCTGGCGGCCGGCATCGCCCAGCGCGCCGATCGGCATGACCAGCGGGTCGACGACCACATCATGCGCCGGAATGCCGAAGTCGGCACAGCGCTGAACGATCTTCTTGGCGACGGCGAAGCGCACATCGGGGTCCATCGAAATACCGGTCTCGTCGTTGGAAATGGCGACGACGGGAACGTTGTATTTCTTGATCAACGGCAGGATGGCTTCGAGCTTTTCCTCCTCGCCGGTGACGGAATTGACCAGCGGCCGGCCTTTGGCGACCTTCAGCGCCGCTTCGATTGCCGCAGTCACGGAGGAGTCGATCGACAACGGCAGGTCGACCAGGCCTTGCACGATCTCCAGCGTCTGCACCAGCAGCGCCGGCTCGGTGGCGTTGGGATCGACTGCAGTGACGCCGGCATTGACGTCGAGCATGGTGGCCCCACAGGCGGCCTGCTCCAGCGCATCCTTGATGACGGTCTCAAAATTGCCGGCGATCATTTCGGCGGCCAGCTTTTTGCGGCCGGTCGGATTGATGCGCTCGCCGATCACGCAGAAGGGCTGATCGAAGCCGATGATGATTTCTCGTGTCGCCGAGGCGACGATGGTGCGGGTCATGAAATCTCTCCATCGTGATATAAAGAGTTCTTTATATCGTTATCTGTTTCTGATCAAGCGAATGCTGACGATTCGCGCTGTCAATGCGCGGTCTTGACCATGTCGACCTGGGTTTCGGTGAGGTCGTCATGCAGTATGTGGTCGAGCCGGTCGGCAACGAGCTGGTCGTCGCGGCGGATTTCGCGTTTCCACGGCCGGCGACCCTTCAGCACGCCAGATTCGTCGACGATCTCAGCGACGTATTCTTCCTGGCGATAGGCCATCACATGGACGCCGGACACACCGGGAATTTCCTTCACCTCATTGATGATGTCGATGCAGAGCTGCTTGCCTTCCTTCTTCTGATCCTGAGCGCCTTCCAGGCGCTTGACGATCTGATCGGGAATGTGAATGCCAGGTACGTTGGAGCGGATCCATTTGGCCGTCTTGGCCGAGGCCAGCGGCCCGACGCCGCACAGGATGAAACATTTCTCGGTATAGCCGAGATCGCGGATCTTCTGCATGTAGGCGCGGAACATCGGTACGTCGAAGCAGTACTGGCTCTGCACGAACTGTGCCCCGGCGGCGATCTTCTTGCCCAGCCGATAGGGCCGGAAATCGATCGGCGGCGCAAACGGGTTGATCGCCGCGCCAAGGAAAAGCTGCGGCGGGGTCGTGAGTTTGCGGCCGGACAGGAATTTGCCGTTATCGCGCATAACGCGGCAGGTTTCGAGCAGCGACATGCAGTCGAGATCGAACACCGGCTTGGCGCCGGGCTGGTCGCCGGCCTGCACGCCGTCGCCGGTCAGGCACAGCATGTTGGCGACGCCCATCGCAGCACCCCCAAGCACGTCGCCCTGGATGGCGATGCGGTTCCGGTCGCGGCAGGCGATCTGCATGATCGGGGCATAGCCCATGCGGGTCAGCAGCGCGCAGATGCCGACCGACGACATGTGGCAGTTGGCGCCGGAAGCGTCGACGGCATTGATGGCGTCGACCCAGCCGTCGAAAATCCTGGCGCGGTTGTAGACGTCTTCCGGATCGGCGCTGTCGGGCGGATTGAGCTCGGTCGTCACTGCGAACTCGCCGCGCCTGAGGACGCGTTCCAGCCGGCCACGCGAGGTGTGGCCGGGCAGGGGATCGAGCGGCAAATGGATGCCGGCCGGATTCTCGTCTGGCTGACGGCCGATCATGCCGATGCTCCGGTCTTCGTAGTATTCCGGGCCGCATTGCGGGCGGCCGCGGCCTGCGCGGTGACCCGCAGCCAGGCGGAAGTTTCGCGCAAGGACTGATCCACCGGCTTCTGCACTTCCAAAATCTTGTCGCCATGCACCATGTTCCGCGAGCCTTCCCAGGCTTTGACCCAGACGCAAGGCATGTCAGGCTCGACCTCGCAATTGCCGTTGGCGCGGACACCGCCGCAAGGGCCATTGCGCAATTGCTTGGGGCAGTTCATTGGGCACGACATGCCGGTCGAGGAAAGGATGCACTGGCCGCACATGCGGCAGTCGAACATGAATCCCTTGACGCGCTTTTCGACGAATTTCACAGGCCCTTCGACACGGCTGTAGCCGATGCCCTTCCACAGCGGATGGAGGAGCAGGAACATGTCGGCGAATTTGCCGTAGAACCATTCGAGCAGCCGCGAATGCCGCACAGACCAAAGCCGCACCGCGAAAGAGCGCTGCACACGCCGCTGCGGCGACACGTCGGCCGGCTTGTAGTCGGATTTCGGCGCCGCCTTCTTGACGATGGTCGCCTGGGTTACGCCGGCTCGAGCCGTCGTCGCCGGCATTGATTGGGGATCAGACATTTTCTTTGCCCCCCGCCTTGACCAGAGCGACCAGCCGCTCACGGTCGTATTTCGCATCAAGTTCCTGAAGAGCCTTCTCGGCCTCGGCTTCAAGATCGTCACTGACCGGGAGGGGTTCTGCCTTGCGCCATTCGGCAAGATAGTCGTCGGTGCCGCCAGCGCCGGTGCGCATGGCGCACATGTCGATCGCCTCGGTGAAGCGCAGCGGCAGTTCGCGCTTGGCGTTCTGCCGGCCCTTCTTGACGATGACCTGGGCGGGGATGTCGCGCCAGTAGACGACGATCAGATCGGCCATAATTTCCTGCTCCTGCAGAGCGCCGTGCGTCCAATCGGACGCACAAACGATGCTCTACCATTTAACTCCGCTGCATCGTGCTCTCCGAAGATCGATTCCGATCTTTTGGCCAATGCAGTGGTTTCGAGCATTGCCGGAAGCGCTGTTGGGCTGCTTGTTATGGGACGACGCGGGGGCCTTCAAAAGCGACGCAATCGACGGCCGCGGTTGAAAGCGGAGTTTCTTCCAGCACTGGTCAGCCGGCGCGGCCATCGTAGCTGCCGACCAGCTTCCTGTGGAAGCGCACGTAACCTCGTTCGGTCGTGCGCAAATGCTCCCCGACGATGTCATGGAAGCGCGGCAGGCGGTGGAAGGGAACGGCCGGATAGGAATGGTGCTCGGAATGGTACGGCATGTTCCAAGCCACGAAGCGCACCAGCCTTGTGGTGAAGGTGGTGCGGGTGTTCTCGAGCATGTTGGCGACATGCGGGCACAACGCGTGCTCGGCCAGCAGGTAGGCACGCAAAAACGGCTGTCCGACCAGCACCGGCACGATCCAGACCCACAACAGCAGCGCCGACTGCGCGGCGAGCGATGCGGCCAGCAATGCCGCATAGCCGATCAGGAACAGCCGTGCTTCGGCAACCACCTTGCCGCGGCCCTTTTCCGGCACGAAGCCGTCGCGATTGCGGCCAGCCGCATTGGTTACGATCACGCGGCCCATGGCGATCCAATAGGGGCTGCCGGACAGATAGCGCAGATATTGGCTGACGGTCTCCGGCTTCGGCGCCATCAGTTCGGGGTCGTTTCTCCGGTCGTGCGTGTGGCGGTGATGGGCGAAATGGAAATAGCGGAACCATGCCGGCGGCAGCAGGATCAGGAAGCCGGCCACGGCAGCAACAGCGCGATTGAGCCACGCCGTCCTGAACGCGGTTTCATGGATGGTCTCGTGCAACGGCGTGAAGAAGAAGACGATCAGGACTCCCTGCGGCAAGACGAGCAGCGGCCAGAACGGGATGCGGGCGGCGATCAGCGCGCCCAGCAGGATAACCAGCCCGGCATGGACCGCCAGCCGGACAATGCCTGGCCGGTCAAGCCTGGCGGTGAGGTCGCGACGGTCCTCGACCGAAAGGCCGGCAATGATGGTGCGGTGGTCGATGTCGCTCATGATGCAATGTTAGTGGCGGGTGGCTGTCCGGTAAATCGGCGCGTCACCAGACGCCGTTCCTTATCCCCGTCCAGAGATAAAACCATACCGTCGGATGATACCATTGTTTCGAAGGCAGGCCGGGATCCACCGTGCCGACCTTGTCAGCCAGCGCATCCCTGACCGCTTCGACGCAGATGTCGCGCGAGAAGGCCGCCTGCCGCAACGCGTAGCTTGAAATTGTGTCGCCCGGCTGCGGTTTGCCACGCGTCTGCCGCAGCACGCCGCCAGTATCGACGCCGGCGTCGACCAGATGCACGGTGGTGCCGAAGTTCTCCGCATCGCCTGAAGCCAGCGCCCAGTAGCCGCCGTTCATGCCACGATATTTCGGGGCGATGCCGGCATGGTAGTTGAGGACCGGGCAAGGGATTTTCGCCAGCGTCTGCAGCGACAGCAAGCGGCAGCCGGCGAGCAGCACCACACCCGGCTGGATTTCCGCAATCGCCTGCAGGCACTCCGGCGCGTTGGCCGACGAGACATAAATGATCTTTTGCCCAGGCTTCGGTTCGGTTTGCAGCTTCTGCCCGGCGGCAAGCCGTGCTGCGTGGCCGGCGAAGAAGCGCTTGCCGAGGCGCGTCAGCACCATCGTGCCGAGTTGACCGATGGCCGAGGTCCAGCCTTGCCGCCGCGCCCGCGCGAGAAGCAATTGCTTTTTGGATTCAGGAGCTTCGAGGATGACGCTGACCGGGCCGAGTTGATCGGCGAGGGCGTTGACGATCGCCCAGATATGCGGGCCGCCTTCGGTGACGACGACGATCGGCCGTTGGTTTGTTTTCGACAGTGCCATGCTCTGCGACCCCCCGCAAAGAACCTGTTCTTTGCGCGCGAATGCTAGGCTGACCGGGTTAACCCCTGGTGATCGGGGCTCAGCGCTTGAATTCGAGGATATCGAGCTTCGATTCGTAATAGGGCGCCGGGAACTCGATGCGCCATTCACTGGCGCTGTTGCGGAAGGCATAGCCGACCTGATCGCTTTCCGGCCCGCTGCCGTAGGGCTTTGCCGGATCGTCGTTGACGTGGAAGGAACCGAGATAGATCGCGCGTTTCTCGCCATCGTCGAAGAAGCGGCCCTTGGTGCGCTGCGAGCCGGTGATCTTTTCCAGTCTCCAGCCGGAACCGTCGTCGCTCACCTTGCATTTGAACCAGCCATAGATGACGAGCGGGCCCAATCCGCCGGCCTTGATGGTGCGGCATTGCCATTTGCCGGTCAGGTCCTTGTCAGAGAAGGGAACCAGCGGCTTTGCCAGCAAGGCGTCGAGCTGCTTGACCTCGGCGGGATCGCCGGCCTTCGCCTCGTCAAGCGCTGCCTTGCGCGTCTCGCCATATTTGTTGAGCCGCGCCTTGTCGGCAGCCGTTATCAGCTTCTGCACCTCGCCATCGGCGAACGCGGGCATCGTCAAGCAGAGGACAGTTGCTGCGGCAAACATGAGGCGAGCGATCATCGGTGGCGTTTCCCTTTTGATGGCTGGAGCAGGCTGTTTTCTTGTCTGGCGCATACCTTAATGTTTCGCCGCGTTCTGTCATCCGTGGCTGAGCATCGACAGCAGAAACGAGGTGGAAAGAATGCGGATCTTGCTGACGGGATCGTCCGGTTGGCTGGGCAGCGCCTTGGCGCCGCGGCTGCGGGCTCTTGGTCATGACGTCACCGGCCTCGATCCCGTCCCATCCTCGGAAACGCGAATCGTCGGCTCTGTCGCCGATCGCGACCTGGTCATGAGGGCGGTCGAGGAGAACCGCATCGAGGCCATCATCCATAGCGGCGCGCTGCACAAGCCTGACATCGAACGTCATCGCAACGAGGATTTCGTCGAGACGAATGTGCGCGGCACGCTCAACCTGCTCGATGCGGCAGCAGCTTTTGGCGTTCAGCGCTTCGTGTTTACGTCGACGACATCGCTGATGATTTCCGAGTCCATACGCACCACCGGCTTCACCGGCGGGGCGCGCAAGGCGGCATGGCTGACGGAACACATGTCGCCTGAACCGCGCAACATCTACGGCGTCACCAAGCTTTCAGCCGAACAGCTCTGCCGGCTCTATCATTTGCAGTTCGGCCTGCCGGTGATCGTGTTGCGCACCGCCCGGTTTTTTCCCGAGGCGGACGACATGGCGCACGTGATCGAACAGTCGGATGCCAACACCAAGGCCAATGAGCTGTTGTTCCGCCGGCTGACGGTGGAGGACGCAGCCGACGCCCACATCGCTGCCCTGGAGAAAGGGCCGCAATTGGGCTTCGAGACTTTCATCATCTCGGCACCGACGCCTTTCCAGCCCGAAGATTGCGCGGCCTTGATCGCCGACGCGCCGTCGGTCGTCGCGCGCTATTTTCCGGATTATCCGGCACTCTACACGAAGAAAGGCTGGACGATGTTTTCGTCGATCGACCGGGTCTATGATGCGTCGCGGGCTAGGGACCGGCTGGGTTTCGTCTGCAAGACGAGCTTTGCAGATGTGCTCGCCCGGCTTGTGGCGGAATAAGAGCGCGGGTATTCGTCAGGAATGCGCGTCACTGGGAGAGGTAGTTGGGAGTAACAATCTACTTTGAAGGACAGTTACGGGGTCACGAGCAATATGCTGCTTTGCTGCACGAAGCCAAGGCGTTCGCCATTGCGCGAGACTGGCCGGTGCGCGAGATCGATGAGCGCGAGAAGACGCTCAATCGAGTCATTGATGAACGAAACGTGGACTATATTGGCCCTGTGTTTGGAATAGAGCTTCAACCGCATCCCAATTCGGAACCGCTGCGGCTTGAGTTCGACAATCACCTCTTCGTTCAACAACATTGTAAAACTCAGTTTTCAGGTGCAGGCGCTCATATCGAGATCATCAGGTTTCTTCGCGAAATTACTCGCTTGTTCTCCAGTCTCAATGTCGTCGATGAAGGGGAGTATTGGGAGCTAAGTGATCCGTCAATTCTGCAAAGTAATTTCGACAATGTCGATGCAATGCTTGCCGAAATATTGCTTAAAGATCCAACCGCGCGGGGGCCGATCCGCCTTGAAACCGGGCGCATTATCGATGTCATATCGGATCGGTGAATCGGTGGGCGAAAATGAACGGCAGCCTCCGGCAAACGCTTAGAGGACGCTATTTCTTTTACGAATGTGCTGAGGCGCTGGCCAGTTCCTTCGTCAGGTCACCATAGCCGGTCGAGCGGCGCTCATAGGCGAGGCCGAGCATTTTCGCCGCCTTTTCGGCGACCTTGTCGAGTTCCGGGTCGTTGGTCTGAGCGATATAGATCAGCTTCTCGTAGTTGCCGAAATAGTCCTTGATCAGCTCCGGGTGCTTGTCGAGGCCGAGCGGCTTCATGAAGAAGGCATCGAATTGCCGGCAGAGGAAGTCGGTCATGTAGAACGACATCATGTCGTCATCGGCGACCTTCGCATAGGCATCCATGCCCTGGTAGAAAGCAAAGCAATGCGGCCCGGCCATGCGCTCGACGCCATGCTTCTCGCAGATCCGATCGAGCAGGCCACCCGTGCCGCAATCGGCATAGCCGACGAAGATGTGTCTGTAGCCGTCGGTCTTGGCCTTCTCGATAGCCCTGTCCATGGCCGGCGCGATGCGGTCCGGATAGAAATGGAACTCCGCCGGCAGGCAGGTCAGGTCGAGATGGTCGAGCCCGAGCTGCTCCTTGACCGCCAAAACTTCGCGCGCGATCATCCCGCAGGCGATGACGAGCAGCCTGTCGCCTTGATCGGATTGTTGTTTTCGCGCGGTAGTCATGGAACCAGTCTGATCGATCTTCGTTGCTGTCCAGCGAATTTATATGCTGAGGGAGACACCAATCATGAAATTGTTCCGCGTCGCGCCAATCGCTATTCTCGCCTGCGCCTTGGCTGTTTCGGCCTGCGCCAACACGGTGCGCGGCGTCGGTAAGGATATCAAATCCACTGCGAAGGCAGTTGACGATACCGTCAAGAAACCCTGATCCGCACGGCTCTCAACATTTGGGAATAAAAAAGCCGCACTGCAAGGCGCGGCTTTTCTTGTTCGTGCCGGACTTATTGGCTCAGGCCGAAGCGCGGACGTTGTGCTTGCGCTTCATGAAGTCCTTGGCGGTCTCGACTGCCACCGCGGCGTCGCGGCAATAGGCGTCGGCGCCGACGGCTTTGCCGAATTCCTCGTTGAGCGGTGCGCCGCCGACCAGTACGACATAGTCGTCGCGAATGCCTTTTTCCTTCATCGTATCGATCACGACCTTCATGTAAGGCATGGTCGTCGTCAGCAGGGCCGACATGCCGATGATGTCGGGCTGGTGCTTTTCGATGGCATCGAGATATTTTTCGACCGCATTGTTGATGCCGAGGTCGATGACATCGAAGCCGGCGCCTTCCATCATCATGCCGACCAGGTTCTTGCCGATGTCGTGGATATCGCCCTTGACGGTGCCGATCACCATCTTGCCCTGCTTCGGCGCGCCTGTGGCGACAAGCAGCGGACGCAGGATGAACATGCCGGCCTTCATCGCGTTGGCCGACAGCAGCACTTCGGGAACGAACAGGATGCCGTCGCGGAAATCCTCGCCGACGATACGCATGCCCTCGACCAGAGCCTCGGTCAACACCTTGTAAGGCGCCCAGCCGCGCTCGAGAAGGATATTGGTGCCTTCCTCGATTTCTTCCTTCAACCCGTCATAAAGATCGTCGTGCATCTGCTGCACCAACTCGTCGTCGGAGAGTTCCGAAAGGATGATCTCGTCGTCGGCCATTTTTTCTCAGGCTCCTTGCCGGCTACAACTATCGCGGCAGCTTAAAAATATCGCGTCAATACCTAACCCGCACGGGCCGGTTGTCCATAGCTGATTTGCGACTTCCCGCAAAACGAAAGCGACCGTAAATCTCTTGGAATTCTTGTCGATTTTGCGACAGGCGTTGGCGCTGGCGGGCCGTTTCGAATAGGGTGCATGGCTACGATCCGGCCAGAGACCGCAATATGCGGCCGCAAACGGATTTCAGGCCGGTACAACAGCCCGGCCGGAGTAAATCAGGCCAGAACGAAAGCCAGGGAAGAACGATTATGAGTGAGAACGCGCCGGTCGATCAGGAAGCGTCAAACGCACGGCGCGGGCGCGCTGCCAGCGGTGGCGCCGCAGCCCGACGGGCCGCGCGTTCGGGCGGCGGCCCCGGCACACAGCTCACCTATATCAAGCGCAAGATCAACGTCTATGAAGTGCTGGACGAGGAAGGGCTGGCGCTGATCGAAAAGAATACCGACACGGTGCTGGAGGAGATCGGCATCATCTTCCGCGACGACGCCGAGGCGCTGCAGCTTTGGAAAGAGGCGGGCGCCGACGTCAAGGGCGAGCGGGTGCATTTCCCCAAGGGCCTCTGCCGCTCGCTGTTGAAGACCGCTCCGTCCGTCTATACCCAGCACGCCCGCAACGGCGAGCGCTCGGTGCAGATCGGCGGCAACGCGACAGTGTTCGCGCCGGTCTATGGACCGCCCTTCGTGCGCGATCTCGACGGCGTCAGGCGCTATGCGACGATCGAGGATTTCCGGAATTTCGTGAAACTCGCCTATATGGCGCCGTCGATCCACCATTCGGGCGGCACGGTTTGCGAGCCGGTCGACGTGCCGGTCAACAAACGGCATCTCGACATGGTCTACAGCCATATCAAATATTCGGACAAGCCGTTCATGGGCTCGGTGACCGCGCCCGAGCGCGCGGAAGATACGGTGGCGATGGCCAAGATCGTGTTCGGTGACGATTTCGTCGAGAACAACACGGTGCTGACCAGCCTGATCAATGCCAACTCGCCGATGGTCTTCGACGAGACCATGCTGGGAGCGCTGAAGGTCTATTCGCGCCACAATCAGGCCTGTATCGTCACGCCGTTCATCCTTGCCGGTGCGATGAGCCCGGTGACGGTCGCCGGCACGCTGACCCAGGTTTTAGCCGAGGTTCTGGCGGGGGCGTCGTTCACCCAGCTGATCCGGCCGGGTGCGCCGGTGCTGTTCGGCACCTTCGCCTCGTCGATCTCGATGCAGTCGGGCGCGCCGACCTTCGGCACGCCGGAGCCGTCGCTGGTCTCGTATGGCGCCGCACAGCTTGCCCGTCGGCTCGGCCTGCCGTTTCGCACCGGCGGTTCGCTCTGTGCTTCAAAAATCCCCGATGCGCAGGCCGCCTACGAGAGCGCCAACACGCTGAACTCGACGATCCTCGCCGGCACCAACTTCGTGCTGCATTCGGCCGGCTGGCTCGAGGGCGGTCTCGCCTCCTGCTACGAAAAGTTCATGATGGATATCGACCAGCTCGGCATGACGCAGAAGTTCTCCGAGGGTGTCGACCTGTCGGAAAACGGCCAGGCGATGGACGCCATCCGCCAGGTCGGCCCGGGCAGCCACTATCTCGGCTGCGATCACACCCAGGCCAATTTCCAGACCGCGTTCTACCGTTCCAACATCGCCGATAACAATTCCTACGAGCAATGGCTGGCCGAAGGCGAAAAGACCGCGCCGCAGCGCGCCAACGAGCTCGCCCGCCGCTGGCTGGAGAGCTACGAGGCGCCGTATCTCGACCCGGGCATCGACGACGGGCTGAAGGACTTCATCGCCAGGAAGAAGGCGTCGATGGCCGACGCCTTCACCTGAAAGGAGCCCGAATCAGGCGGGGCTAAAGTCGCCAACATCATCCACAAGGAAGTCTGGCGGAGCGCCTTCTCCGACCCGGACAAGAAGGGATGATCCCGAGCGCGGCATGACTCAAACAATCGCGGCGGCACTTTCCGTCCATGGCCTTATGCTTCGCGGCGGCTTCAATTTTGCAGGTGCTGAAGAAACACCCTCCGGTCTCTCCGGCGCTGCCGCCAGATCCGTTCTACTGGTGGGGCAGGCGGGTGCCGCACCTTGGCCGCACTTCCTGCCCTGGTTGGAGAAACAGTCACAGCCGATCGACGATCCGCTCGACACATGGTCGCGCGAAGTGATCGGCGCGGTGGCCGGAAAATTCGGGGCGCGCGCCGTGTCACCGTCCGACAGACCGTATCTGCCGTTCCAGCAATGGGCGGTGCGGGCGGAGGGCTTGCGGCCGTCGCCGCTCGGCATCCTCATGCATCCGCGATACGGGCTCTGGCACGCCTATCGCGGCGCGTTGCTGTTCGAAAATGAGATTGCGCTCCAACAACCCCACGAGGTGGTTCACCTTTGCGATACATGTTTGGAAAAACCTTGCCTGAAATCCTGTCCGGTCGAGGCTTATTCTGCGAATGGTTTTGCACATGAAACCTGTCTGGCCCATGTGCGCGGGCAAAACGGCGCGCCCTGCCGGACCGGCGGCTGCCTTGATCGCAACGCCTGTCCTTACGGTACCGATTATCGCTATCCGGCCGAGGTTCAGGCCTTTCACATGGCAGCATTCGCGCGTCTGTAGCGTCGCCGAATGCCGCACGAAATCTTGAAGCAGATCGCCTCATTACAGCTTGCGGCGACGGTCAGCGCGGATATCTATCGCACGACATGTCAACGGAGCGGGCGATGGCCAAGCAAGCGATCCAGATCAAGACGAGTGACGGCGTGGCCAAAGCCGGGCTGTTCCGCTCGGCAGCCCCAGCCAAGGCAGCGATCATCCTCTACATGGACGCTTTTGGCCCGCGACCGGCGCTCGACCAGATGGCGGAAAGGCTTACCGACGAAGGCTATGCGGTGCTGGTGCCGGACCTTTTTTACCGCAACGCGCCCTACGGCCCTTTCGAAGCCAAGGCTGCGTTCAGTGACGAGAGGAGCAAGGCCGCAATCACAGGTCTCGTCGGCGGCACGACCCAGGAGATGACGATCCGCGACAGCGGCGCGTTCCTCGATGCGCTCGCTGCGCAAGGCCTGACCGGGCCGGTCGGCATTGTCGGCTACTGCATGGGCGGAGCGCGGGCGCTGAACGCCGCGGCCACCTATTCCGACCGCATCGCCGCCGCCGCCAGTTTCCACGGCGGCAATCTGGCCGGTGACGCCGCCGACAGTCCGCACCGGAAGGCCGCCTCACTCAAGGCAAAGGTCTATATCGGCACTGCCGGTGTCGACCGCAGCTTTCCGCCGGAGCAATCGGCGCGGCTCGCCGAAACACTGCGCGCCGCCGAGGTCGATCATGTCATAGAGAACTATGCCGGCATGGCGCATGGCTGGTGCATGCCGGACCATAGTGCCTTCGATGCAGCCGGCGCCGAACGCCACTGGAAGCGGCTGACGACGCTGTTTGCGGAGACGCTCGGCCAAGGCACGCCAACCATTACGACGTGACCGCCCGCCAAAAAATTCTTTCCATCGCCCCAAGGAACCGCCATTAGCCTTCGTCCAACAGGCAAATGATGGCGATGATGCTGGACGAAAGCGAAGCCTCCGACGCCGAACTGATCGGACGGGCGAAGGGCGGAGACCGGGGTGCTTTCGGCAAGTTGCTCGAAAGGCACTATGGTTTCGTCTATCGCGCCGCCTATCGTTGGTGCGGCAAAAAGGCCGACGCCGAGGACATCGCCCAGGAAGTCTGCGTCCGGCTCGGGCGGGCGATCCGCGACTATCACGGCAGCGGTGCCTTCACGACGTGGCTCTACACCATGACGCTGAATGCGGCGCGCGACATGATGCGCAAGACCGCCCGCGAGACGGTCAAGACCGAGGCCTATGGCGCCTATGCGCTGATTTCGGGGGAAATCTCGGCTGAGCCGGAAGACCCGGCCGAGGCGCTCTGGGCAGCGGTGCGCAAGCTGCCGGACAAGCAGCGCGATGCGGTGCTGCTGGTTTATGGCGAAGGGCTGAGCCACGCCGCCGCCGCCGAGGCGATGGCGATCTCGGAGACGACGGTTTCTTGGCACATCCATGAAGCGAAGAAACGGCTGAAGACGCTGATGCGTTCAGCCGGGGAAGTGTGACCATGGTCGACGACAACGAACTGAACAGACTGCGCGACATCGCAGCACCGGCGCCGGACGCGGACGCAAAGGCGCGTGCCCTCCAGGCCGCGCTGCGCGCCTATGACATGGAAGAAAAAACTTTGCCGGGCGCCCAAGGATCGGTGAGCGGGCTTCGTCTCACAGAGCGAGCACAAAGGCTCTGGAGCGAAATCATGCAAAAGAAACTCTTCGCCACGCCGGCCAT
This sequence comes from Mesorhizobium sp. M0768, assembly GCF_040320195.1. NCBI lineage: Bacteria > Pseudomonadati > Pseudomonadota > Alphaproteobacteria > Hyphomicrobiales > Phyllobacteriaceae > Mesorhizobium > Mesorhizobium sp. M0768. The sequence continues at coordinate 443,273 of NZ_JAMYPD010000001.1, read as the reverse complement.
TGCCGGGCTCGTTGCCCTGCCGATCGCCGGATACGCTACCATTTATATGCTGGGGGAATCCAAATTCGGCGGGCCCGAATTCGGCGGGGATAAGATCACCGAAACGCTGGCTGACAAGCCGACGACCGTCAAACCGCCGGTCGTTGCCGAAGCGGACAAGCAGACGAAGGCGGACGCCGAAAGTGAAAGCCGCGACACCGGCGAGGCGCTTGTGGCGCCGACATCGCCGCCGAAGGCGGAATCGACCGCAGTCGGCGGGCTGACGCAGCAGGATGTGCTCAGCCGCAATGCACCCGAACCGCAGCCGAGCAGCGAGCTTGCGTTGAACGGCGACGCAAGCTCCGCGGCCCCTTCAGCCGATGGCGGCGCGCGGGTCGGCCGCATGCCTGGCACGGTTGCCGAGCCCAAGCTGATGGCACAGCAGCCCGCCGCTGCGCCGGCCGACCAGATGCTGCCGCAAGAGGAAAACCGCGACCGCGTAGAGAATTTCAAGACCAACCCGGTGCATGCCGCACTTGAAGACCCGGTCTCGACCTTCTCGATCGATGTCGACACCGCTTCCTATTCCTTCGTCCGGCGCTCGCTCAAGGAAGGCTTTATCCCGCAGGCCGACACGGTTCGCGTCGAGGAGATGGTCAACTACTTCCCCTATGACTGGAAAGGCCCGGACTCCGCCTCGACGCCGTTCAACTCGACCGTCAGCGTCATGCCGACACCGTGGAACGAGCACACCAGGCTGATGCATGTCGCCATCAAGGGTTTCGACGTGAAGCCGGCCGAGCAGCCCAGGGCCAATCTGGTCTTCCTGATCGATGTGTCGGGGTCGATGAACGAGCAGGACAAGCTTCCGCTCCTGCAGTCGGCCTTCCGACTGCTGGTCAACAAGCTGAGACCTGACGACACCGTCTCGATCGTCACCTATGCGGGCGATGCCGGTACCGTGCTGGAGCCCACCAAGGCTTCGGAAAAGGACAAGATCCTCGCTGCCATCGACAATCTGACATCCGGCGGCTCGACGGCAGGCGAGGCCGGCATCAAGGAAGCCTACAGGCTGGCGCAGAAATCCTTCGTCAACGACGGCATCAATCGGGTGATGCTCGCCACCGATGGCGACTTCAATGTCGGCCAGACCGACGACGACGACCTGAAGCGGCTGATCGAAAAGGAGCGCAAGACAGGCGTATTCCTGTCGGTGTTCGGCTTCGGCCGCGACAATCTGAACGACCAGATGATGCAGACCATCGCCCAGAACGGCAATGGCACTGCTGCCTACATCGATACATTGGCGGAGGCCGAGAAGGTGCTGGTCGAGGATGCCTCCTCGACACTGTTCACCATCGCCAAGGACGTGAAGATCCAGGTCGAGTTCAACCCGAACAAGGTCTCGGAGTACCGGCTGATTGGCTACGAAACCCGCGCCTTGAACCGCGAGGATTTCAACAATGACCGGGTCGATGCCGGCGAGATCGGCTCAGGTCATTCAGTCACCGCGATCTACGAGATCACGCCTAAGGGCAGCGGCGGCGAACAGATCGACCAACTGCGCTACGGCCAGGCCTCGGTGAACAATGGCGGTGTCGCCAATGCCGACGAATATGCTTTCGTCAAGATCCGCTACAAGCTGCCGAACGAGGACACCTCGAAGCTGATCACCACGCCGGTAACGTCAGCCAACGAGGTGGCGTCGTTCGATCAGGCCAGCACCGACCAGCGTTTCTCTGTTGCCGTTGCTGCCTTCGGCCAGAAGCTGCGCGACGAGGATGCTACCGCGAAGTTCGGCTACGACAAGATCATGCAGATTGCCACCGCCGCCAGGGGAGCCGACCCATTTGGGTACAGGTCCGAGTTCCTCTCGCTCGTGCGCCTTGCCTCGGCGCTCGGCGGTAACCGGTAGTGGCAATGACGGCCGGTTTCTTTCAGATGGGATCGTTCTGATAGGGGGAGCCGGCCTACGGGCGGGTGAGGCAGGCCGGCGAGGGAAACCTTGCCGGCCTTTTTTCGCGGCCGCACTGCTTCGCGCGGACCATGTCGCAGACGAAAGCGTCAGGCGCGTCCGCGGCGCCGCTCGCGGCGGGCTTCGCTGGTCTCGGCGACATTGACCGTAGCCTGCTTGTTGCGCATCGGGCCGATGCGTTCGACGATCTGCTCGACGGTCGGGCGATCCGACTTGGTGTGCGCATCGAGCGCCTTGCGCATTGCGGCGAGGTGCTGGAACGAGGTGCCGCAGCAGCCGCCGACGATTTTGGCGCCGGCATCGACGGCGAGGCGCACATAGTCGGCCATCAGCTCGGGTGTGCCGGAATAGTAGATCTCGGCACCGCGAAATTCGGGAATGCCGCAATTGCCCTTGACGATCACCGTTGCTTCCGGCTTCGCCTCGGTCATGTCGAGCAGCGACGCGAGAATGTCGGAGGCGCCGACACCGCAATTGGCGCCGACACCGAGCGGTGTCTGCGACAGGCCATCGACGACGCCGTGGATGTCCTTCGGCAGCAGTCCCATCATGGTGCGGCCGGCGGTGTCGAAGGAGCCGGTATAGGTATAGGGCAGGCCGACGCGGATGGCGGCTTCGGCGGCGGCGCGGATTTCGTCAGGCGCCGACATGGTTTCGATCCAGGCGACTTCGGCGCCGCCGGCCTTCAGCCCCTCAATCTGCTCGGCAAAGGCTTCGACCGCCTCGTCATAGGTCATGGCGCCGAGCGGCACCAGCAGCTCGCCGGTCGGGCCGACGGAGCCGGCCACGATCACCTTGCGGCCGGCGTTGCCGGCGACGGCGCTTGCGATCTCGGCCGCGCGCTTGTTCAGCGCATAGACCCGGTCCTGCGCGTGGTGCAGCTTGAGCCGATGGCGGGTGCCGCCAAAAGAGTTGGTCAGGATGATGTCGGCGCCGGCATCGACAAAGTTCTGGTGCAGGCTGGTGATGGTGTCGGGCGCGGTCTCGTTCAAGAGCTCGGGAGCCTCTCCGGCCTCAAGGCCCATGGCGAACAGATTCGTGCCGGTGGCGCCATCGGCGAGCAGGACGCCCTTTTCGGCAAGCAGAGCGTCGATCGGATTGGTCATGTGAAATACGCCTTCCCGGAAGGATAACTGAGATAAGGATATAAAGAATTCTTTATGTGCCGTCAATGTCGGCACGTAGAGCAACCGGTCAAAATCGCATCTCCGCCAGCTTTCGTGTGAAGCTGGCCGCTTCATGCGCGTTGACGTCCGCGGCACGGATCAGATTGTCGAAATGGCTGGTCAGGATGCGGATCGGCTGCGTGGCGTTCAGCACCAGATACATGTCGCCGACGTAAATGGCGGCGCGATAGGGCCCGAAGATGGTGTAGGGGATCGAATAGCGCATCCGCCCGTCATAGAGAAACAGGCGGAAGGTGGGATAGAGGTCGTCGAGCAGCGTCGCCATGTGCAGGAGCTGCTGGTGGCGGTCGGCCTCCGGAAAGCGGTCCCACACGCCCAGCCCGCGCGCGAAGATCTCCAGCGTGTGGCGCGGCATACAGACTTCCATGTCGGTTTCGGGCCGTCGGTTGTAGTCGATGCGGTACTGCGTCTCGCCGGCCTGTGCCTCGCGGCTCTTGTTGGCGATGACAGCTTCGTAGTCGACAAGCGCCTCGGTGCGCAGAAGATCGGGAATGCCGGCCGGCACGTAGCGGATTTTCGTTCCCGCCGCCTCGGCATGCCAGCGAGCCAGCAGCGTGCGGTCGAAGCCGTCCGGCGCCTCCTCGATCTCAAGGCTCTCGCGGATTTCACCGGTGACGCCCTCATCGTGACTGAGGCCGAGCAGCCAGTCGAGCGAGACTTTGAATTCGGCGGCGATGTTGAGCAGCGTTTCAGCACGGGGAAGGCGGGTCGAGGCGCCGGAGAGCAGCTGCGACAGTGCCGAACGGTCAATGCCAACCGCGGCGGCGAAGGCTGATTGGTTCAAATCGGACCTTGTCAAGAGCATTTTCAGGCGCTCGCGAAAGATCGTCGACAGGTCGCGCTTGTCCAAATCGCTACCCCATTCAATAGGAGGAAAAATTTGCGCTTAAAGCCGCGAACGCGGGCTTCAGGCGCAAATGAATCCTGTTGGCTGTTTACAATACATAACATATGCAGCTGAAAATGCGCAATCGCAACAGTTTGTGCGCTTTATCGCGTTGCGCCGACGCAACGCTCCTGACACAATGTTGTCAGGAATCAAACGGGTTCCGGCGACTGGAAGGCAGTGGTCGATAGCATGACGAGCATGGGCAACAGGCGACACGGCGCAATGGCCATCGAATGGCCGACAGCATTTCTCGCACTTCTCTGCTACGGCGGCTGGCTCGCTACCGGCTTCCTGCTCTGGCCCTCTTACCCGCTGCTGGCACTCGCCTTTCTGACCCTGATTGCGGCGCTGCAATCCTCGCTGATGCACGAGGTCCTGCACGGCCACCCAACCCGGAATGCGCGGCTCAACGAAGCCTTTGTGTTCCTGCCGATTGGCCTTGTCTGGCCGTTTCGCCGGTTCAAGACCATTCATCTGCGCCACCATGCAGACGAGCGCCTGACCGATCCGCTCGATGATCCCGAAAGCTATTACAAGGCTCTCTGGCAGCACGAGGAGCTGCCGTCGGCGATGAAATTCCTGCTGAAGGTCAACAACACGATGATCGGGCGTTTGGTGCTAGGCCCGTGGCTTTCCTGCATCGGCTTTTTCATCGACGACGCCAAGCAGGTTGCCGCGGGCGACAAGTCCATCCGCAAGGCATGGCTGCTGCATGCGATCGGCCTCGTCGTGGTGCTGCCTGTCGTGCAGTTCGGCTTCGGCATGCCGTCATGGCTCTACATACTGGTGCCGGTGTGGCTTGGGCAGTCGCTGATTTCGATCCGCACCTACGCCGAGCACCAATGGTCTGAACATCCGGAAGGCCGCACGATCATCGTCGAGCGCTCGCCGCTGTCCTTCCTGTTCCTCAACAACAATCTGCATTTCGTCCATCACAAGAGCCCGACGGTGGCCTGGTACAGGCTGCCGAAGCTGTTCGCCGACCGCCGCGACGAATGGCTGCGGATGAACAATGGCTACGCCTATCCGAACTATTTCGCGCTGCTCAAGGCCTATGCCTTCAAGGCGAAGGAGCCGGTCGTCCATCCCGTGCTGCGGCGCATGCCGGAACCAGGACGCGCATTCAAGCCGCGCGTCAGGGCACGCAGCCTCAATGGGCTTGGCAGCGCACCGGTACCCGCCGAGCCGCCGAAAGAATGATTCTTGCGTTGTTGCAGGCGGTGCCGCGCGGACGACGCTTTCCTGACCTTGTCAATTTCCCCGCATAACGGTCAAATCCCGGCATGAGCGAATTCATTGCGGCTTTGCCGATGTACGACTGGCCGGAAGCGCGGGACGATGTCGACGCGCAATGGGCGCGGCTGCGCGATGCTTTCAGACAAAAAGGCATCGATGCGCCGGAGACGATCATCCGCCGCACCGGCGATTTGCCCCCCGTACCTGGCGGTATTCGCGATGATCAGGGAAAACCCATCGCGCCCGATCCGGCGACATTGCCGCCGGACGAACTGGATTTTCACCAGCTCTGGCTGCATCCGGCGCTGCTCTTTGCACAAACCTGCTGGGGACCGATGGAACTCGGCCTGTCGCAGCGTGTCCAGCTCATCGGCCAGCCGCGTTACGACGCCTTCGAGGGTGGACAGGGCGAACTCTATTCGAGCGCCATCGTCATGAGGGCGGGCGAGGCACCGCCGGCAAGGGCGCCGGCCGACGGCGGTGCCGTCATTCCGCTCGATCAGCTTCGCAGCAAGCGCTTCACCTTCAACAGCCTCGATTCCATGTCGGGCATCATCGCGCCAGCCCGCGACCTGCAAGCATTGGGCGAGAGTTTGGATATCTTTTCCGCGCTGAGCGAAAGCTGTGGGCACCGTGCTTCGATCGTTGCCGTTGCCGAGGGCAGGGCGGACGTCGCGGCGATCGATTGCGAGAGCTGGGCGCTGGCGCAGCGTTTCGAGCCGGCGGCGCAGAAGGTGGCGGTCGTCGGCTGGACAAGGCGGCGCAAAGGCTTGCCGTTCATCACCGCCAGGACGACGCCGGAAACGATCGTCGCCGCGATGCGCGAGGCGATCGCGGCGCTCACGTAAAGCGCGTCGCGTTCGGTCGGCCTCATGCGACGCGCTTTAGATTCTTGTTTTATGCATGTCGTTATCGCAAAGCCGCTGCACACTTTTGCGCGACATGCATTAGCATCGCTCAGCCGCCAAGCAGCCGATTGTCGAGCGGGTAGGTCGAAAGCTTCTCGTAGCCGGTTTCAGTGATCAGGATCTGTTCTTCGATCTTGACGCCTTCGTAGCCGCCAAGCCGACCGATATAGCTCTCGACGCACAGCACCATGCCAGGTTCGAGCACTCCGTCCGGTGTGTCGTCGGTCCAGTCGCCAGCATGCGGCAAAGTCGGGTATTCGTCGGCAAGGCCGACGCCGTGATAGAGCACCCCGTAACGGGCCGGGAAGCAGTCTCCCGGTGGCACTGACGAGCCCTCGACGAGGTCGCGGAACGATATGCCCGGCCGCATCAGCTCCGTGTTGTGGGCGATCTGGTCGGCGGCGATGCGGAACAGGTCGCGCTGCTCCTGCGACGGCGGCGCGTCACCGCAAAGCCAGGTGCGCGAAAGGTCGGCGCAGAAGCCGTAAGGACCGATCAGGTCGGTGTCGAAAGCGACGAGCTCGCCGGCCTTGATCGTCCGCGACGAACACTCCTGGAACCATGGATTGGTGCGCGGACCCGACGACAGGAGCCGGGTTTCGATCCATTCGCCGCCGCGCGCGATGTTGCCGCGATGGAGTTCGGCCCACAATTCGTTCTCGGAGATGCCAGGCCTCAACGCCTTCTCCATCTCGCCCATTGCCGCCTCGCAAGCGGCGATCGCCCGGCGCATGGCAAGGATTTCGTCGGGCGATTTGATCAGCCGCGCATTTTCCATCACCGCCTCGCCATTGCCGGTCGAGATGCCGAGGCGGGCGAGCTCTTCGATGCCCTCGGGATTGATGTGGTCGACTGCGATGCGGCGATTGCCGCCGCCATGTTCCAATACCAGGTCGGCGATGCCGGCTGCCCAGCGGCGGGCTTTTTGGCCGGTCAGCTCGCCGCTGTACAGATAAGCCCACGACACCGCCGGCCGCACCTCGTCGACGACGCCGGAATGATCGGAAAGGTGCTCGCAGGAGAAATAGTCGAACAGCACCACCGGGCCATCGGTGGCAACGAAACAATGCCTGGTCCGATTGTGTGCGACCCAGAGCTGCATGTTGGTTGCGTCGGTGGCATAGCGGATATTGACCGGATCGTAGAGCAGGGCTCCCGCATAGTCGCGGCGCTTCAGCTCGGCGCGGATGCGCTCGAGCCGATATCGGCGCATGGCGGGCAGGTCAGGAGCAGCAATGCCCGCCGCCTGCCATTCGACTTCCGCCAGCGCTCCATAGCCCAGCGCATGCTGGTTGAGTTCAGCGGCCTTCAGCCGCGATTTTTTGTGCAGCACATCGTTCGAGCCGTCCGGCTCGAACGGCATGATCTTGCGGTGATGACGGGGCCGGTCAGTCGGGTTCCTGTCCACCCTCGGCTCCTCCGCTAACGCCTTCCTTGGGCGCCGTGGTTTCTCCCACCGCCATTCTCTTCAATCTTACATAGGCGCCGGCCCGGGCGGACTTGCCGGTGCCGCGCAACAGCGGAACCATCATTTGCCGTGGTTGGCCGTCCGGCTCATAGCCGGCCGCTTTGAGCTGCTCCAAAATGACCGGACGCGGATCGTCTCGGTCAAGCCAGACGAGTACGGCCGGCTCCTGCATCAGCGTTTCGAAATTAGGCACTTCCTGGTCAAGTGCGACCAGGTTTTCATCGACCAACCGCAGGTTTCCGACCCATGCACCATCAGATATTGCGGTTTTGACCGGTCCGTCCGCAGTCAGTTGGCGATAGAGGGCGGGGTAATCCACGCGGATCATCCGCGAGAGGCCACTGGTCCCGTTTATCTGGACGTACCAGGTGGCGGGCGCGAGCAGCACGGCGATGATCGCTCCAGCCGCGATCACCAGGAGCTGCGCATTCCTGCCGCGCGGCGCCAGCCGTTCCATAGTGGCGACGATGGCCAGCGGCAACATGAACAGGACCGGTAGCAGCCAGCGGTCCTTGACCACCGTCACGCCGGTGGCAAGTACAAGTACTGCAAGCATGGCCAAGCCGAGCGCCAAGGTACGCCACAACAGAATTTCCCTTGCCGGACCTTTCGGGTGCCGCTCGGAGAAACGGAACTTCGCCAGCCAGAACGTGAGGGCGGAAACGAGCACCGGCAAGACCGCGAAATTGAAGGTGCCCATGATAAACTTGCCGGCGCCGACAAAGGCCGCCGCCACGCGCCCTTGTTGCGCGTCTATTCCGAACTTCTCGCCTCTCGACAATAAATCGGCGGGATGCATGAGGCTCCAATAGGTGGTTGGCGCCAGCACCAATATCGCGACCGCTATGCTGATGGCGAACTTCGGATCGAGAATCGCGCTGCGCCATTCGCGCAGCGACAGCACGGCCGCAACAAGGGCCACCACGAGGAAGACATCATTATATTTGGCAAGAATTGCCGCCGCCGTGGCCAGGCCAAACGCCGCATAGGCGATCATGCTTCGCCGCTCGAGAAGATAGGCCATGGCCAGCAGGAGCAGCGAGCAGAAGCCGACGACGGCGACGGAATGCGACAAGGCGCGCTGCGATTCCCAGACGATCTGCGGGATGGTAAACAGGCCGAACATGGCCGCCGCCGCTGTCGCTTTGGTGTAGCTGAACCGCCGCATGGCGGCGAACACGCTGCAGGCGGCAAGGAACAGCACGGAGTATTTGACGAGCTTCAGCGTGAAGATACTGGTGCCGAAAACATGCGCGGCCAGCCAGTTGATCCAGGTGTACAGGGGTGGTTGCGAGCCGCCATATCCAGCCCAGAGATACGGAACATAGATCAGCTGCTCCGCATCATCGATGCCGACGCCGGTTCCCGCCCAAGAGCTCAACAGGGACAGTATGATGGTCTGCAAGGCAAAGTAAGCCGCGACCATGACGATCGCCGCCGGGAAGGGGCCGATCCGTCCCTCGGCCAGCCACTCGGCCCATCTCAGATTGTACTTCAATGAAATCTCATCGCCCTTGCCAGCAGAGTGTTGCCGGCTGCGCTAGCATGAAGAGTATGCTCCGCACAATGCGACCGGCTGGCTGCGCCTACGTCCTCATCTTTTCGCCGCTCGGGTCGAAAGGCGGTTCGACATTGACGCGTGCGGGACGCCGGTGCCCGAGGATTTCGATCTCGAACAGGCCGGCGCTCTCGTTCTCGGCAAGCGCCGCCGGTACATATCCCTGCGCCATCGACTTCTCGACATAATGCGCATAGCCGCCGGAGGTGACCCAGCCGACCACGCGCCAGTCGCCGTCGACAATGCCGCGCACGGCAGACGCGCCTTCGGCGGCGTTCGAGCCGCGCACTTCCTTGCCGCCCGCGTCGAAGCGCGGCGCGCCATAGCCATGCGGCTTTTCCACGGTGCCGTAATCCTTGCCGCCGACCTTGGCCCAGATCGGCTCGTCGCCCATGACGTCTGCATCCGCGGCATCGACGATGAAGGAGACACGGCGCAGTTTTGGCCCTTCTGCCTGTTCCTTGGCCGCTGCTTCCCGGCCGATGAAGTCGTTCTTCTCCAGCTTGATGAAGCGGTCCATCGAGCCTTCGAACGGTCCGTAGATCGGACGTAGCTCGCGGAACCAGGTCGGGAAGTTCTTTTCAAGGCGCATAGAGAGCAAAGCCCGCATGCCGAAATCGACAAGCCCAAACTCTTCGCCAGCCTCCTTGATCGCCTTGTAGACCAAGCGCTGGTAGGCAGGCGCCATCCATATCTCGTAGCCGAGGTCGCCGGTGTAGGTGATGCGATTGACCATGCAGGGCGCGCCGCCGACCGCCATTTCGCGGAAATCCATAAAGCGGAAGGCCGTGGTCGAGATGTCGACATCGACCAGTTTCTGCAGCAGGTCGCGGGATTTCGGCCCGGCGATGGAGAGACCGACCAGCGTCTGGTCGAAGCGGTGGATGCGGATGCTTCCGTCCTTCGGCAGATGCTTCTCGAACCAGCGCGTGTGGTATTTTTGCGCTGCCGAAGAACCCCATATCATGAAGCGTTCTTCCCCACCCCTTGGGCTCGCCTTGGCGATGGTGAAGTCCCCGATCAGCCGGCCGAACTCGTTCAGCATGGGCGTCAGCACGATGCGGCCGGTCTTCGGCATGCGATTGGTCATCAGACGGTTGAGGAAGTCCTCGGCCCCTGGTCCGGAGACTTCGTATTTGGCGAAGTTGGCGATCTCGGTGACGCCGACCTTCTCGCGGGTGGCGCGCACTTCCTCGCCGATCGGGCCGAAATCATTGGAGCGGTGGAAGGACACAACGTCCTTCGGCTCCGAGCCTCTCGGCGCGAACCAGAGCGGGGTTTCGAGACCCCAGCTGTCGCCCATGACGGCGTTGTTGGCGATCATGGTGTCGTAAAGCGGGGTCGTCTGCGCTGGTCTTGCCGCCGGTAATTCCTCGTTGGGAAAGCGGATGGAGAAACGGCGCGAATAATTTTCGCGGACCTTTGCGTTGGTATAGCGCAGCGTTGCCCATTCGCCGAAGCGCGCAACGTCCATGCCCCAGACGTCGAAGCCGGGGTCGCCATGGACCATCCAGTTCGACAGCGCCAGGCCGACGCCGCCGCCCTGGCTGAAGCCGGCCATGACGGCGCAGGCGCACCAGAAATTGGTCAGGCCCTGCACCGGGCCGACCAGCGGGTTGCCGTCCAGCGCGAAGGTGAAGGGGCCGTTGATGATCTGCTTGATGCCGGCCTTTTCGATGCCGGGGAAATGCTTGAAGCCGATCTCGAGCGACGGCGCGATGCGGTCGATGTCTGGCTGCAGCAGCTCGTGGCCGAAATCCCAGGGCGTGCTGACCGGCGACCACGGCTTGCAGGCCTTTTCATAGGTGCCGAGCAGGATGCCGTTGCGCTCCTGGCGGGTATAGATCTCGCCCTTGAAATCGAGCACGCCAATCATCTCGCGGCCGGTCGACTTGTTGAATTCCTCGACCTCCGGCATCGGCTCGGTCAGGAGATACATATGCTCCATGGCCAGCACTGGCAGTTCGACGCCGACCATGCGACCGATCTCGCGCGCCCACAGGCCGCCGCAGTTGACCACATGCTCGGCTTTGACTGTGCCTTGCTCAGTGACGACGTTCCAGGTGCCGTCGACCTCCTGCGTCAGTTCCACGACGCGGTTGCGCAGTACGATCTCGGCGCCTAGCTTCCTGGCGGCCTTGGCATAGGCATGGGTGGTGCCGGAAGGGTCGAGATGGCCCTCGACTGGATCCCACATGGCGCCGACGAAATTCGTCTCGTCCATCAGCGGGAACATTGCCTTGGCTTCGGACGGCGTGATCAGTTCGGTGTCCATGCCGAGATAGCGGCCCTTGGCGTGGGCGAGCCGCAAGAAGTCCATGCGCTCGGGCGTGTCGGCCATCATCACGCCGCCGGTCAGGTGCAGCGAGCAGGATTGGCCGGAAATCTCCTCGATCTCCTTGTAAAGCTGCACCGTATAGGCCTGCAGCTTGGCGACGTTGGGATCGCCGTTCAGCGTATGGAAGCCGCCCGCCGCATGCCAGGACGAGCCGGAAGTGAGCTCCGAACGCTCGATCAGCATGATGTCGGTCCAGCCAGATTTGGCCAGATGATAGAGCACCGAGCAGCCAACGACGCCGCCGCCGATGACAACCGCTTTTGCATGAGATTTCATGAAGATAGATCCGTTTTTGAAGAGATTGAATCGAGTGAGCGGGGCGCGAAAACAAAGCGGAGATGGGATACAGCGATGTTTCGGGCCAGCCTGCCATCAAGACGGAGTGGGGGTCGACTACTCATCAGATGATCAAAAATCGGTCGGCGCGCCGCCTTCGGCCCGGCGCTTGTCGACGAAGGCGTTGAGCTCCTCCCGGATTGCCGGATCCATGTAAGGCTCTTCATAGGAGGCCAGCCGTTCCTTCCAGACGCGATTGGCCTTTTCGAGCGCCGTCGGCGATCCGGCCTCCGCCCAACTCTCGAAATTGCGCCAGTCCGAGATAATAGGCGCATAGAACGCGGTCTTGTAGCGGTCCTGCGTGTGCTGGGTGCCGAAGAAATGGCCGCCGGGGCCGACGGACTGTATGGCGTCGAAACCGAGTGCTTCCTCGGAAAGATCGAGCGGCGTCAGGAACTCTGCGACCATCTGCAACAGGTCTATATCCAGGATGGTCTTCTCATAGGAGCAGCGCAGGCCGCCTTCGAGCCAGCCGGCGGCATGCATCATCAGGTTGCCGCCGCCCTGGATGGCGCCCCACAGCGAGAACACACTTTCATAGGCGGCCTGCGCGTCGACCGTGTTGGCTGCGCAGGTGTTGGAGGTGCGGTAGGGGATGTTGTAGCGGCGGGCGAGCTGCCCGCCGACCAGCTGCGCCTTCATATATTCCGGCGTGCCGAAGGCCGGCGCGCCGGACTTCATGTCCACATTCGAGGTGAAGCCGCCGTAGCCGACAGGCGCGCCCTTGCGCACCATCTGCGCGAAGGCGATGCCGGACAGCGCCTCGGCATTCTGTTGCACCAGCGCGCCGGCAATCGTCACCGGCGCCATAGCGCCGGACAGGGTGAACGGCGTCACGATGACCACCTGGCCCTTGCTCGACATCTGGATGATGCCTTCCATCATCGGCACGTCGAGCTTGAGCGGCGAATTGGTGTTGATGATGGTGAATACCGACGGCTCCGCAAGCAACTGCTCATGGCTGATGCCACGTGCGATCCTGGTGATCTCGATGCCGTCGACGTTGCGCTCCTTGCCGAGCGAATAGATGTGGAACATCTTGTCGGTCAGCGTGGCGAGGTCACGTATGCATTCAAGGTGGCGGACGGACGGATGGATGTCGATCGGCTCGACCGGATAGCCGCCCGTGCAGTTCAATATGTTGTGCATCTGCGCAAGCTTGAGGAAGTTGCGGTAGTCCTGCTGGTTGCCCGGCCGGCGGCCGCGGTCGACGTCGGAGCAATTGGGCGCCGACGCCATCATCGAGATGATCAGATTATCGCCGCCGAAGCGCACGTTGTGCGCCGGGTTGCGGGCGTGGATGGTGAATTCCGGCGGGCAGTGCGCAACCAGTTCCAGGATCATGTCACTGTCGAAGCGCACCCGCTCGCCGCCTTCGCGTACATCGGCGCCATGCGCCTTCATGATGCGCCGGGCTTCGTCATGCAGCACGTCGACGCCGATTTCCCGCAGCACGCGCAGAGAGGCGAGGTGGATAGATTCCAGCTCGTCGTCGGAAACCAGCCGGGTCGGCGCCAGCGGGTTCTTCAACTGCCGAAACGGCGGCTGCTCGAACGCCGCCGATCCGCCGGCACGCTTTCCCGCGCGGCCGCCGCGACGGGCGCGGTCGTTTGCCAATGCAGGTTCGGCGGGCTGAATGGCGGCGGTCATGATAGTCCTCGTACGCTGCGGCAATGCGGCGGCATAATGGACTGCCGGCCGGCCAGCCATTGCGGAGGCGGCGACCACTAGGACGAGGGAAGCGACATGCCTGAAGGGCAGCCGGAGGGATCGTCAGGCTCTTATTCTCTTCCGGCTGGCGCAAGCGGTTTTCGTTGCCGGTGCTTACCGCGATGAAAGCGAAACGCTAGTCCTGCATCATGGACCGGGCGGAACAGGACAGCGGCGAGACAGTGCAATGGGCGGCGATCACCGGCGTGATCGCCACCGTCTCGGTGTTCGCCATCGCGCAAGGGCTGAGCTATCCGCTGTTGAGCTTCATCCTGCAGCGCCAGGGCGTCTCGCCGGCCATGATCGGCCTGTCGGCGGCAATGACGCCGATCGGCTTCATCGTCTCGTCGCCGCTGGTTCCGGCGCTGGCGGGGCGTTTCGGGGCAGGGCGCACCGCGCTTACTTGCGCGGCACTTTCCGCGCTGGTGCTGGCGCTGATCGGCTGGACGCAAAATGTCTATCTGTGGTTTCCTCTGCGCTTTTTGATCGGCGCCGTCACCAACCCGCTCTACGTGCTGAGCGAAGTCTGGGTGATCGCACTGGCGCCGCCGACACGCCGCGGCCGCGTCATGGGCATCTATTCGACCATCATTTCGGCGGGCTTTGCGGCGGGGCCGCTGTGCCTGCTTGCCGTCGGCACCGAGGGGTGGCCACCGTTCGTCGTCGGCATTGCCGCATTCCTGTTTTGCGGCGCCTGCCTCGCCTCGGTGCTGGCACGGCTGCCCAAGGTCGACGAGAGCGGGCACCGGGTTTCGGTCCTGGGGTTCGTGCCGCAGGCTTGGCTGTTGTTATCGGCCGTCGTCGTGGCCGCCGGTTTCGAACAGGCGGTGCTCGCCTTGCTGCCGGTCTACGGAACACATTATGGCATTGCGGAAGCGCGCATGTCGGCGCTGCTGTCGGTGATGATCGCCGGCAACATCGCTATGCAGGTGCCGCTCGGCCTGCTGGCGGAACGACTGACAGCGCGGCTGGTGCGGTTCATCTGTGTTTCGATGACGGTGCTCGGATGCGTTCTGTTGCCGGTTCTCATCGAGACGCCGCTGATCTGGCCGTGCGTCTTCATCTGGGGCGCGGTTTCCTACGGCATTTACACGATGTCGATCATTGAACTCGGCGAGCGGTTCACCGGCTCGGCACTGGTCGCCGGCAACGCCGCCTTCTCGCTGATGTGGGGCGTCGGCGGCATCGCCGTGCCGCCGCTGGCGGGCAGCGCCATGGATGTTGTTGGCGCCGGCGGCCTGCCAATGACGCTCGGTGCCATTTGCCTGGCGCTGGCAGTTGTAACGGTCATTCGAAGACGGATGGTGTGAATGCCAGAAAGCCGCCGTTTCTGACGAATGACTTGAATGTAAGCGGCCCCATGTCGATCTTGGCTATGTCGCCACCCGACTCAACCGGAGACCTCATGAGCAAATCGAATACCAAGGGCCAGCCGGGTTCGGCGGCCGAAGACCCGTTTCTCTGGCTTGAGGACAGGAGGGGCAAGCAGGCGCTCGACTGGGTGCATCACCAAAATGCAGTTACGGTCGGGGAGCTGCAGGGTGATCCGTCCTATCAGATGTCGTTCGAGACGGCGCTCGACCTGATGACAGCCGAGGATAACATCGCCGTCGGGGCCGCTATCAACGGCTACGTCTATAATTTCTGGCAGGACCGGACGAACGTACTCGGCCTCTGGCGGCGCACCACCGTCGCCTCCTACAAGACCGACAAGCCGGAATGGCAGACGATCATCGACTTCGACAGTCTGGCGGCGAAAGAGGGGGTGAAATGGGTGTTCAGCGGCGCCAGCCGGCTCTACCCCGACTTCAGCCGCTGCCTGCTCAACCTGTCGCCGGATGGCGGCGATGCCAGCGAGATGCGCGAATTCGATATCGAAAGCAGATCGTTCGTCGATGGCGGCTTTCGCGCTCCTGCCTCGAAATCGAGCTTTAGCTGGCTGGACGAGGACACGGTTATCGTTTCCGCCGCCTTCGAGGAGGACGACAAGACCCAGTCCGGTTATCCGCGCGTGGTCAAGCTTTGGCGGCGCGGCACGCCACTGGAAGCGGCGATGCCGATCTTCGAGGCGCTGAAGCAGGATCTTGCCGCCGGCGGGTCCGTCGAATTCGACGGCGACAAGCGTCATGTCTTCCTCGCCCGAACCATCGACTTCTTCGCCTCGCACAGTTTCCTGCGGCTGCCTTCCGGCGAGAACAGGCGCATCCCGTTGCCGGACGACGTCACCGATACAGCGCTGTTCAAGGGCCAGCTCGTCTTCGGCGTGCGTACCCCGTGGACTGCGCCGGGCGGCACTCTGTGTAAGCCCGACGGACTCTATTCACTCGATTTCGAGCGCTGGATCGAAACCGGGCTATTCAGATCCCTCGATACCGTGCTCGAGCCGGCGCACCGTGTCTCGATCGCCGGTATTGCCCGCACGCAGGACCGGCTGTTCATCAATTTGATGGACAATGTGCGCGGCAAGGTCGTCGCCGGCAAGCGCAGCGACAGCGGCTGGGAGTTCAAGCCCGTGGCGTTGCCCGAAAACGGCAATGTCGGCATCAGCCATGCCGAGCATTTCGGTTCCAGCGTCTCCTTCTCCTTCACCGATTTCCTGACGCCGAGCTCGATCATCTGGTCGGACGACAACGCTGCGGGGCTGGCAACGGTGAAGTCGCAGCCGGCGCGTTTCGACGCGTCGTCCCTGCTCTCCGAACAGTTCGAGGCACGCTCGAAGGATGGCACGATGATCCCGTACTTCGTCGTCAGGAAGCGCGACTTGCATGGACCCGTGCCGACATTGCTTTACGGCTATGGCGGCTTCGAAGTGCCGCTGCTGCCCGGCTATGCCGGCGTGCGCGGCAGGCTGTGGCTGGAGAAGGGCAATGCCTATGTGCAGGCCAACATCCGCGGCGGCGGCGAGTTCGGCCCGAACTGGCACCAGGCAGCGCTCAAGGCCAATCGCCAGAATGCCTTCGACGATTTCGCTGCCGTCGCGCAAGATCTGATCAAACGCGGCATCGCTACGCCCGCCACACTGGGCATCCAGGGCGGATCGAATGGTGGCTTGCTGACCGGCGTCTCGCTGACCCAGCACCCGGAATTGTTCGGTGCAGTGATCATCGACGTGCCGTTGCTCGACATGCTGCGTTACACAGAGCTGCCGCCCGGCGCGTCATGGATGGCCGAGTATGGCGATCCGGCGAAGTCGGAAGAGGCAGCCTGGCTCGCCGCCTATTCGCCCTACCAGCATGTAGACACGGATGCAGCCTATCCGCCGGTGTTGCTGACGACCTCGACCGCCGACGATCGCGTCCATCCCGGCCATGCCCGCAAGATGGCGGCACGGCTGCAGGCGGCCGGCCACGGCAAGACGCTGTTCTTCGAGGAGACTGAAGGCGGCCATGGTGGACGCGGCGACCGGCGGCCGCAGGCCGCACAGGCGGCGATGAAGTACGTCTTCCTGCAGCGGGCCCTGACTGGCACCAATTGACTGGCACCAATTGACCGGCGTCGCTTGACCGGCACGGCTTGAACTGAGGGCTCGAGGCAGCCTAAGGTACATGCATGGCTCGGCTGGCGAAATCGAGTTGCGCATTTGGGGTGGCGGTGACGCCGTCGTCGCGCACGCTACGCGCCGAGCTGTTGCGGCTCTGCGCTCGCATCGGCTATTCGCCGCCCGCTGTCCTCTGACGAATCCGCCCCGGCGCGAAAGCTGCCGGATTGGTTCAAGAGGAAAGACCAGACATGACCTACCAGAATTATTCGCTGAAGCAGCTTCAGCAGATCGATGCCGCGCATCACCTTCATCCGTTCACCGACCACAAAGAGATGCGCGAGACCGGCTCGCGCATCATCACCCACGCCAACGGGCCGTTCATCTATGATGCCGAAGGGACGGAAATCCTCGACGGCATGGCTGGGCTGTGGTGCGTCAATGTCGGCTATGGCCGCGACGAGCTTGCCGACGCCGCCTACGCCCAGATGAAGGAGTTGCCCTACTACAACTCTTTCTTCAAATGCTCGACGCCGACGCCGGTTCTGCTGTCGAGAAAGCTGGCGGAGATCGCGCCAAGGCACATCAACCAGGTGTTCTACGGCTCGTCCGGTTCGGAGGCCAACGACACGGCGCTGCGCCTGGTCCGTCACTATTGGGTGCTGGAAGGCAGGCCCGAGAAGAACCGCATCATCTCACGCAAGATGGGCTACCACGGCTCGACCATCGCCGGCGCCTCGCTCGGCGGCATGGACTTGATGCACAAGCAGCTCGGCGGCGCCGTGCCCAACATCGTCCATGTGATGATGCCCTATGCCTATGAGCTCGCACTGCCCGGCGAAAGCGACCATGATTTCGGCCTGCGCGCGGCAAAAGCGGTCGAGGACGCGATCCTCGAAGCCGGCGCCGACAAGGTGGCCGCCTTCATCGGCGAGCCGGTGATGGGGGCAGGCGGGGTGAAGATCCCGCCGATGAGCTATTGGCCGGAGGTGCAGCGCATCTGCCGCAAATACGATGTCCTGCTGATGCTGGACGAGGTCATCACCGGATATGGCCGCACAGGCGAGTGGTTCGCCGCACAAGCCTTCGATGTCGAGCCCGACACCATCACCACGGCCAAGGCGCTGACCTCTGGCTATCAGCCGCTGTCGGCGCTGCTGGTCGGCGACCGCATCGCGGCGACGCTGGTCGAAAAGGGCGGCGAATTCTATCACGGCTACACCTATGCCGGGCATCCGGTGGCCTGCGCGGTGGCGCTGAAGAACCTCGAGATCATCGAGCGTGAAGGCCTGGTCGAGCGCGTCAGGAACGACACCGGGCCTTACTTCGCCAGGGCCCTGCAGGAACGTCTCGGTGGGCACGATCTGGTCGGCGAGGTGCGCTCGTTCGGGCTGATGGGGGCGATCGAGATCGTCAAGGACAAGGTGACCAAGGAGCGCTTCCTGCCTGCCGGCAGCGCAGCGGTGATGGTTCGCGACCACGCGATTGTCCAGGGCATGATGCTGCGCGCTACCGGCGACACGATGATCCTGTCGCCGCCGCTGATCTGGACGCGCGAGACGATCGACATGGCCTGCGACCGCATCGCCACGGCGCTCGATCTGGCGCAAGCGGATTTGCGCAAGGGGGTAAGGTAGAACCATCGCCGGGCGTCCTGCAGTCGGACGCTCGGCGATCGCTGCGTCGATCGCCGAGCAGATGGTCGAGGACGTGGACAAAGTCAGTTCGAATTCGGCTGCGGGTGGAAACGCGCCCTTTGGCGCGCCAAGCCTACCTCACTCCCCGGCTGGCAAAACTCGTCCATGCCGAGCGCGGCAAGCGTGCGAACGGCGCCCGTCTTGTCACCTGCCGCCGATCAGCGTGACTTCCGTAAGCCATCCGTAAGTCCGGTCCAGTCAACGTCGCCTGATCGACTTCAGCAAGGGATCATTCGTTCAAGGAGACCAAAATGGGCGACTAGCTGTCCTTAGCGCCACGTCGCAACGAATTGCGCCACGTTGAAGAGCGAACAAGTCGAGCGGTGTGCAAATTTGAAGCATGCTTGCTTCCCAATTGAGGCATTTGGCGAATCCAAATCAGAGGGAGTGACACATGTTTAAATATCTGTCTCGGGAGGGTCTCACGCGCGAACAATCGGAAGCCCTGGAAAAGGCCGCGTTCTTGATCATCAGCGCGCGGAAAGAAGCCGCGGCCCTACTGGCGCGGGCGGGAGTAACTTTACCTGATGATGGGTTTGGGTTCGGGAACCCTTGCAACGCGCACATAGAGGCGCACGGCAACTGCCCGTGCAACGATTACACGGGCGATGGTGGGCCATGTTTGACGCAGACTACCCTCGATACGGCCTTCCCCCCGTCCCGGAGTTGCGGCCATCCACCATCAAAACATCTCTCCACGTAAGGCGTATTGGAGACAGTTGATGCGCACCATTTCTTTGATCCTAGCCTTGGTTATGCAATCGGTCATCACTGTATCTCTTGCGCAGGACGCCAAAACACCTTTCAAAAGGCCGGCTCCAGAAGAGCACAAGGACTTCGTGGCGGAAATTGAGGGTGTTTTCAGGAAATATCCAAAGGCGATCGCTCGCTACAAACTCGTGGATATCGGCCTCGTAAATATTGGCGAGATGCCGCGCGTGGAGTGCACAGTAGAATGCGAGTTTGATTCTACTTGGGGCGGATGGTGCAAAGACCGTTGTGATACGGAACGCGAAGAATAGCACCCTGCCGGTTTCCATTGCCCGGTTGCTAGTCGACAGACACGCGCTTTATGATGGCTGCTGAAGCGCCGATCGGGCCCGTTGCCCGAGATCGTTGTGCGGGAGGGACACTATGGCCCAGCAGGAGCAGTGGCAGCTGGAAGGCAGCGCCGCGGACCTCTACGAGCGCTACCTGGTCCCGGCAATCACAGCCCTGTGGGCTGCGGACCTGATGGATCGTGCTGCGCCTCAATCTGGTGAGCGGATTTTGGACGTAGCTTGCGGCACCGGCGTGGTGGCACGCTCGGCGGCCGAGCGTATGGGAAGTGGGCAGGTCGTCGGCCTCGACATCAATACGGGCATGCTCGCCGTTGCTCGGTCGCTCCCGAGAGGCGCTGGAGCGCGTATCGACTGGCACGAGGGAAGCGCGCTCGAAATGCCGTTCCCTGACTCCGCCTTCGATCTGGTTCTTTGCCAGCTCGGACTGCAGTTTTTTCCGGATCGATCTAGTGCGCTCCGTGAGATGTTCCGGGTTCTGGTGCCTGACGGCCGACTGGCTTTAAACGTTTTCAGCGCTATTGAGCACACTCCTGCGGCGAAGGCGCTGGCGGATGCCTTGGATCGACACCTCGGTCCAGGCGCTTCGGCAACGAAAAGGTCTGAGCATTCACTCGCCGATGCGGACGAGCTTTACCGATTGGTGGCCGAGGCGGGATTTCGTCAGGTGACCATCCACACGACGACACAAAACATCCGATTTCCCTCGTCTAGGGAATATGTGCGACTACAGCTGGCAGCGACTCCGCAGGCCGGGCTGGTCAGCAGAATTGATGCCGGGGATCGGGAAGCAGTCATCGCAGCGATCACCGGTGATCTAGATTTTTCGCTGGCAATCTATTCAACTGAAGGGGAGCTGATGTTCCCCCAAGAGGCCCACGTCGTGCTCGCACGCAAGTAGCGTAGCTGACCGATGAGCCATGGCACCGACGCGCTGGGGGATTGGGGCGCGACCACCTGTGGGTCGACGTAGCTCAGGACAGCAGCCACGACGCCGACGATCATCTGGAGACACGCCAGGGCGATCGCCTCATTGTCCTTGAAGAATGCGAAACGCAAAAACCGCGCTCCATCGGAACGCGGCTTTGCCAGATACGCATGGCGCTTCGCCAACAATACACTTGCGAAACTTACGGCGAAACTTACGGGCTCCGGTACGCGAGACCTGATCCGGAGCGCCGGGCGGATGTCCGCCTCGCAATCCGTTTTAAACGCATATCGTTACTGCAGGGTTAGCAAGAGCTTAAGCAAACCTAAATTTGCCGACTTTCCGCTTTGGGCAGATCGAAAACCTGTGAACCTGGAGCTTACGCAGGGTCACCACGGAGGAAATTAATGATGCCGGAAAAATCCGCGCCGGCATTCCCTTGTGCGTTGAACAGCGCATAAAGCTGGGCTGCCTCGGCGCCGAGCGGCGTTGCTGCACCGACGCTCTGTGCGGCCTCCTGCGACAGTTTCAGGTCCTTCAGCATCAGTGCCGCCGCGAAGCCAGGCTTATAGCCATTGTTGGCGGGCGATGTCGGCACCGGGCCGGGCACCGGGCAATAGGTGGTCAGCGACCAGCACTGGCCGGACGAGGTCGAGGCGACGTCGAACAGCGCCTGGTGCGACAGGCCGAGCTTTTCTGCCAGCACGAAGGCCTCGGCAACGCCGATCATCGAAATGCCCAAAATCATGTTGTTGCAGATCTTCGCCGCCTGTCCGGCGCCGTCGTCGCCGCAATGAACGATGCGGCCGGCCATCGGCTTGAGGATTGGTTCGGCCTTGGCGAAGGCATCCTTCGAACCGCCGGCCATGAAGGTCAGCGTGCCGGCCGCCGCACCGCCCGTGCCGCCGGAGACCGGCGCGTCGATCGACAGCAACCCGTGCTTGGCGGCGATGGCATGGGCCTTTCGAGCCGACTCGACATCGATGGTAGAGGAATCGATGAACAGCGCGCCTTTTTTTGCCTGGGATACTATGTCTGCGTAAACCGACAGAACATGCTTACCGGCTGGCAGCATGGTGATGACCGCATCGGCGTCTTTCACCGCTGCAACAGCGTTGGCCATGATGACGACGCCGTGTTCCCTGGCGATGACGAGATTCTCCGGCACCAGGTCGAAGCCGTGCACGGCATACCCGGCCTTGACCAGGTTGGAGGCCATCGGATTGCCCATATTGCCGAGGCCGATGAAGGCGATGGTGGTCATAATGGCGCTCCGTGAGTGGAATAGTGAATAGTGAATAGTGAATAGTCAGTAGTCAGTAGTCAGTAGTCAGTAGTCAGTAGTCAGTAGTCAGTAGTCAGTAGTCAGTAGTCAGTAGTGATCATGTATTACTCATAGTCTATATGATAGCCTCACCATTCACCATTCACCATTCACCATTCACTATTCACTATTCACTAAATTCTCTATCGTCCGATCAGGGCGCGAGCGATGATGACGCGCATGATCTCGTTGGTGCCTTCGAGTATCTGGTGGACACGCAGGTCGCGCACCAGCTTCTCGATGCCGTAATCGTGCAGATAACCATAGCCGCCGTGCAGCTGCAGGGCGTCGTTGGCGACATTGAAGCCGGTGTCGGTGACGAAGCGCTTGGCCATCGCCGACCATTTCGAGGCCTCCGGCGCGTTGCGGTCGAGCTTCGAGGCGGCGGTGTAGAGGAAGACGCGCGCTGCCTGCAGTTCGGTCTCCATGTCGGCAAGCTTGAACTGCAGCGCCTGGAACTGGTTGATCCTCGAGCCGAAAGCCTTGCGTTCGGCGGTGTAGGCGAGTGCCTTGTCCAGTGCCGATTGCGCGCCGCCGAGCGAGCAGGCGGCGATGTTCAACCGGCCGCCGTCCAACCCGGCCATGGCGATGCCGAAACCGGCGCCTTCAGCCGACAAAAGATTTTCGGCCGGCACCTTGCAGTCCTCGAAGACGACCTGGCGCGTCGACTGCATGTGCCAGCCCATCTTGTGCTCGTTGGCGCCGAAGGAAAGGCCCGGCGCATCGTTCGGCACGACGAAGGCGGAAATGCCTTTCGGCCCGTCGGCGCCGGTGCGCGCCATGACGACATAGAGGTCGCTGTCGCCGGCACCGGAGATAAACTGCTTGGCGCCGTTCAGCACATAGTCGCCGCCGCTTTTGACCGCACGCGTCTTCAGCGCCGCGGCATCGGATCCCGAACCCGGCTCGGTCAGGCAGTAGCTTGCCAGCCATTCCATCGAGGTCAGCTTCGGCAGGAAACGCCGGCGCTGCTCGTCGCTGCCGAAGCGGTCGATCATCGATGCCGCCATGTTGTGGATCGAGATGAAGGCGGAAAACGCCGGATCGGCCCGCGAAAGCGCCTCGAAGATCAGCACGGCGTCGAGCCGGCCGAGCCCCGAGCCGCCGACGTCGTCGGGGACATAGATGCCGCCAAGGCCGAGCGGACCTGTCTCGCGGATCACATCGGCCGGGAAATGCTTGTTGCGATCCCAGTCGAGTGCGTTCGGCGCCACGCGGTCGGCGGCGAAGGCTTGCGCCATCTCCTGGATGGCGCGCTGGTCCTCGTTGAGTTCGAACTGGCTGGTGCCCGCATCGACAGCGGCGTCCATGGCGTGCTCCCTGATGTTTCCGGCCTGCTGGCCTGTCGTTTTTGGCTTTGCGCGCCGTCCAATCTAGACCAATGATGCCGCCGCGCAACCCGACCGTCTCCATCCAACCATCTGGGCAGCCGCTGTGCGCGAATGCGCTTTGGAGCAAAGTGTGACGACAACTTTCGACGAACTGCTTGGATGCTTCCATGCCTATCTCCAGACGTTCGATGATGCGCTGGTGCGCGACGCCGTGGCCCGGATCGGCTGGGACATGCCGTCCCGTCCGCTCGAACCGCATGCACTGCCTTGTCTCGTCCAGCTCGGCCGGATCGTCGAACTCGCTCCCGCTGCGGCCAAGCCACTGGCGCGGCTGGTTGCGGAGCGTCGCGGAGATCTGCGCTGGGGCCAGACCTATGGCGAAGCGGATTTCGGCAAGGCTTTCATCGACAATTACGGCTGGCTGGAGGTGTTCGGCACACGCGGCCATTTCGTCAATTACGAGGTCGCGGGCGGCCTGCTGATCCTTGGGCCCGACATTGTCTACCCCGATCACCACCATGTCGCGGAGGAGATCTACATCCCGCTGACCGGCGGCACCGAATGGCGCATGGGCGACGGCGGTTTTCGCCTTCGAGCGGCGGGCGAGGTGATCCACCATGCCTCTGACATCAACCACGCCATGCGCACCGGCAGGGAGCCGCTGCTGGCGCTCTATCTCTGGCGTGGCGGGCCACTGGCGGCCAAGTCGACGATCACCGCAACCGTTGCGCAGGGCAGGGACTGATATGGCCAAGGCGATCATGCTGCAGGGCACGGGTTCGGATGTCGGCAAGACGGTGCTCGTCGCCGGTCTGTGCCGCGCGGCGAAGAAGCGCGGCTTGAAGGTGCGGCCGTTCAAGCCGCAGAACATGTCCAACAACGCCGCCGTCGCCGATATTCCAGGCGATTCAGGCGGCGGCGAGATCGGCCGCGCCCAATGGCTGCAGGCGATCGCCTGCGGCGTGGCGCCGACCGTCCACATGAACCCGGTGCTGCTCAAGCCGCAGACCGATGTCGGCGCTCAAGTCGTCGTGCAGGGCAAGGTGTTCGGCGAGGCGCGGGCGCGCGACTACCAGGCGCTGAAGGGCCGGCTGATGGATGCGGTACTGGACTCCTGGGCAAAGGTCGGCGAGGGCGCCGATCTGGTCATTGTCGAGGGCGCCGGCTCGCCGGCCGAGATCAATCTCAGGAGCCGCGACATTGCCAATATGGGCTTTGCGACGCGCGCCGGCGTGCCGGTGATCCTGGTCGGCGATATCGATCGCGGCGGCGTCATCGCCTCGGTCGCCGGCACCCATCTGATCCTGCCGGAGGAGGACCGGCGCATGATCGTCGGCTACCTCATCAACAAGTTCCGTGGCGACGTCTCGCTGTTCGAAGACGGCATCAAGGCGATCGAAAAATTCACCGGCTGGCGCTGTTTTGGCGTCGTGCCGTGGCTGAAGGCGGCGGCGCGGCTGCCATCGGAAGATTCCGTCGTGCTCGAGCGACTGGCGTCCGGCGAGAAGCGCGCGCTGAAGATCGCCGTGCCGGTGCTCTCGCGCATCGCCAATTTCGACGATCTCGACCCGCTCAAGGCCGAACCGCAAGTTGAGGTGGTGTTCGTGCCGCCTGGTGAGCGCTTGCCCGAAGATGCGGGTCTGGTGGTCATTCCCGGCTCGAAGTCGACGATCGGCGATCTCCTGAAATTTCACGAGAACGGCTGGGACCGCGACCTTGCCGCGCATAGGAAACGCGGTGGTCATATCGTCGGCATTTGCGGCGGCTTCCAGATGCTTGGTCATATCGTGCGCGATCCCGACGGCATCGAGGGCAGCGTTACAGAAACGCAAGGGCTTGGCCTGCTCGACGTCGAAACGGTGATGGAGCCGGAAAAGACGGTGCGCAACGTCAGCGCGCGCTCGGTGCCGTTCGACCTGCCGCTCGAGGGCTACGAGATCCATCTCGGCCGCACCACAGGTCCGGACACGCTGCGGCCGTCCGCCGTTATCAACGGTATCGATGACGGCGCTATCTCGGCCGACGGCAAGGTGGTGGGCACCTATATGCACGGGCTGTTTTCCGCCGATGCCTTCCGGGCGAAATTCCTCGAAAGCCTCGGCGTCAAGGGCGGCGGCATCGACTACCGCGCCGAGGTCGAACGGGCACTGGACGAGATCGCAGCCGAACTGGAAACCCACCTCGACTGCGACACAATTTTTGGGCTGGCGCGTTAGATACTTTGCCTGAGCATGATCTTGTCCGAAAACCGGTCTCCACTTTTCGGGATCATGCTTTCTCGTCAGCCTTCGGCCAGTAGGTGCCGAACGACCAGACGTTGCCTTCCGGATCGCGGCAGATGAATTCGCGGCTGCCATAGTCGCGGTCGGTGAGTTCTTCCAGAATCTCGGCGCCGGCGGTCTTTGCCCGCGCGTATGCCGCGTCTGCGTCAGCGACCGCAACGTAGATCGACTTGCCGCCACCCGAACCCGGCGCGCCGACCATCTTGCCATAGGCGTCGTCGCGCGCCGTGCCGAGCATGACGATCGAAGAGCCGAAAGCGAGTTCGGCGTGGTGCACCACGTCGCCTTCGCCATAGCGGGCGCGAACGCTGAAGCCGAAGGCCTCGCACAGCCAATCGATCATCTTGCCGGCATTCCTGTAGCGCAGCGCCGGATAAAGCCGCGGTGGTTCGGGGGTGTTCGGCATGGCTGATCTCCTTCAGCGGGTTGGTCGATCAACCCAGTCTGCGCGACGGCCGGTTGCGCGTCTTGAAGAAATGTTACCTCGCGGCAAGCGCCGTCGGCGCGACGCCTGCCAGGTCGCGAAACTCGCGTACCAGATGCGCCTGGTCGGCATAGCCGCAGTCGGCGGCGATGTCGGCCCAAGCGCTGTTCGCCTGTCTCGACAGGCCAAGCGCATGATTGAAGCGGACGATGCGCGAGAGCGTTTTTGGGCCGGTGCCGATAGCGTCCGAAAATTTTCCGGTAAGATGCTTGCGGCTCCAGCCAAGCTTTTCGGCCAGCGTCGAGATGCTGATCCGCCCACGCGTCGAGACGATCGTCTCATAGACCCAGACCATTTCGGCCTGAGTGCGGTCCGCGGTTGCCAACCGATCACCGACGAAGGCTTCGGCGATGGCAAAGCGTGTGCTCCAATCCGGCGCATTGCCGAGCCTTTCGCGAAGCGCGATGCCTTCGACGCCGAGCACGTCATCCAGGCCGACCATGCGGTCGGTCAGTTCGCTCATCGGGCGGCCGAAGAAGCGACGAGCGCCGAGCGGGGTGAAATTGATCTGCACACAGCAGGTGCCGCCGCAGGATTCGATCACTACCGGCCCGGCATAAAGGCCGGCGGCAAAACTGGCGAAGCGGTCATTGTCGCCCGGGTCATGGCCGAGCCCGATGGCAAAGGGTTCGGCAAAGCTGATGACCAGCGGCACGGTCAGCGAGGCATATTCGACGGCGCGGAAATGGCCTGGCATGGTTTCGCGAAAGCCGCACATGTCGGTGACGGCGCCCTGAAGCCGATGGCTCGGCGCGCGCCGCACCATCTCGAACCGATCGAGGCCTGGGCTTTCGTGGCGGCTGCCGTCTTCGCTGTCGGGCATGCGCTTTCCTTCCGCCACGCGACTTTAACAGACCATTCGTCGGAATCAAAAGCGCCCGGCTTTTTGCCGGGCGCTCCGAGTTGCCTGAGATTCTGAATTGTCTGGACGTGTTTAGGCGCCGCGCATCAGGCAGCCGGCGGCCAGCACGATGTAAGCGATGACGACAATCCACACAGCAGCCAAAGGGATGAACGCAAGGACGCCAAGCGCGGCGAGAACGCCGATAATGGCGATAACAAGGGATATAATGAAAATAAGCTGGGTAGGCGCACTGAGATTCATGTTCGGTCCCTCCTCAACATGATTCGTACAACGGCATACTATCAGTCGCGCGGTCACACACCAATGAGTGCACGCAGGCGGCTTTTCCACCATCGCACCCCGTTTGCGCCAAGCCGATTCCGCGCTACCTTCCCGACGAATCGGAAGGGGCTGATGGCGATGGGATTGCTGGACCAGATACGCTCGATCTTCGACGGCGACCCCGGCGTGCGCAAGGTCGCGGACGATCCGGTGCTGTCGGCGGAATTGCTGATGCTGTTCCGTATGATCCTGGCCGACGGTTCGGTCAGCGAAAGCGAAATGACCGCCTTCAGGCGTATCTGCCGCGACGCCTTCGGCATACCCGAAACCAGCGTCGACAGCGTCATCGAATATCTCAACGATTTCGGCTACGAGACCAACAGCTCGCAGGCCGTCGCCCAATTCCGCGACCTCGACGTCGAACGGCGCAAGCTGCTCGCCCGCCACATGGCCGAGATCGCCAAGGCCGATTCGCAACTTGCCGGGAGCGAGATGCAGCTGTTGCGCCGCACGCTCGATTTGCTCGACATCAGCCCGGCCGATTTGGTCAAGCCGCAAGGCTGAGGCCGCTCACCCCTGTTCGTGCAGCCGTTTTGCGATCGCCCGGTGCAGGTCTGGAGCAGCAGTGACCAAGGCCTTGGCGGCCGCGGATTGCGGGTGGTCAAGTACTTCGCTCGTCCTGCCACGCTCGACGATCTTGCCGTCATGCATGACCATCACTTCGTCGGTGATGGCGCGGGCGACGGTCAGATCATGGGTGATGAACAGATAGGCGATGCCGAGCTTCTGGTTGAGCTCGGCGAACAGATCGAGGATCTGGGCGCGGATCGAGACGTCGAGCGCCGAGACCGGCTCGTCGGCGACGACCAGCTTCGGCCGCGTGATGATGGCGCGGGCGATCGACAGGCGCTGGCGCTGGCCGCCCGAAAACTCGTGCGGATATTTGTCCATGTCGCCTGGTGAGAGGCCGACCTCGTGCAGCGCATGCGCCACCATCTCGCGCCGCGCGGCGGGCGACGGCTTCTTCTCCAGCACATGCAGCGGCTCGGCCACCAGTCTCTCGACCTTCTGGCGTGGGTCGAACGAGCCGTACGGGTCCTGGAACACGACCTGCATGTCGCGCCGTGCCGGCTTCAGCTCCGCCTCGCTCTTGCCGGTGAGGGTATTGCCGCGGAAGCGGATCGTACCGGCCGTCGGCTTGTCCAGTGCCAGAACCATGCGGGCAAGCGTCGACTTGCCGCAGCCGGAACGGCCGACGAGCGCCACCGACCGGCCGGGCGCCATCGAGAAAGAAACATCGTCGACGGCTCGGATGGGAGCCCCTCGCTTGAGCAGCGATGTGCGCCGTGCCGGATAGTCGCGCGTCACGCTGTCTACCTCAACCAGAGGTTTTCCTTGGCCGACGCTGTGCCTAGCCCGCGCGGGCACATGCATCGAGGCCTGCGCCAGCTGGCGCGTATAGGGATGAAGCTGTCCGGACAGAATGCGCGCCGTGTCGCCGGCCTCCATCACCTCGCCATGTCGCAGGATGGTGATGCGGTCCGCCATCTCGGTCACCACGGCGAGGTCGTGCGAGATCAGCAGCAGGCCCATGCGGTTTTCCGCTACGAGGTCGCGCAAAAGGTCGAGGATCTGCGCCTGCAGCACCACGTCGAGCGCGGTCGTCGGTTCGTCGGCGATCAGCAGCTTGGGCTTCAGCGCACAGGCGATGGCGATGACGACGCGCTGGCGCTGGCCTCCGGACAGCTCATGCGGATAACGCGACAGCGGGAACTGCGCCGCCGGCAAGCCGACCCGGTCGAGCATTTTTCGCGCCCGTTCCTCGGCGTCGGCGCGGCTCGCCCTGGTGTGCCAGCGAATACCCTCGGCAACCTGCTCGCCGATGGTCTTGACCGGGTTGAGCGCCGTCATCGGCTCCTGGAACACCATGCCGATGTCGTCGCCGCGCATTGCGCACATCTGGTCCTCGCTCGCCGCCAGGATGTCGATGCCGTCGAAGGTAACGCGTCCCGTGGCGCGTGCCGCCCACGGCAGGAGCTGCATCACGGTGAGCGCCGTCATCGACTTGCCGGAGCCGGATTCGCCGACCAGCCCCATGACTTCGCCGGGCGCCACGGACAGCTCGATGTCCCTGAGGATGGGCGTGCCGCCGATGGTCAGCGACAGCTTCTCGATTTCGAGCAGGCTCATCGCTGCCGCCGCGATTTCGGATCGAGAATGTCGGCAATGCCGTCGCCAAGCAGGTTCAGGCCAAGCACGGTGATGACGATCGCCATGCCCGGAAAGATCGCCATCCACGGCGCCACCACCATGCGGGTCTGGGCGTCGAACAGCATGCGGCCCCAGCTCGGCATCGGCGGCTGGGTGCCCAGCCCGACGTAGGACAAGCCCGCTTCGGCCAGTATGCCCAGCGCGAACTGGATGGTGCCTTGCACCAGCAGCAGCGTGGCGATGTTGGGCAGCACATGTTCGATGCTGATCAGCGTCCTGCTTTTGCCGGCGGCGCGGGCGGCGAGGATGAATTCGCGCGGCCAGATCGCCAGGGCGCCGGCGCGGGCGACGCGCGCGAACACCGGGATGTTGAAGATGCCGATGGCAATGATGGCGTTGAACGCGCCGGGCCCGAAGATGGCGGTGATCATGATTGCCGAAAGCAGCGCCGGAAAGGCGAAGACCAGGTCGTTCAGCCGCATCAGCACGTCGTCGACGAAGCCGCCACGCGCCGCGGCAAAGGCGCCGAGCGGCACGCCGACGCCCATGCCGATGCCGACCGCCACCAGCGCCACGGCAATCGAGTTGCGGGCGCCAACCATGATCATCGACAGGATGTCGCGACCGAAATGGTCGGTGCCGAACCAGTGCGCCAGCGACGGCGCCTGGGTCTTGTCGGAAATGACCAGCCTGGTGACGTCGTAAGGCGTCCACTCGAAGGAGAGGATCGCGACCGCAGCCACCAGTGCGGTGACGACGAAGCCGGCGAGGAACGAACGGTTTCGAAACGCCTTGGCCAGGATGCTGGCAAGGTTCTCGTCGGGGATGTCGATGTGCAGCGTCATTGCCGGCCTCTCAGGCGCGGATCGACCACCGCATAGGAGAGATCGACAACGAAATTGACGACGATGACGGCGGCAACCAGCAGCATGACGACGCTCTCGACCACGATCAGGTCACGCTGGTTGATTGCCTGGAACACCAGCCGCCCGAGGCCGGGCAAATAGAAGACGTTCTCGATGATGATGGTGCCGGCAAGCAGGAAGGCGAATTGCAGGCCTAGAATGGTGACCACCGGGATCATGGCGTTGCGCAGCGCATGCCGCCACAAGACAAGGCGATAGGGCAGGCCCTTGGCGCGGGCGGTGCGGATGTAGTCCTCGTTCAGCACTTCGATCAGTGCCGAGCGGGTGACCCGGGCGAGGATCGCCGCCTGCGGCAGAGCGAGGGCGATTGCCGGCAGGAGCAGCGATTTCAGCGCCGGCCAGACGCCGGCGCTCCAGCCGGGAAAGCCGCCGCCGGGCACCAACCGCAGCCAGACGGCGAAAAGATAGATCAGCATCAGCGCGAACCAGAAATTGGGCACGGCGACGCCAAGCTGGGCGGCGCCCATCGCAACCGTGTCGCCGGCCCGGCCGCGCCGGCTGGCGGAAAACAGCCCGACCGGGATGGCAATGACGGTGGACAGCGCCAGCGCCATCAGCGCCAGCGGCAGCGAGACGACGAGGCGCTCGCGGACCAGATCGATGACCGGCACCGAATAGGTGTAGGAGCGACCGAAATCGAGGCTCAGCAAGCCGCCGGCCCAATGCAGATAGCGCAGCACGACGGGAGCGTTGAGGCCCATCTGGTTGCGCAGCAATTCGATCTGGTCGGCACTGGCGTTCAGGCCAAGCATCAGCCGCGCCGGGTCGCCGGGAATGATCTCCAGCACGGCAAAAACGACCATTGAGGCCAGAACCAGCGTGACGACGGCGATGGCGAGGCGCTTGAGGAGGTAGGCGGTCATGGACGTTGAGGAACCGCTGTGTTGCCGGACGCAAAAACCGGGCGAAGCTTGCGTTCCCGCCCACCCCCCTCTGTCCTGCCGGACATCTCCCCCTCAAGGGGGGAGATTGGCAGTTTCCACGCCGGCACTGTCCCTGCAACGCTAGTGGTTAGCGAAAGCGGCGGTGAGGGCTCAATCTCCCCCCTTGAGGGGGAGATGCCCGGCAGGGCAGAGGGGGGTGGGACGGAGTGCAACTTTCGCCCTTCTGTCAGCGACCCGCTCAATCCGTCCACTTCACCTTGGTAAGGTCGTTGGCCTGGATCGGGGCATTTTCCCACAGGCCCTGCAGTTTGGCGTCCCAGACGCCGACCTTCGGCAATTCGTAGAGGAAGCCGACCACGGCGTCATCGGCCAGGACCTTCTGCGCCTCGCCGAGCAGCGTCGTGCGCTTGGCCTCGTCGGAGGTAAGGTTCAATTCGTCGATGATCTTATCGAAGGCCGGATTGTCATAGTTGAAGTAATAGTCCTTACGCGAATAGATATCGATGTCGTTAGGCTCGGTGTGGGAAACGATGGTCAGGTCGTAGTCCTTCTTGGTGAAGACCTGGTCCAGCCATTGCGCCCATTCGACCGGGATAATCTCGAGATCGATGCCGATTTCGCGAAGCTCGGAGGCGATGATCTCGCCACCAAGCCGCGCATAGGAGGGCGGCGGCAGCTTCAGCGTCGCCTTGAAGCCATTCTCCAGGCCGGCTTCCTTCAGCAATTCCTTGGCCTTCTCCACATTGTGCGGATAGAGGCCGGTCAAGTCGACATAGGCCTTGCTGGCGGGCGACATGTGCGAGCCGATCGGCACGCCGAGGCCGGCCGAGGCGCCGTCGATGATCGCCTTGCGATCGAGCGCAAAGGAAATCGCCTGCCTGACCTGCAGCTTGTCGAAGGGCGGCTTCTTGTTGTTGATCGACAGGATGGTTTCACCCTCGGTCGAGCCGATCACCACCTTGAAGCGCGGATCGTCCTTGACCTGGGCGACGCTGTCGGGGTCGAAGAACGGAAAGGCCTGGACGTCGCCGGAAAGCAGCGCCGGAACGGCGGCGGCGGCATCCGGAATGATGCGGAACTCGGCCTTGTCGAGGAACACCGGGGCGCCCCAGTAATTGTCCGACTTGACCAGCGTGATCGATGAGCCCTTGGCCCAGTTCTGGAACTTGAACGGGCCGGTGCCGATCGGTTTTTCCTTGTTGGTGTCGGCTGTCTCAGGCGCCACCATCACCGCGTCGCCCCAGCCCATATTGTAGAGGAACGAGCCTTGCGGGTTCTTCAGCGTGACCTTCACCGTCGCGGGATCGACGACCTCGACCTTGTCGATGGCGGCAAACAGGCCCTTTTGCGCGTTGACGGAATTGTCGGCGCGGGCACGATCGAGCGAGAATTTCACGTCGTCGGCATTGAAGTCGCTGCCGTCATGGAATTTCACGCCTGTATGCAGCTTGAAAGTGTAGACCTTGCCGTCGTCGGAAATGCTCCAGCTTTCGGCGAGATCGGGCAGCACTTCGCCGTTCGGGCCGATGCGGGTCAGGCCCTCGAAGACATTGGCATAGAGCACCTCGTCGATTGCCGCCGCGGCGCCCGCCGTCGGATCGAGATGCGGGGGTTCGAGCGTAATGCCGATGACCAGGTCGGTGCGCGCGGCCATCGCCGAGGTTCCGGCGGCCAACGCCAGCGCCGCGGCAGCCAGAATGGTTTTCCACAATTTCATCGTGCAACTCCCCATATCTAAAATACGTGCTCAAACCCGGGCGGATAGAAGCGTGAATTCGCCGCCGAGTAAATTGCGTTTCGTACCGTCCGCCGTCGCCGGGAGGAATGTTTTTTCGCCCATGGCCGGATCATCGCGGGCCGGCGTCCCTCAGCAGAACGTCGAGGCCGATCGCCATCACCTTTGCCGAGTCCAGCATGTCGGCAATGCCGACCCATTCATCGGGCCGGTGGGCGAGATCGAGGATGCCCGGGCCATAGGCGATGCAGTCATAGATGTGGCCGATACGGGCGATGTGCTTCTGGTCGTAGGTGCCGGGCGAAATCACGTAATCCGGTTCGCGGTCGAATATCTCCATGATGCCTTGCGCGACCGCCTTAACCACCGGCGCGTCGCGCTCGGTCATCAGCGGCAGCACCTCCATCAGATCGCGGATTTCATAGTCGAACTTTTTGCGCTCGCGCTTCAGCCGTTCGAGGATATCGGTCACCTCGCTCTTGACCGCAGCGAGATCCTCTTCGAGCAGGAAGCGGCGGTCGATGGTCAGCCGACAGGAATCGGGCACGTTGGGCGAGGGCAGGCCGGGCCGGAAATCCTCCGTCTGGCCGCCATGGATCGAGTTGATGTTCATGGTCGAGCGTTTTGCGCCTTCGGGCACGACCGGCATGCGCGTCATCTTGCGGTCGAGCGCCGGAAACAATTCGTCTTCGAAGGCGCGCAGCACGGCGCCCATATGGCGCACCGCATTGTCGCCGAGGAACGGCATCGAGCCGTGCGCGATCTCGCCCTTGGTCTCGATCTCCGCCCACCAGACGCCGCGATGGCCAAGGCAGATGCGATCCTTGTTGAGCGGCTCGGGAATGATGACGTGGTCGACCTTCGGTCTGGAGAAATAGCCGAGCTTGGCCAGATGCGCGACGCCGCCAAAGCCGCCGGACTCCTCGTCGACCGTGCCTGAAATCTCGATGGCGCCGGGAAAATCGGGAA
The DNA here is from genome assembly GCF_040320195.1 of Mesorhizobium sp. M0768. Lineage (NCBI taxonomy): Bacteria > Pseudomonadati > Pseudomonadota > Alphaproteobacteria > Hyphomicrobiales > Phyllobacteriaceae > Mesorhizobium > Mesorhizobium sp. M0768. Next base: position 409,256 of record NZ_JAMYPD010000001.1, on the reverse strand, counting down.
ACACCTCCATGAAGGCTTCAGCGGCGATGATCGAGGCGGCAAGCCCGCCTTTCATGTCGCATGCGCCGCGGCCATAGACCTTGCCATCCCTGACGATGCCGGCGAACGGATCGAGGCTCCAGCCGTCGCCGGGCTCGACGACGTCGATATGCGAATTGAAGTGCACGCAAGCACCCGGCGCCCGGCCATCGAAGCGGGCGACGACGTTGACGCGCGGGTAACGGTCAGTGTCGCCGGGCGTGCCCTCGGCACGGATGAATTCGATCTCAAAACCACGCTTCTTCAGCCGCGCGCCGATATATTCGGCACATGGCCGATAGGCTTCGCCGGGCGGATTGATGGTCGGAAAGCGGATCAGATCCGCAGTCAGGGCAACCAGATCATCGGCTCGGTCATCGATAGCCTTGAGGAGCCGTTCGTTCGGTTCGTTCATTCGGCGAATTGAGCAGCGGATGAAGCGGTTTTGCAAGCCCGATGGCGAATTGCGAGGCGATTGCGTGTCGTTACGGCAACTATTGCGGGAAATCGTTCAAATTCGCTGCTTTGGATTGGTGAAATCGTCAGGGAGTAGGTGTTAGCTCTCTGGCTTGCCATCAAAACGCTGGAGAACAGCGTGACGGCAGGCAGGCAAGGGGCATCAAAGGGGTTTGATTGCATGAAAAACACTGTTCTCATGGCAGCGGCATTAGTAGCGATGCTGTTCGGTTCGTCGTTCGAGAGCCGTGCGGCCAGCCTGGTCGCGAACATCGATATTTCCTCACAGACGATGACGGTAAGATACGGGCTTTCGTATTATCGGTGGAGCGTTTCCACCGCCCGCAAGGGCTACATCACGCCGCGCGGCAGTTACCGGCCACAGCGGACGGCCCGGATGTGGTATTCGCGCAAATACGACATGTCGCCGATGCCCTATTCGGTGTTCTTCCGCGGCGGCTATGCCATCCACGGCACCGGCGCGATCCGGCAATTGGGGCGCCCGGCATCGCATGGCTGTGTGCGCCTCCACCCCAGCAACGCCGCCGCGTTCTATTCGATGGTGCGCGAAGCCGGCTTCGGCAATACGCGGATTCTCGTGACGAATTAGGGCCTGCTCCTCGGCCCGCAATAAAAAACCCGCCGGAGCGGCGGGTTCGTTGGGGCCAAATAGCACCATACCGAAATTAGTAGCATAGCTGCCGGCACAAAGCAAGAACAAAATAAGGCTTGCACCCAAAAAAGATGGTGCGCTCAGGCGGGTTTGTCGCGCATTGTCGCTGGCCGACGCTTTTTGCGGCCGCTGATCTCCCAGCGCTTGTGGAACCACATCCACTGGCCGGGGTCTTCGCGCACCCAGCGCTCGACCACGTCGTTGAGAAGCTGGGTGGTGGCGCGGACGTCGACACTGCCGCCGGCGGTGCGCGGCAAGGTGAGCTTGTCCTCGATCTCGAGCCGGAAACGGTTGTTCGGCAGGCGTACGCAGCGCGCCGGGTAGACATCGCAATCGTAGTGCCGCGCCAGGGTGCCGAGAACCCGGTTGCTCTCGCAGGGGCGGCCGAAGAATGTCGTCTCGAGCCCGCCGGTGAATTTTTGGTCGACCAGCACGCCGATATTGCCGCCTTTCTCCAGGATGGCCGCAAGTGCGAACGAGGCACCGGTCGAAGACGGCAGCAGCGATCCCATGCTCGAGCGGCGGGTCGAGAGGATGTACTCGGCGAGGTAAGGGTTGTTGGGCGGGCGAAACAGCGCCGTGATGTTCATGCCGAATGTCGCCGCAGCCACCGGCAGCAGCTCGAAATTGCCGAGATGCCCGGTGAAGACGATATGCGGCTTGTCCTCGCCAGCGATGCGCACGAAATGCTCCACGCCCTTGACCTCGACACGGCCCGGCTTCGTCGCAGCGGGATCGTAGTCGAACAAAGCATCGAGAAAGATGTATTCGGCGGCCAGGCGGGCCATGTTGCCCCACATATCGGAAGCGATCGCTTCGATCTCGGCATCGCTTTTTTCCGGATAGGCCTGGCGCAGATTGTCGACCGCAACCTGATGGCGCGCTACCCAGGGGCCGATGCGGCGGGCAGCGCGGTCGGCGAAATTGAGCGCCCTGTCGGGCGGCAGCAGGCGCAGCGCGGAGATGATGATCATCGCGACGCGCGCGACCAGCCAGTAGTTGAACTGGCGAAGCCGCCTGCCATAGCGGAATCCCACGTCCCTGCGGATCTTCCTGAAGGCGTTGCCGATCATTTCAGCCGACGCGCAGGATGATCTTGCCGAAGACGTCGCGGCCTTCCATGCGCTTCAGCGCCGCATCGATGCCGTCGAAGCCGACCTCGGTGTCGATCACCGGCGCGACCAGGCCCGCGGCCATCTTCTGCATGGCGTCGGCCATATTTTCCATGCGGCAGCCGAACGAGCCGAGCAGCTTCAACTGCTGCTGGAACAACTGCATCAAATTGATCTGTGTCGACACGCCGGAGGTCGAGCCGCAGGTGACCAGCCGGCCGCCGCGCTTCAGGCACAGCATCGAGGCGGCAAAGGTGTCGGCGCCGACATGCTCGAACACCACGTCGACGCCCTTCTTCTTGGTCAGCTTGCGCACGATGCCTTCGAAGCGGTCGTCGCGATAATTGATTACGTGGTCGGCGCCGAGCGCCTTGGCCTTGTCGATCTTGTCGTTCGAGCCGACGGTGGTGATGACCATGCAGCCCATCTTCTTGGCCAGTTGAATAGCGGCGGAGCCGATGCCGGAGCCGCCGGCATGGACCAGTATCGTCTCGCCGGGTTGCAGCCGGGCATTGTCGAACAGCATGTGCTCGACCGTGCCGAAGGTGACAGGCGCCACCGCCGCGCCGATTTCGCTCACGCCTGGCGGGGCGGGGACCAGAAGGCGCGCCGGCAGGTTGATCTTTTCCTGCGCAAAGCCGTCGAGATGGAAGCCGTGAACGCCCGAGACATGCTCGCAGAGATTGTCACGGCCTTCGCGGCAGGCGCGGCAAAGACCGCAGGTGCGGGCGCCATAGATCGACACCAACTGTCCGGGCAGGAGGCTGGAAACGCCGGGGCCGACCGCCTCGACCTCGCCGGAGGCCTCGGCTCCGACGACCAGCGGCAGCTTGCGCTTGGCGAAGGCCATGCCGCGCCAGCCCCAGACGTCGATATGGTTCAGCGCCACGGCCTTGATGCGCAGTGTCACCTCGCCGAGCAAAGGCGGCGGCGGTGGCGGCAGGTCCACCGTTTCAAGCCGGCGATCCTCGATAAGTTGCAATGCGCGCATGCCAGATCCCAGGTTGCGCATGACCGAGAACCGTTTCGGAAAGGACCATGCGCACGACAACAGTGCTAGAGCGGAACGGTCGCTTAGACCGGTTCCCGCGCCATGACAAGGCAGGTGTTCTGGCCGCCAAAGCCGAAGGAGTTCGACAGGACGGTGCCGACCTCGGCGTTGCGCTTGGTGTTCGGCACCACGTCGAGCACGATTGCCGGGTCGGGATTGTCGTAGTTGATGGTCGGCGGAATGATGCTTTCGCGCATCGTCATCAGCGAAAATGCGGCCTCGACAGCACCGGCAGCCGATAGGGTATGGCCGATCATCGACTTGTTCGACGAGACCGGCATTGACGAGATCCGCTCGCCGAACACCGTCGACAGCGACAAATGCTCCATCTTGTCGTTTTCGGGCGTCGAGGTGCCATGGGCGTTGACATAATCGATCCCGTCCTCGCTCAGGCCGGCATCGGCAAGAGCGGCGCGCACCGCCGCAATCGCCGGCGAACCGTCCGGCTTGGAGCGGGTGCGATGGAAGTCGTCGGCCTTTTCGCCGCAGCCGCGCAATATGCCGAGAACGGTGGCGCCGCGGGCAAGTGCTGCCTCCAGCGATTCCAGCACAAGGGCGCCCGAGCCTTCGGCCAGCACGAAGCCGTCGCGATCCTTGGAGAAGGGTTTTGAGGCCTTTTCGGGGATGTCGTTATGGGTGGAGAGCGCCGACAGAAGCGAGAAGCGGATCAGCGCCTCGGCGGTCGCCGAGCCGTCGGCGCCGATCGACAGCGCCCTGTCGCATTCGCCGCGGCGGATCGCCTCGACGCCGAGCTGGATCGCCGTGGCGCCCGAAGCGCACGCGGTCGACAGCGTAATCGGCAGGCCGCGCGTGCCGAAACGGTCGGCAAGCCGGTCGGCAATCGAGCCGAACTGGGTGGTCTCGAAGATGTCGAGTTCTCTGAGGCCGCGCGCTACCCGCAGCAGCCTTTCGGCGCCGGAATCGTGCCTGTCTGAATTATTGGGCTTGTCGGAATTGTAGAGCGAAAAGCGCTCGCTCCAGTCGAGCTCGACCGGCGGCGAAGCGAGGAACAGCGGTCCGCCGAAATCGCCGGCATCGAGGCCCGCCTCCGACATCGCTTCCTGGGCGGCGATTTCGGCAAGCTCATAGGTGAGGAGACTGGCGCCCTTGGAACTCGACGGCAGGAAATCGACCATGCCGGAGATGCGGGTGTTGAGATGATCGACCGGGAAGCGGGTGATTGGATGAATGCCGGACTTGCCTGAGGTAAGTGCCGCCCAATTGTCGGTTTTGCCGACGCCGAGCGACGTCACCACGCCGATGCCGGTGACGGCGACGATGGGCCTGCCCATGTGGTCGTTCAGATTGGCCATTTGTTGTCCAAAAACCTGTTTCTCTTGGAGCGTCGGATCGCCCGAAACCGCGCCACACTTTTCGGTCCGATGCTCTAGGCGGCTTTGATCAGCGCCATGCCCTCGAATTGGTGATAGCCGATCGCCGTTGCAAGGACGGTGTTCGGGACACCGGCAAACGGTTTTTCGACTGTGGCGTCGAAGACAGGATAGGCGGCCTTGCGGTCGACAGCCAGTGCCGCCAGCGCCACGGCAAAGGGGAACTGCGCTTCCTTCATGTGGCCGGTCAGCGTCGAAAAGCCGCGTGCGGCGATCGCCGGATTGGCGTCGAGCGCCGATTTCTCGGCGGCGGTCGCGGCATGGGCGCCCGAAGCGCCGGAGATCGCGAGCAGCTCGCCATTCGGCAATGCGGCTTGCTTCAACAGCGTGGCGATCTCGCCGTTGAGTTCGTCCCGCCGGCGCCTGGCGCGACCGGACAGGACCGGGCCGAGTTCCGCATAGATCTTCCGGCCACGGCTTTCCGCATGCTCGCGTTGCTCCAGGACGAGAAACGCGCCGCCGGATCCGGTCACCACGCCGCCGCCTTCGGCGCCTTGCCTCTGCCAGACCGGCCGCCACGGACCGCGATGCAGGTAGCCGGCCAGTTCATAGCCGAGCAGCATGTCGGAATGTTCGGTCTGGAAAGCGCCGCCGACCAGAATATGCGTCGACTGGCCGGAGCGGATGCGCGCGGCCGCCGTCTCGACGGCGGCAACGCCCGCACCTTCCTCGCCCATGAAGGTGCGCGACGACCCCGTCACCTTGTGGACGATCGAGATGTTGCCGGCGAGCAGGTTGGAAAGCTGTGCCAGAAACAGCGTCGGACGCAATTCGGTGGTCAGCTTCTCGTTGAGCAGCACGTCGCGGTCATTGCGGCTTTCCGATGCCGCGAGAATGGCCGCATCGACCGCCTCGTCGCGCTCGCCGCCGCCGGCGGCCACCACCATGTCCATCGTCGCGCAGAGTTCGTCATTGCCCTTGATGCCGGCATCGTCGAGCGCAAGGCCGGCCGCATAGGTGCCGAGCCTCTGCCAGGTCTCCATCTGCCGCTGGTCGCCACGCTTGGCGATCTGCAGGTTCCAGTCGATCTCCGGCAGCGGATGGACCGTATAGGGCGAGAAGCGCGAGGCCTCCAGAACCGGCTCAAGCCGTGGCTGGACGAGCTTTTGCCAATGCGCATCCGGACCCTCGCCCAGTGACGAGACAAGGCCGATGCCTGATATGACGACGTCGTGGGGGTTCATGGGAGGCTGTTGTGGGTCGGGCGCGTCAGGCGCTGTGTTCACGTGGCGTTCTTGGCGGCGACGAGCGCGTCGATCTTGGCGCACAGGTTCTTCATGACGAAATAGTCGTCGGTCGAAGCCTTGCCGTCATTGACTTCCTGCGTCCACTTTTCCAACGGCACCTTGATGCCGAATTCCTTGTCGATGGCAAAGACGATGTCGAGGAAGTCGAGGCTGTCGATGCCGAGATCGTCGATGGTGTGGCTTTCGGGCGTGATCGTCTCGATGTCGATCTCGCTGGTGTCGGCGATGATCTTGGCGACTTTGTCGAACGTGGTGGACAAGGGCTTTTCCTTCGATTGCGGGCGGAATCTGTCCGCATGTGTTTTGGGCTGTCTAATCGGTTTTTCCGGGCAGGAAAAGGCCTGATACGCCGCGCGCAGATGGGATTGCTGCCCAGGCAGAGCAATAGGGGTCGCTGGCAACCCCTGGCGATATGCCGAAACCGTCCCATCTCTGATCATTGGGTGTACCAATGTACCATGGTACAAAGATCTATGACCATAGAACGCGTGCAGACCGGGGTGCGCCTGGAAAAACGATTGGTGAAGGTGCTCAAGGCCCTGGCTGAGCATCGCGACATGAGCCTGGGTGACCTCATCGAGGGCATCCTGCTGCATGCTTTCGAAGGCCGGACGCCGTTCTTCGCGGCGACCCTGGAAACAATCGGCCAATTGAAGCGCATCTACGAAATGGAGCTTGCCGCAGCGGACAGCCACCGTCCGGCGGAAACCGGCGGGGAGGGCGGATGACGAGCCATCTTGCGCGCAGCCACAGCATTGTGCTTTCGGGGCCGATCGACCGGGTCTTTCCGCTGTTCACGCCGATCGGAGAGACCTTTGGCTGGACGGCTGGCGCATCGCATCCGCTATGTTCGCGTTACGCGGATTCGCGTTTCGGATTTGTCGAGGTGGCCTGCCGACCGACCACTAACGGAGGCACGTCGATTACCTATGCGTTCACGGCCTTGGAGCCCGGCAGGAGCATCCTATCTGTCCGAACTTACAGAGGACGCGTTCGCGGACATGATCGAGGGATGGAAGCTCCGTGTCGACGCTTGGCTGGTAGCGGTGAAAATCTCGTAGATGGGAACGAGCAAGTAGCGGACAAAGCGGTCGCTCAGTGAGGTTTCCTGCGTTCTGTGCCTTGATGATGGGACAATTCTTCGCCGCTGATCGGAGCAACACCCGTGGCCATGCATTCCTTCCACATCCACATCCCGGATGAACAGATCGAGTACCTACAGCGTCGTATCCAATCGACAAGATGGCCGTCGTCGATCTTCGCATACGGATGGGAGGACGGAACTGACGTTGATTTCCTCAGAAAGCTTTCACGTTACTGGGAATACGATTTCAGGTGGCGCGATCACGAAAAACGTCTGAACCTGTTGCCTCAGTTTAGGGTCACGATAGACGGGTGCGACATCCATTTCGTTCATCAGAAAGGAAAGGGGTCAGCACCCTTGCCGTTGATCCTCACTCATGGCTGGCCCGGCTCCTTCGCCGAGTTCGAGCACGTCATTCCGCTGCTCACGGATCCTGCCAAATACGGCGCGGATGCCGAGGACGCCTTCGATGTCGTCGCACCGTCGCTTCCGGGTTTCGGCTTCTCGTCCCCGCCGCATCAGGCCGGCGTTAGCTCAAAGCGTGTCGCGAAGCTGTGGCGGGGGCTGATGCGCGAACTGGGATATGATCGCTTCGCCGCACAAGGTGGCGACATCGGCGCAGGCGTCTCGACCTGGCTCGCTCGGCTTTACCCGGACGACCTTATCGGATTGCACCTGAATTACATTCCAGGCAGTTTCCGCCCGACCCTCGGTCGCGACGACCCACCTGTCACGCCGGAGGAGAAGGCATTCCTCGACAGTGCGGCGAATTTCGCTGCAACGGAGGGAGCCTACGCTTTTCTGCAGGGGACCAAGCCCCAGACGCTAGCCTTTGCACTGACAGATTCCCCAATCGGGCTAGCCGCATGGATTGCCGAGAAGTTCCGCAGTTGGAGCGACTGCGAAGGCGAACTCGAACGCGCCATCCCTCTAGACACGCTGCTTACAGACATCTCGCTCTACTGGTTCGGTAACACGATCGAGGCCTCGCTCCGGATTTACAAAGAGAACCGGCTCTGCCCCCTGATCTTCGGGCCAAGGGAGCGAATAACACCGCCCCTCGGCGTTGCAGTCTTCCCTCGAGAGCTTCCTATGCCACCTCGCTCCTGGGTCGAGCGAGTCTTCCGTGTCGAGCGCTGGACCGACATGCCGAAAGGCGGACATTTCGCGGCGATTGAGCAACCCGAACTCCTGGTCGAGGACATCCGGGCCTTTTTTCGGCCGCTGAGGCTCCGGCCGGCAAAGTAAGGACGAAAACCTGCCCGTTGTCACGGCTCGGCAGTCCTGATGAGACGGTAGCATCGCATTCGCTTTCGTTAAAAGCGCTCGTTGCTCCTGACTAAGGTCAATGTCGACCTTGGACTCGACCAAGACCTCATCGCGGGTCGGAACCGGTATTCCGCTTAAGGTACCAAGCGCTAGATTTTCACTTCAACCGGCTCCGGCCCGGTCAGAAGGTAACGCGGCCGAGTACCCGCAGGCCGTCGCCTTGCGGCTCGACGACCACGGCTTCGCCTTCACGCGGCGAGATGCCGGTCAATTCCTTGATGTCTTCGAGATGCGTGACCATGACCAGATTGTCGGAGCCGGAATAGCCGCGGATCTCGGCCAGGATCGCAGCGATCTGGGCGGCCTTCTCCTTTTCGTCGGTCTTCAGCAGGTCAAGCGGTGCGAACGGCTCCGGCTCGCTTTCGAAAGCAATGCGGGCGGTCTCGAGGCAGCGGCAATAGCGGCTGGACAGCACGCGCTCGACCGGTGCGGCGCGGGCGCCAAACAGCGCGCCGATCTTGCGCGCCTGTTGCTTGCCGCGCTCCGAGAGATTGACCTGGGTGGCGCATTTGCCGAGGTCGAAATTGGCCGCATCGGTGGTGCCTGTGACCATGGCATGGCGAAGCAGGACCACATGCCCGCCGTCGCGCAGCAGCGCCCAGCCGGCTTCCGTCGCATGGGCTGTGGCGGAAACGGCAAGCAACAGCAGCGCCAGCACAAATCGAAGCATCAGACATCCTTTTCGGGTGACCGGCAGGCAGGTCCCCGGTGACCGGCATATAGGGACGGCAAAGCCGGCTGAAAGACAAGCCGAGTGCAACCTGCGGCCGAAACGCCTATTTCTTCGCTATCTGCTTCTTCACCAGATCGATCTTGCGGTCGGTCAGCGGGATCGGGAGTGTGTAGCCGGCTTCGGTAAAGCCCTGCTTGGCGTTCTCGAAGAATTCGATCGCCTTTTGGTATTCGGCATTGCCACCGCCATAGCTGCCGCGGTTCCAGTGGACGTCGCCGAGATTGTTCTGCTCGAAGGCCCATTGCATCGGCTGGCTTTCGCGGGTGAAGACCTTGAGTGTCGCCTCGAAGGCGGCTTCCGCTTCATCCAGATATTTGCCGGTGCGTTCGAGATTGCCAAGATTGATCAGGCTCATGCCGATGCCGTTCTGCGCTTTTGCCCAGTCGACGGGCGAGGTCTCGAAGGTCAGCACCTCCAGCGCCGCCCGGCGCGCGGCGATCGATGCGGCCAGTTTGCCGGGGTCGGCCTCGCTCATGCTCAGCCATTGCAGCGCCGAGCCGAGGCCGGCCTGCGCCAGTGCCCATTGCCGCGGCGTCGTCTCGCGCTTGTATTCGCGCAGTGCATCGCGATAGGCCTCGATCGCCGCCTCGTAATGCACCGGCTTGTCGGTCACGCCGCCGAGCAGTTGCAGCGTGTTGCCGAGATTGTAGTGGGTCATCGCCCAGTCGAGCGGAAACTCCTTTTTGGTATAGACGCGCCGTGCCGCCCGGTATGCAGCAGCCGATTGCTCAAGCCTGGCAGGATCGCGCGTGCGCTGGCCGAGCGTCTGGTAGATCGAGCCGAGATTGTTCTCCGCCGAAGCCCAATCCGTCGGAAAACGTTGGCGTGTGAATATGATCAGCGCGTCGCCATAGGCAGCAGCCGCCTCTTCGAGCAGGCCGGTGCCGAGATCGAAACGGGCAGCACTGCTCAGCGCGTTACCCAGATTGAGACGGCTGCTCGCCCAGGAGAGCGGGAAGGTGTCGCGTGTGCGGATTTCGAGCGCGGCGCGGAATGCCGCGGCTGCCCCGTCGATTTTCGCCTTGTCGTTGCGTTGCGTGCCGAGAGACACCAGGGTGTTGCCGAGATTGTTCTGGACCATCGCCCACTGAACGGGCGCCTTTTCGCGCGTGTATTCTTCAAGCGCCAGCCGGTAGGCGGCCTCGGCCTCGGTCAGGCGCGCGCCGCCCGGTTCGCGTTCCGAAAGCGCGTAAAGCGCAAGGCCAAGGTTGCTTTGCGAGGCGGCCCAGTCCAGCGGGACTTTGTCGCGCGGCCGCTTCTCCAGCGTGGCGCGCATCGCCACCACTGCTTCGTTCAGGCGTTTCGGGTCGCTCTCGCGTTCGCCGATCTTCAACAGCACATTGGCCAGGTTGTTCTGGGCGGCCGCCCAGTTGATGTCGTCCTTCTCGCGGTCGAACACGGCAAGCGAATCGCGAAAGATTTTCGCTGCCTCTTCCAGCCGGTCGGTTTGGCGCTCGCGCTCGCCGATCGTCTGCAGCACCACAGCCATGTTGTTGCGGGTGATCGCCCAGTCGCGGTTCTGCTCGCCATTGGGGATGAAGTTCAGGATGACGCGGTAGGCGTCGATGGCGTGCTGCAGCGCTTGCCTGTCGCCGGTGGCGTTGCCATGCGCGTTGAGCGCTTCCGCCTCCTGGTTCTTGTAGTTCCAGCGCAGCCTGTCGTCCCATTTCTCGGCCAGCGAGAAGGCCTTGCCGTAATCGTTGGCGGCCGACAGATAGTCGAAGACCAGCGCCGAAGCGTCGGCGCGCCTGGCATAGACCGCCGCGTCGGCAAGACGCTTTTGCCTGACCAGATCCTCTGCCCGATCGACCACGCCGCTGGCCTGCTCGACCCGGCCCACCGCCTGGTCGAGGAAGTTGCGCGCGGTGACGATGGCGCCCTGGCCGATCGCCTTGTCGGCCGAGGCGACGAGGCGGCTGATCTCGGGGTCGTCCGTGCGCAGCGCGTTGCGCTCGGTGATCAACTTCTTCAGACGCTCGGCCTGGGCGTCGAGCAGCTTTTGCAGGTCGGTGGGGTCCTCCGGCATGTTTTCGGTGCCGAGCGCCTTCAGCACGCCATACAGCGCGTCGAGCGGCACGCCGTCCTGCAGCGAGGCCAGTTCCACCTGTGCCCGCTTAGGGTCCGGCAACTCAGCGATCGTCAGCAGCAATTGCCGCCGCTCGCCGGTGATCAGGCCGTCGTCGCCGGTCGGTTCCTGCGGTGCTACGCCGAAGTAGAGCAGCCGGCGCAGGCTTTCATTGACCCATGGCCGCTGCTTGGCCTTGGTGTCGAGATAGACCTCCTCTGTCACCATGCGCATGACCGAGCCGAACTCGGTGCCCTTCATCGCCGCGAGATGGCGCAGAAGTGCCGCTGCGTAGGGGCTGTTTTCGCCGACGATGCCGTCGAGTGCCGGCCGCCCCGGCTCGGCGGCAAAGCCGATCACCGTTCCCAGATTTTCCGTCGCGGTCGCGTTTGCCAGTGCCCTGGCACCGCGCACCGGCTCCAATCCGCCGGCGCTGATCGGCGAGGCCGAGGCCGTCGGCGCCCGGCGCAGCACCGCATCCGCCGGAAACGGGTTGGTGCGGCAGGCATCGAGCAGCATGATCGTTACCGGCACGGTCGTCTTCAATTCGTCCATGACGGCGGAGATCGGCACCAGGGCCTGATCGGCGTCCTTCAATGAAGAAACGTCGGCGTCGACAGGCACCAGATAGTTTTCGCCGCCGGCCTCGATGCCGTGGCCGGAATAGTAGATCAAGGCGACGTCGGCGTCCTCTGCATCCTCGGCGAAACGCTCGAGGTCGCGCTTCAGCTTTGCCGTGTCGCGGTCGGTGACGCTGCGCGCGTCGAAGCCGAGATCGGTCAGCATCTTGGCGATGTCGCGGGCGTCGTTGGCGGGGTTGGGAAGAGCCGCTATGTGCTGGTATTTCGACTGGCCGACAATCAGCGCCACGCCCTTGAGGCTCGCCGGCTCCGCGGCATGAGCCGAGGTCACCACGAGGCAAAGCATGGCGCCGACGAAAGCCGTCAGCCACGCCTGCTTCAAGAAGTGCTGATTTCCGACAAGGCCCATTCGCCGCGTGCCCCCCGACAACCCTGTATAGCGCTGGCATCCAACCATGAGCAAATTCGGGCAGATCCGAGCGGCCGGATTGTTGGCCGGTACATTCGCGAGGGAAGGGCGATTGCGCCGCCGCCGAGCCTCGCCTATCACGGGAAAAATGTCTCCGCTTACCGAAACCGTCCTCTTCGTTTTCAGTCTTGTCGGGCTCGGCTATCTTGCCGGGCTGACCGGCTATTTGAAGCCGGCGAGCGGCGAGGGCGTATCCGAATTCGCCATCAACGTGGCAATGCCGCTTTTGCTGTTCCAGACCATGGTAAAGGCTGATTTCCACGGCGTGGCGCCGTGGTCGCTGTGGGGCGCCTATTTCGCGGCGGTGGCGCTTACCTGGGCTGCCGGCCATCTGGTCATTACGCGCATCTTCGGGCGGGACGCCCGCGCCGGCGTCGTCGGCGGCGTGTCGTCGTCCTACTCCAACGTTGTCCTGCTCGGCGCGCCCTTCATCATCGGCGTGTTCGGGCCGGCCGGGTTCGAAGTGCTGTCACTGCTCGTCTCCATTCACCTGCCGGTGATGATGATGGCCTCGATCATCCTGTTCGAGATGTTCGGCCGCGGCGGCAGCGAGCCGGTGCATCCGCTCCGCGTCGTCAGGAGCTTTCTCAGGAGGGTATTCATCAATCCGCTGATCATCGGCATACTGGCCGGGCTGGCGTGGCGCTTCACCGGTGCGCCGCTGCCGGTGCTTGCGACGCGGCTGAGCGACGCGCTGGCCGGCACGGCCGCCCCGGTGGCGCTGTTTGCCATGGGGCTCAGCCTGCGCCGTTTCGGCATTTCTGGCAATGTAAGGCCGGCGCTGGCGCTGTCGGCGCTGAAACTGTTCCTGATGCCGGCGCTGGTTCTCGGCCTGGTCTGGCTGATCGGCCTGCCGCCATTGACGGCCAAGGTGGCGGTCATGGTTGCGGCGTTGCCGTCCGGCATCAATTCCTATCTCATCGCGGTGCAGTTCAACACCGGCCAGGCGCTGGCGTCGAACCAGATGACCATCGCCACCGCCTGTGCGGTCGTGACCACTGCGTTTTGGCTGACAGTGGTCGTCCATGTTTTTGGATAAGAACTCGGGTTTTTGGATAAGAACCCGGGTTTTTGGATAAGAACCGGGCTGCATCGCCTCTCGCTTTGGCTGGCCCAAACCCTATATGCCATCTTGTGATTGCTTGCGGGGCTTGCCCTGGGCTAAGAGCAGTGGCTCTAGCGATGCTATCGCGCACGTCCATTCACGAAATCAGCGACCGGCCCGCCAGGTGCCGAACGGAGGCGAGATCATGCTTCAGAAAACCAGCCATTTCATGCGGCAGGCCAATCTCATCAATGGCGAATGGGTGCAGGCCGATTCAGGCCAGACGGTCGACGTCAACAATCCTGCCACCGGCCTCAAGATCGGCACCGTGCCGAAGTCGGGCAAGGCCGAGACCCGCCGCGCCATCGAGGCCGCCGACGCTGCCTTCAAGACGTGGCGCAAGACCACCGCGCTCGAACGCTCGAAGCTGTTGCGCAAGCTGCACGACGCGATGATGGACAATCAGGACGTGCTGGCCGAACTACTAACCATCGAGCAGGGCAAGTCGCTGTTCGAATCGAAGGGCGAGATCGGCTCGGCCGCGTCCTACATATTGTGGTTCGCCGAAGAAGGCCGCCGCACCTATGGCGACGTCGTGCCGTCGCCTTGGGCGGACCGCCGTATCCTGGTGACCAAGGAGCCGGTCGGCGTCATCGCCGCCATCACGCCATGGAATTTCCCGTCCTCGATGCTGGCCCGCAAGCTCGGTCCGGCGCTTGCCGCCGGCTGTACCGCCGTGGTCAAGCCGGCGTCGCAGACGCCTTATTCCGGCCTTGCCTGGGGCGCGCTTGCCGAGGAAGTCGGCTTCCCCAAAGGCGTGATCAATATCCTGACCGGCGCTGCCGGCGAGATCGGCGACGAGATCTGTGCCAACCCGCTGGTCAAGAAGATCACCTTCACCGGCTCGACCGAGGTCGGCAAGATCCTGATCCAGAAGTCGTCGGTGACGGTCAAGAAAGTGTCGATGGAGCTCGGCGGCAACGCGCCGTTCATCGTCTTCGATGACGCCGATCTCGAGCGGGCCGTCGCCGGCGCCATCACCGCCAAGTACCGCAATTCCGGCCAGACCTGCGTCTGCACCAACCGCTTCCTGGTGCAGGCCGGCATCTACGACCAGTTTGTCGAAAAGCTGGCTGCTGCGAGCAACGGGCTGAAGGTCGGTTCCGGCCTCGAGGAAGGCGTCCAGCAGGGACCGCTGATCGACGAAAAGGCGGTGGAGAAGGTCGAGGAGCTGATTGCCGACGCTACCGCCAAAGGCGGCAAGGTCGTCGCCGGCGGCAAGCGCCACGCGCTCGGCGGCTCGTTCTTCCAGCCGACGGTGATCGCCAATGCGACGCCGAAGATGCGCTTCATGAAGGAAGAAATCTTCGGCCCGGTGGCGCCGGTATTCAAGTTCGAGACCGAGGAAGAGGCCGTGGCACTCGCCAACGACACCGAGTTCGGCCTGGCCTGCTATTTCTACACCGGCGATCTCGGCCGCGCCTTCCGGGTCATGGAAGGGCTGAAATACGGCATGGTCGGCGTCAATGAAGGGCTCATCACCACCCCTGAGGCGCCGTTCGGCGGCGTCAAGGAATCGGGCCTCGGCAAGGAAGGCGGCCATCAGGGCATCGAGGACTATCTCGACACCAAATATGTCTGCATCGGCGGACTTGGTCTCTAGAAGCCTCATGCGGTAATACCGAAAAAGACCCTGAGCCGCTTCGGAAAAGGCCAGGCTGGCGTCGAGCAACGAACTTGCGAGCATGGCGATGAAAGACGGCGAGGTTTTCGGCACGACGCAGGCGGGCGAGGAAGTCCGCCGTTTCACCATTCGTGGCGGCGGCCTTACCGCCAACATCATCGGCCTGGGTGCGATCATCCAGGATCTGCACCTGGCTGGGCACGACGCGCCGCTGGTGCTCGGCTATGATCGTTTCGAGCACTATGAGACGGATACCGCCTTCTTCGGCACTGTCGTCGGGCGCTATGCCAACCGTATCCGCGACGGCCGCTTCACGCTTGCCGGCAAACGCTACCAGACCGAGCGCAATTTCCTCGAAAAGCACACGCTGCATGGCGGTTCGCAAGGTTTTTCGCGCCGTGCCTGGGCGGTTTCGCTGCATGGCAGGGATTTTGTCACGCTGACCCTGCACGACCCGGACGGCACGATGGGCTTTCCCGGCGCGCTCGACGTGACCTGCACCTACCGGCTCAAGATCCCGGGCACGCTCAGCGTCGAACTGACCGCCACCTGCGAGGAGCCGACGCTCTGCAACCTCACCCAGCATTCCTATTTCAACTTGGATGACGGCGGCGCCGGCGACATTCTCGATCACCGGCTGATGCTGAATGCCGGCGCCTATCTGCCGGTCGACGCGGATCTCATTCCGACAGGCACGGTAAAGCCGGTCGACGGCACGCCCTTCGACTTTCGCCAGGCGCGGCCGCTGCGCATGGAGACCGAGGGCGAACAGCTCCCCTATGACCAGAATTTCTGCCTCGCCTCGACGCGCGGGCCGCTGAAGCAGGCGTCGTGGGCGCAAGGCGCGAATTCCGGCGTCGAGATGGAGCTCTGGACCACCGAGCCGGGCGTCCAGCTCTATACCGGCCAGTATCTGGCGCCGTCCTCGCCTGGATTGGGCGGACGCCAGTACAAGGCGTTTTCGGGCTTCTGCCTGGAGCCGCAAATCTGGCCGGATGCGCCGAACCGGCCGTATTTCCCGCAAGCCACGCTGTGGCCCGGGCAGATCTACCATCACGTGACGGAATACCGGTTCAGGCTGCCTTAGGGCATGACCCCCCGGAAACCGGCATGGTTTTGCTGCGCTGACCTCCGGTTCGGAAAGGATCATGCAAAATTCAAAGTGTTATAGCGTCCTTTGCGCGTCCAATGACGCGCGGCGCTCTGGAGTCAAAACGCAATCACTCTGAACGACCGACTTCGAACCCTCTCGGACCTTTGACGCCGAGAGCCCTGACGACGCAAGTTGACCCTTATCCGACATTCGGGCTCTCATGCAGCAAAGTACACAGACCTGAAAAGCTGTCTTTCAGGGGCGGCGGCAATGGCATCAACCTGCGACCTGCTGTAAGCTTGGAAAGCGGGTAACGATCCGCGAAGGATTGGGGGGATGGAACGTCATCTCGCAGCCGTCCTGATTGCCGATGTCGTCGGCTATGGCCGCTTGAGCCAGATCGACGACGAGGGTACGCGTGCGCTTTTCCGAACCGACCTGAACGAAGTATTCAAGCCAAGGATCGCTGCGCACCATGGTCGACTGGTGAAAACCATGGGAGATGGGATGTTGGTCGAGTTCCACAGTGTGGTCGACGCCCTACGCTGCGCGGTCGAAATCCAGCGACAGAAGGCGGAGGTGAACGATTTCACGCAGCCAGAACGGCGGCTTGATTTCCGCATCGGCATCAATCTGGGCGATGTTATCGTTGAGGGTGACGACATCCACGGTGACGCGGTGAACATCGCCGATCGGCTACAAGGGCTGGCGGAACCTGGAGGAATCGCGATTTCCGCCACCGCCTGCGACCATGTGAGGGGAAAGGTGCCGATCGGCTTTGCCTCACTCGGCGTGCAGAAAATGAAAAGTATCGCCGAACCGGTTCGCGTGTACCGTGTCTTGATCGACCCTGCTACTGCGGGCAAGATCGTCGGTGCCAAACCACGCCTTTCTTCCGGCGACGACAGTAAGCCGCCGGTAATTGCGGTTTTGCCGTTCGAAAACCTGAGCGCCGACGACGGCTGGACGCGGCTGGCAGACGGCCTGTCGGCCGACATGATCGGCGACCTAGCGCGCTATCCCGACCTTGCGGTCATTTCGCGCCAGACCATGCAGTCCTATCGGGGACGGGCGAGCGACACACGCTCGGTCGGACGGGAACTGAACGCCGATTACCTGCTGGAAGGCACCCTCCAGGCGATCGGACAGCGTGTCCGCGTCGCGGTGCAGCTGGTCGACACCCGGACCGGAGCCAACCTTTGGTCGGCGCGGTTCGACGAGTCGACCGATGATTTTTTTCTCATGCAGGACAGCATCACACAGAACGTTATCAACGCCCTGGCAGGCACTTTCGGCAAGCTTGCCAATCTCGGGCGTGAGGTGGCTCGGCGGAAGCCTCCCTCGAGCCTGGGTGCTTACGACTGCTATCTGCTCGGGGTGGAACTGCACGACAGATTCACGACCGATGCGAGGGCAGAAGCCATACGCATGCTGTCCCGCGCCGTGGAACTCGACCCCGGCTTCGCGCGGGCCTGGATGACGTTGGGATTGGCACATGCGGTCGATGCCTTCAATGCCTTCACGCCAGATTCAGCCACTTCGGTCGAGCGCTGGCGAGAATGCGTGGAAAAGGCTCTGGCGCTCGACCCTACCGATCCGATGACGCGCCTTTACATGGGCGCTCTCCGCGCCATTGACGGCGATATCAGCGGGGCAGCAGAGGAATACGACCGGGCGCTGGCCCTGGCACCCAATGACGCCGATGTGCTGTCGATGCTTGCCTCAAGCCGAGCTCTCGTGTGTGGAAATCCGGAAGAAGGCTGTGCTCTCGCCGAACGGGCGCTTCGCCTCAATCCGCAGGCTCCGAGTTGGTACTACGCGCAGCTCGCCCGGGCGCGGTTCGTCGCCGGTCGCTATGCCGACAGTCTGTCGTCGCTGTGCCAAAGTCCGCCGGATATTCCCGTCACTCTGATGTTCCGTGCCCTGTGCCACGCGCTGCTCGAAGAGTCGGCGCAGGCGCAGTCGATCGCCAGGCGGATTGCCGTCGAGTTTCCAAGGTTCACCGTCGAGAACTTCATCCGAACCTATCCCGTCACCAATCCTCTGGCCCTCGCTGCGATTAAGGAAGGGGCTCGTCGCGCAGGCATAGCGTAGAGCCGAAAACGGTGCCTAGCTGAGGAGGAGGACGCGCTTCCTGGATATGCCACTTGGTAAGCCGGGCCTCGCTTCCGGCACAGGCTGAAGGTCTGCTTCGTAGCGCTAACTGGGCGCTGGCGTGACCCCTGCTAAGCTTCCGCTCCTGGCGCTCTGTGCTCATTCCCGCCGACTGATTTAAACGGCAAGTTCCGTCCATCTGGGCCATTGGCGGCAGCCAGTCTGATTGAGTTTTGACCCTAATCCTCAAACGCCGCCCTCAGCGTTTCGAACGTCGCAAACACGCCCAATGCAGCGCCCTCGGGATTGTTGGTCGGTGGCAGAGCTTCAGCTATCCGGCGCACCAAGGTCGTCTCAGAACCGGCTGGAGCGTTCTTTCGGCTGAGGCGACTTCAAGCCGTGACAGGAGCATTCCGGATCAGCGGGAAGTCGCGCGGCGGTCTCCAGCGCGACCCGCGAGGCTGTCATGGAGAGACTGGGCAGCACGTCCTCCTGCAGCAATTTCTGGCGATTGCGATCCATATAGTCGTTGAAGCCCGCCGTCACGAACGCGCAAGGCACGAAACACGCGCCGATCTCGCGCGACAAGGTCGCCTCAGGGGCGATGGAATGGTTGAGTACATCCGCCCCCATGCCCCGATATGCCAAGGCTTCGGCAGGCGTTGTCAGCCGGGGCCCATAACAATGGGCAGCCACCAACTGCTGTTCGATGCCATAAACGCGGCATTCGGCTGGCCAATGACGGCGGGCCGTTTCGACCAGAACCGCCGCACATCTTGGACACACGATTTGCTTGCCCGAACAGTCAAAGCTCTGACGGTCAGGAAGCAGTGAAAACGGGGTCTGCGTTAGTTCAATGATATCGGCGGTCACCACCATGTCGCCCGGCTGGATCGCCTTGTTGACGGCGCCTACAGTCGAGCAGGCGAGAACTTGCCGTACACCCGCCCGCATCAATACCCAGAACGCGCGGCGATGGCAGGAATGGTCGATACTGTCGCGGGGATTGCCGTGCGAATACATGCACAGCGCGCGTTTTGCTCTCCCTTCCGCTGTGATCGACGCATCGAATTCGAGCAGCTTCCAGTTGTCGGTGCGACCGAAAGGTGTTTCAAAACTCATGTCGCGCCGCAAGGTGCGCACACCATCGAATTCGACATCTTCCGGGAAGGCAAGCCCCCAGTTTGCCGACCCGGTGATGATGGCCAACCCTACCTGAGGGATGTCCGTCGAATGATCCGTCAGATCGTCGGCTGCATGGTAATTGGTGGGCATGTTTCCAGTCTCGGTCAGGATTTTTGGCGAAGGGTCACAATCAGGACCACGGCCACGACGATGACGGTCCACAATGTCGAGATCGCCGCAATGGTCGGATCGATCTGATCGCGCAGCGACAGGAACATAAGCTTCGGCATCGTGCTGTTGCGACCGCTTGCGATGAAGATCGAAATCACGGACTCGTCGAGCGAAGTCAGGAACGCCATCAATGTCGCCGACAACAAGCTGATCCGAAGTTGCGGAACGATGATTCCGCCAATGGACCTGGCCCAGTTTGCACCGAGGCTGCGCGCCGCCTGAACCTGGTTCCAGTCAAAGCGGGCGAGAGCGGGTAGCAACACAATGCAGGCGACCGGAACGGCCAGCACCACATGTCCGACCAGCACGCCGAATAGCGTTCCGATCAGATGTTGTGCGGCCAACACAAAGAAGAGACCGATCGCAAGCAGGATACCTGGAGTGATCGAGGGGGTCAGCAGGACACTCTGGATGGCCGCAGCGGTCTTTCCGCCAAGCCGATTCATTGAAATGCAGGCGAGCAGCGCGAAAGGCACCGCGATCAACGCCGTCAACGTCCCAAGGATCAAACTCGTTCTGAGCGCGGCCATCCACGTTGCCGAGCCGAAGAAGTTCTCGTACCAGCGCAATGAGTAGGCGTGCGGCGGAAACTCGAGGAGATTCGACGCCGAAAAGGAAAGCGGCACCACCACGAGCGTCGGCAGCATCAGAAATGCCATGACAAGAGCGGCAAAGCTCCAGAGCAAAGTGCGGGCGAGCCTGTTTTGCGGATAGGCTTCAAGCATGGGAGGCTTCCACGGTGTTCCGGGCAACCAGACGGCGTGCCGCCAGCAACATCACGCCGATCAGCGCCATGAGAACGAGGAGCAGAATGCCCAGGACGCTTGCCGACCCCCAGTCCTGAAAGGTCGAGAGTGTACGCTCGATCCGGGTAGAGAGCGGATTTACCTTGCCGCCGCCAAGCACCGCCGGCGTGATGAAAAAACCTATGGCGTAGATGAGGACGATGATCGAACCCGAGAAGATGCCGCCCGCCGAAAGCGGCATAATGACTGTGCGGATGACCTGCCTGAGAGTGGCTCCCATGCTCGCAGCCGCGCGAATGAGATTTGGGTCGATATCGCGCATGGCAGCATAAACAGGCAGCAGAAAAAGTGGCAGCATGTAGTGCACCATGCCGATGAGCGTTCCCGTGAAGTTGTAGACCAGCGGCAATGGCTCCGCCGTCAGGCCTGAACCGGTCAAAGCCGCGTTGATCAGGCCGTCGCGCCGCAAGAGCACGAGCCAACCATAGGTACGCACCAGAATAGAGGTCCACAGCGGCAGCATGACGAACGCCATGAGCACGTTGGCCAGCCTTGGTCTGACGCTGGCCAGCGCCAGCGCCAGAGGAGTACCGAGGAGTATGCAGCCCGCCAGCGTACCCAAGGACAGTTCGAGGGTCGTGACGAGCGCTGACCACGTCAGTCCGCTCGAAAGGACCTTCTGGTAGTTGCCGACGGTGTACTCACCCCCGGTGGTCAGGAAGGATTGCCGGATGATCCAAAGGATGGGCAGTATCGCCGCCAGTCCAACGATGAACAGCGCCGGGAGCGAAAGTGAAAGAAAAAACCGCCGCTCGCGCCGCGCATCCGCCGCGAGCGCCGGGTCCCGGACGACGGTCACGCCATCGCTCCCGGTATCGCGTGAACCTTCGCTGCTGGTGCATATGCGGTCATCCGCTGACCGGCGGCAAGCTCGGCGCAGCCGCCGGCCAGCGCTGCCGGAATGCAGACAAGAACCTCTTGCCCGCCGTCAAGCGCCAGCGTCAAAAGCCAGTTCTCGCCGCGGAACGCTTTGGCGCGCAGTATTCCTTCGAGAGCCACTCCGTCTCCCCCGACGAGCTTCGCATCAAGATGGAAGCTTTCGGCGCGGATCATCAGGGTTTCGCGTGATGCTTCGGCGCCGTCGATTCTGCGCGCCGAGCCCGGGGCCACAATGTTGGCCTCGCCCATGAACTCCGCGACGAAGCGGGTCGATGGACGATCATAAATCCGCTGCGGCGTATCTATCTGCTGGATGCGGCCAGAATTCATCACCGCAATCCGGTCAGACATAATCAGCGCTTCGCGCTGGTCGTGGGTTACATAGATCGTGGTGATCCGTAGATGATCATGCAGACGCCGGATCTCATACTGCATGGTCTCGCGCAGGTTCTTGTCGAGCGCCGACAGCGGCTCGTCCATCAACATCACGCGCGGTTCGAAGACGATAGCCCGCGCCAATGCCACCCGTTGACGTTGGCCGCCGGATAATGCGGCAATATTGCGCTCCGCCAGACCATCCAGCTTCACGCGGGCCAAGGTATCAAGCGCCCGCTGACGCGCCTCCGCTCTCGGTACCTTGCGCAGCACCAGCGGATACGCGACGTTCGCCAGGACATTCATGTGGGGAAACAAGGCGTAATTCTGGAATACTATGCCGATGTCTCGTTTATTGGGCGGCAGGCGGGTGATGTCTCGATCGCCCAAGAAAAGTTTACCGGAATCCGGCCGGACAAAACCGGCCAGAGCCATGAGTAACGTGGTCTTGCCCGATCCCGATGGCCCTAGCAGCGTGAGGAATTCGCCAGCCTGAATGTCGAGCGAAACATCATCCAGTGCGACGTAGGACCCATAAGCCTTGTGCACGCTTTCGACGGTGATCGCGAGCGACTTCATCATGTGCTCCAGCCTTGAAGCGCGTCGCGTTCGACCGGCGTCACGCGACGCGCTTTAGGTTCTTGTTTTCATGCATGTCATTGTCGCGCGCTGCACATTTTTGCGCGACATGCGTCAGAGCTGAGAGTCAGCGAGCCATCATTTCATCGAAGGCTCTTTGGGCAGCCTCGCCATTCTTGACCCACCATCCTGAATTGGAAAACACCGAAGTGCCAGCATTTTCAGGTGCGGTCGCAAGGGTCTTCAGACGGTCCTCGGGAATAAGGCCACCCTCATATGCCGCAGGATTGACTGGGCCGTAGGCAATGAAATCGGTCAGCTTGGCAACCCGCGCGGGCTGCGTCATCGCTGCGATGAGCTTCATCGCGGCTTCCTTGTTCGGCGCTCCCTTCGGCACCCCAAGACAGTCCGTGCCGATGACCGAACCCTTGAACGTGTAGTCAGCCGCGCCGCCATCTGCTTTCACGGTTTGGGCGCGTCCGTTCCAGGTAATGACCAAATCCGCCTCGCCGTCTTTCAGCAACTGCGCCGACTGGGCGCCCGAGGTCCACCACACGGCGACATCTGGTTTGATCGCTTCAAGCCGCTTGATGGCGCGCTCTAGCCCTTCCGGGGTGCTGAGCACGGAATAGACGTCCGCCGGTGCCACGCCATCGGAGAGAAGCGCGATCTCGATCGAGTCTTGCGCATTGGCGCGCAACGCGCGACGGCCAGAAAATTTGGCAACATCCCAGAATTCCGCCCACGTCTTCGGCGGGTTCTCGCCATAGGTCTTGGTGTTCCACGACATGACGGTGCCATAGGAGTCAAACGGATAGCAGTAGTCGGACTTCGCACCCTCCGGCACGGATTTCGGATCGATGATCTTGTAGTCGAGTGGCTCCAGCAGCGATTGTGCGGCCGCCTGGGCACCTTCCGGTGAGCCCAGGTGAATGACGTCGGTCGTGACCGCACCCGAGGTGACCTGCATCTTCAAGGCGGCCAGGCCGTCGCTTAGGGTCTCCTCGCGGACATCATAGCCAAGCTCTTTTGCAGCAGGGGCCCACATGGCCTCCTTCATGGCGTTGCCATAGTCGCCACCCGCGGTCGTGATTGTGACCGTCTGCGCATGCACGGGCAGGGCAGCCGAGATTGCGAATGCTGTTAAGGAAATGCGTAGCCAGGACATAGGTTCTCCTCCCCAACTTTTATGGAATATCGCTTGAAAGAGCCATTATTTTGTAATCGTAACGTTACGATTGCATCTGAATGCGCCGGAGTCAAGCTGCTTCCTGCGGGAGTTTGGATTGACCGGGATGTCGAATTCGGTAACGTTATGGCGGTCAGCAAATCAGCCGGCGCTTTCGCAAATGAAGTCGGGCGAACAATGGCCAATCTAAAGCAGATCGCCGCTGAACTTTCCCTGTCGGTGACCACGGTATCCCGCGCTCTGAAGGATGGGCCGGAGGTGCAGCCCTCGACCATAGCCCGCGTCAAGGAGGCGGCCAAGCGGGTCGGCTATCTACCAAATCATCATGGTCGCGCGCTCAAAACCGGTCGAACGCAGACGCTGACGGCAGTACTCCCGATGGAAACACGAGACCATCTGTCCGATCTATTAAAGCTTCCTTTAATCGAAGGCATGACGCTGGCGGCGCGGCAAGCCGGTTATAGTCTGTCCATCTATTCCACCACTCCCGACGACGATCCCGTTGAGAGTGTGCAGCGGCAGCTTCAGGCGCACAGCGCAGACGGCCTGGTCATCACGCGCCTGGTGTCGGCTGATCCGCGCGTCAAGCTGCTGCTGGATAAACGCATGCCGTTCGTCGCGTTTGGAAGAACCGACTTGGATATCGCGTATCCTTACGTCGATGTCGACAATGAACAGATTGCCTATGAGGCGACCCGGCGGCTCATGGATAAGGGCTGTCGACGTATTGCGCTGCAACTTCTCGTTCCGGAGGACCAGGCGAGTGCCACGCGTCTTTCCGGGTATGGAAGGGCAATGGCCGAGGCTGGCATTCCGATCGACCCATCGTTGATCGGTCATGGCATGTTCACCATGGAATCGAGCGCAGGCTGGTTCGATCGCTTGCTGGCGTCATCAGATCCGCCAACGGGCTTGGCGTGCGCCAACGAACTGGGCCTTCTGGGAGCGTTGCACGCTCTCGGCAAGCGGGGTCTCACACCAGGCCGCGACGTCCACATCGTCACCCGTGACAGCACGCGGCTGGCACGCTTCCTGCCGGCAAAGATCGGAGTTCATTCCGTGGATATGGCGGGTGTTGGACGCAAACTTATCGAAGTCCTGGAGAGCCGGATCATCAATCCGCTCGGGCCGGTGGAGACAGTCTTGGTGCAAGGCAGATTCGAGCCGGCCGAATAGTCCGGGCGGCCCTCAGGAGGCCACCTCGTCTTGAACCGGCCGGATCAGCGCCTTTGCGGCAGCTGCTCCCGCCGCGAGGATACGATCCGATAATTCCGTTCCTTCCACGGCGCGCGCGAGTTGAAGCGCGCCGATGAGCGTTGCAAACATGCCCAACGCAGCGCCCTCGGGATCGTTCGTCTGCGGCAGAGCTTCAGCTATCTGGCGCACCAGGGATTGAGCGCGCTCGGCATAGAGGGCTCGCGTTTCAGGCGGCTGCCGCGCAATTTCCGGCAACAACGCGGCCGATGCGCAACCCTTTCCAGGATTGTCCCGGTGCTCGGCCGATAGATACGTCTCTATGGCCATTTCCGGACCGCCGGCGGCCAATGCTTCCTGCACTTCATGCGACTGCGCGTCCAAGGCCGCCGCCACGCTTTCACGGACGAGCTCCGCCTTCGACTGGAAGTGCGGATAGAAGGCGCCGTTCGTCAGCCCGGCGTCGCTCATGATGGTTGCCAGCCCGGACGCCGCGATGCCGTCAGATCGAAAACGTTCGGCGGCGACCTCCATGATCCGGCTGCGTGACGCGTCTTTTCGGCCCTTTTCGTAGCGCATGGTCTTTCTTTCCTGTCCTGCTATTGCATTATGCTCATAATCTGATATTACGATCATAATTCAACTCGTGGAAATAAGCTAGACCTCTCGAACCTGGAACATCAAAAATGAATGGGAATTCTGAAAAGACCGCAATCGTGACCGGAGCCTCCTCCGGCATCGGCCGCGCCAGCGCCGAGGCCTTGGCGCGGGCGGGTTTCACTGTCTTCGGGACAAGTCGCCGCAAGACCAGTAATGGTCCGGGCGGAGTGACCATGCTGGCATGCGACGTGACCGATGATGCGGCCGTCAATGCGCTCGTTGCCAACGTGCTCGCGCAGACCGGCCGGATCGACCTCCTGGTCAACAATGCCGGTGTCGGTCTGCTAGGCGGCGCCGAGGAATCCTCGGTCGCCCAGGTACAAGCCCTGTTCGACGTCAATCTGTTCGGCGTCATGCGAATGACCAATGCGGTGTTGCCGTCGATGCGGCGGCGCGGCGAAGGGCGCATCATCAATATCGGCTCCATTCTGGGACTGGTACCCGCGCCATACTCAGCTCATTACTCGGCGGTCAAGCACGCGCTCGAAGGCTATTCGGAATCGCTCGACCACGAGGTGCGCGCCTTCAACGTCCGCGTTTCCGTCATCGAGCCGGCATTCGTCCGCACCGTCTTCGACCGGAACGGCATCGAGCCGGATTCGCTGTTGAAGGAATACGATCGGGCTCGAGCCGGGTTGAAGGCGCTGCTGGGCGATGTGATGCCCAAGGCCGATCGGCCGGAAGTGGTGGCGGATGTGGTTGTGAAGGCAGCGACCGATGCCCGTCCGCGACGGCGCTATACCGCTGGCAAGGCAGCGCGCCAGGTCAGCCTGCTGCGCCGCTTTGCCCCCGCGGGGATTTTCGACAAGAGCCTGCGCAAGCAGTTCCGACTGCCGGTCTGAACAACGGCGAGCCAGAGGATTTCACGCACATGCGACTAGCAACTACGACACATTTGGCCAGGCCCTACGAAACGGAGGCGCCAAGCATGACACATAGATCCAATCGGTTGCCGCGTTCACCGGCGTTGTTCCAGGACGTGCCAACGCTCTCGATCGACGTCGGCGGCACAGCCTTTGCTTACAGGGAACTCGGGCCCAGGGCGGGCGTGCCGGTGATCCTGCTCAACCATCTGGCTGCTCAGCTGGACAATTTTGATCCGCGCATCGTCGATGGCCTCGCTGCGACCCGGCGGGTGATTGCCTTCGACAATCGCGGCATCGGTGCTTCGGGTGGCAAAACTCCGTCGACCATTTCCGGCATGGCGCGGGATGCGGTCGCCTTTGTCCGGGCGCTGGGGTTCGAAGAAGTCGATCTCTTCGGCTTTTCACTTGGCGGCTTCGTGGCGCAAGAGATTGTGCTGACCGAGCCCAAGCTTGTGCGCAAACTCATCCTGGCTGGCACGGGGCCGGCCGGTGGGCAAGGCATCGACAAGGTGACGCCGCTGACGATCGTGGACATGATCAAGGGCGCGCTGACTTTTCGGGATCCGAAGTACTATCTCTTCTTCACAAGAACGCCGAATGGGCGCCGCGCCGCAAACGCATTTCTGCAACGGCTGAAGGAGCGCCGGAATAACCGGGACAAGGCGATATCGCTGAGCGCGTTCGGCGCGCAACTCAAGGCGATCAAGGCCTACGGACTCCAGGCGCCACAAGACCTGAGCACCATCCGTATTCCCACTTTGGTTGCGAATGGCGACCAGGACAGGATGGTGCCGAGCAGCAATACCTACGATCTCGCCGGGCGTATCCCGGGGGCGCATCTGGTCATCTACCCGGATGCCGGGCGTGGCGGGGTATTTCAGAACCACGCCGCTTTTGTCCCGAAGGCGCTGTCCTTCCTCGAGGCTGAGGCCTTGCCGCAGGGCGGCCATGCAGCTGAAAACGTTCGGCTTGTTTCGTCCCGAACAGCAACAGACATTCTTGGAAAGTAACTGCCATGAAGGCATTCGTTGTCGATAAGTATAATAAAAAGGGCACCCTGCGGCTGGCCGAAATGCCGGAGCCGGAGCTCCAGGACAGCGATGTCTTGGTCGAGGTCCATGCCGCAGGGGTGAACCTGCTCGATTCCAAGATCAAAACCGGAGAATTCAAGCTCATCCTGCCCTACCAGCGGCCCTTCATCCTGGGCCACGACGTGGCTGGAAAGGTTATCCGCGTGGGATCGAAAGTCAGCAAGTTCAAGGCCGGCGACGAGGTCTATGCGCGGCCGCGCGACGGCCAGATTGGGACATTCGCCGAATTCATTGCCGTGAATGAGGCCGACGTAGCCTTGAAGCCCGAGAATCTCAGTATGGAAGAGGCGGCGTCGATTCCCCTGGTCGGTCTCACCGCCTGGCAGACGCTCATCGAACGGGCAAACCTGAAGAAGGGACAGAAGGTCTTCATTCAGGCTGGTTCCGGCGGCGTCGGGACATTTGCTATTCAGTTGGCCAAGCACCTCGGCGCGACCGTTGCGACAACAGCGAGCGCGGCGAGTGCCGATCTGGTCAAAAGTCTCGGCGCCGATGTCGTCGTCGACTACAGGAAAGACGACTTCGAGAAAGTTCTGTCGGGCTACGATGTCGTCTTGAACAGCCAGGACGCCAAGACACTGGAGAAATCCCTGAGGGTGCTGAAACCGGGTGGCAAGCTCATCTCCATCTCCGGTCCACCGGATCCCGAATTTGCCAGGGAAAAGGGACTGAACTTGATGCTGAGGCTGGTGCTGCGCTTCCTGAGTCGCGGAATTCGGGCCAAAGCCAAGCGCCGCGGCGTGCAGTTTTCGTTCCTGTTCATGTGGGCGCAGGGCGATCAGCTGAGCAAAATCACCGCTCTCATCGAAGCCGGCGCGATCCGCCCGGTTGTGGATCGGGTCTTTCCATTCGAAGCGACCAATGACGCCCTGGCCTATGTCGAAACAGGACGCGCCAAGGGCAAGGTCGTCGTCAAGGTCAGATAGCGGGTGCCTCGAACGCAGCCTTGAGCGTCTCGAACGGCGCCAGGGCGCCGCGCACCTGCACGACGGCGGCGGCGACGCGATGAGCGCGCAGCACGGCTTCTGCCGGGGCATGGCCGGCAAGGCGGGCGGCGAGGTAGGCGCCGTTGAAGGAGTCGCCGGCGCCGGTGGTGTCGACCGGGGTGGCGACGTGCACCGCCGGAACCGATTGCAAGGTTCCGTTTTGCGCGATCAGCGCCGGTTCCTCACCGTTCTTGACGACGACTTCGCCGGCCAGCTTTCGCAGCCGTTCGGCTGTTTTCTGCGGTGTCGTATCACCAAACAGCATCTGCTCGTCGGGAAAGGTCGGGAGCGCGATGTCGGCGACGGCGAGTGCCTCGAGGATCGCGGCCTGCGCGTCCTCGCGCCGGCGCCACAGCCGCGGCCGGTAATTGGGATCGAAGGCAATCAGCGAGCCGGCCGCGCGCGCCGTGGCCACGGCCGTCAGCAGTACCTTGCGTGGAGCCTCGTCGAGAATTGCCAAAGTTATACCGGAAAAATAGACAAGCGCCTGGTTTTCAAGGCTTTTCTGCAAAGCGGCTGGGTCCGAAGCCAACTGCCTTGCGGCCGCATCGGCCCGCCAATAGGTGAAAGAACGTTCGGCGCCGGTCAGCGTGATCGCATAGAGGCCGGGGCGGGCGCCCGCTATCACCGGGCTGGCGCCGATGCCGATGCCGCTCTCGGCCAGGAACTTGATCTGGTCGCGCGAGAACGGGTCGTCGCCGAAGGCCGACACATAGGTCGCCGGCCGCTCGCCGCTCAAGGCATGCAGCGCCCATAACGTGTTGAACGTGTCGCCGGCAAAGCCCATGCGCCAGTTCGGCCCGGCCTGGCCCGAAAGCTCGAGCATGCACTCGCCGATCGAGGCGATGCCGTTTCCTGCCATGAAGCACTCCTCCATCCTGCAATTGCGGTGCTGTAGCTTTTTGCAGCCGGCAGCGCCATGCTTGGCGACGGCGGATTCTTGCACTGGGCTCGATTTCCCACAGGGGCGTGGGACGCGATCTGCCCAGCGAAACGTTATCCGCAGAACAGGAATGGGTTTGGCATCGTTATGGCGTTATCTTCTTGGAGGCCTCGGCCTGGCTGCCTTGCTCGCCGGAGTGCTGGCAATCGTCTATCTGACGGCGCCGCCTGCACCCCAACCAAGTTCGGACGTCGGCCGTTCCAAGACGACGGCGAACAAGCTGTTCGTGGCGACTTTCGAGCCCGAGAAAGGCGTCATCCGGCAGGGCGAACTGGAATCCTGGCTGCTCACGCTCAAAACCGTCGAGGGTGCGCCGGTGGAAGGTGCTGCGATAACGATTTCCGGCGGCATGCCGCAGCACAAGCACGGTCTGCCGACCAGCCCGCAGGCGACCGATTACCTCGGCGCGGGGCGCTATCGCATCGACGGGGTCAAATTCACGATGAGCGGGTGGTGGCAATTGCATTTTGCCATTTCCGCTGCGGCCGGTTCGGACACTGTCGTCTTCAACGTGGTGCTGTGAGCCACTGATGAGCCGGTTTTCCAGTCTTCTCGTGTTGGTGGTGGTGGCCGTGCTTGCCGGCTGCGGCAGACCGGAGTTTTCCGATGCCGAAAAGCAGACCATCGCCTCGCTGGCGCTATCCAAGCTGCCGCCGCTGAAGCCCGACACCACCAATCGCTTCGCCGATGTGCCGGCCGCCGCGGCACTCGGCTCGACGCTGTTCTTCGACACCGGGATGAGCGGCGACGGCACGGTATCGTGCTCGACCTGCCACAAGATCGACCGCCAATTCCAGGACGACTTGCCGCAAGCGGTCGGCGTCGGCCGCACCAATCGTCGTACCATACCGTTGGCCGGCGTCGCGCATGATCCCTGGTTCTTCTGGGACGGGCGGCGCGACAGCCTGTGGGCGCAAGCATTGACACCGCTCGAAAATCCGCTGGAGCAGGCCGGCAACCGCGCCGCCTTCGCGCATTACATCAAGGCCCGCTTCGGCGAGCGCTACGAGCGCATCTTCGGGCCGCTGCCGGACCTTTCGGGCGTGCCTGCCAATGCCGGCCCGCTCGGCACCGATGCCGAGAAGGCGGCCTGGAACGCCATGCCCACCAGCCAAGCCGAGGAGGTCAACCGCGTCTTTGCCAACATCGGCAAGGCGATCGCCGCCTTCGAGCGCTCGATCGCGCCGCCGCAGACACGCTTCGACCGCTTCGCCGTCGACCTGGCTGCGGGCGCCGAGCCGAAAGGCGACGCCGCCTTTTCGCCGGAGGAAATCCTCGGCCTGAAGCTGTTCATCGGCAAGGCCAATTGCGTGACCTGCCATAACGGCCCGCGTTTTACCGACGGCAGCTTCCACAACACCGGCGTGCCGCCGGTCGCGGGCCTGCCGCCGGATCGCGGCCGCGTCGACGCGGTGGCGCAGGTCGAGGCCGATCCGTTCAACTGTTTCGGTGCCTTTCGCGACGGCGATGCCAGCGCCTGCCGCGAGTTGCGCTTCATGGTCAAGACCGGGCCGGAACTCGTCCGCGCCTACAAGACGCCGTCGCTGCGGGGTGCCGCCACCCGGCCGCCCTACATGCACGCCGGGCAGTTTTCCTCCCTCGACGAGGTGGTGGCGCATTATTCGAAGGCACCGGCAAGCGTCGAGGGCACATCCGAGATCCACCCGCTGCAGCTTTCGGACCGCGAACGCGCGGCGCTGGTGGCGTTTTTGAAGACACTGGCGGAGTGAGGGTGGCGGGACAACAACAGCGCTCTCCTACCGATCCTTCACCGTCTCCATCGCGACAAACGTCGAGGTCTGGGCAACGTGCGGCAGGGCGGAGATGCGCTCGCCGAGTACGCGGCGGTAGGCGGCGATGTCGGTAGTGCGGACCTTCAGCAGATAGTCGAAGCTCGATGCCATCATGTGGCACTGCTCGATCTCCGGCACCGCCTGCACGGCGCGGTTGAAGGCGTCGAGCGCGGCCGAGCGGGTGTCGGACAGTTTCACCTGGACGAAGGCGACATGGCCTTCGCCCATGCGCTCACGGTCGATGATTGCCTGGTAGCCCCTGATGAAGCCGTCCTTCTCCAGCCGTTTGACTCGTGCCTGCACCGGCGTCTTCGACAGACCGACTTTCGCCGCCAGTTCCGACATGGAAAGCCGGCCATTGCTGCCCAGAGCCGACAGGATGTTCCTGTCGATGCGGTCCAATTGGTCTTCCGTCACTGAATTCCTGGTCGAATTGGAGGTGATCAGTCCTAATGATAGATCGATCGATCTGTTCTGTCGACTTCTTTGGACCGACTGCAATCCCTACTTATGTTAGCTTGCGCCGTTCGGTCCGGTGACCGTCGGCCCGCTCCCTTATGCTCGCTCTACAGGACCGCCATGCCAGCGCTCGACACCATCCGCCAGCAGATCCGTGCCAATTATTTGCCCGACGAAGACCAGGCGGTGAAGCGGCTGGCCGAGGCGGCCGGGCTGTCCGCGCAAGACCGCAAGGCGATTTCGGCGCGTGCCGCCGATCTAGTGCGGGCGGTGCGCGGCTCGTCCGATCCGCGGCTGATGGAGGTCTTCCTGTCCGCCTATGGCCTGTCGACCAAGGAGGGCGTGGCGCTGATGTGCCTGGCCGAGGCGCTGCTGCGGGTGCCAGACACCGAGACGATGGACGACCTTATCGCCGACAAGATCGCGCCGCACGACTGGTCGGCGCATGCGGGCGGCTCGAGCTCGATCTTCATCAATGCGTCGACCTGGGCGCTGATGCTGACCGGCCGCGTGCTCGACGAGGGCGAGGGCGGCATCGAAGGCACGCTGCGCGCCATGGTGCGCCGGCTTGGCGAGCCGGTCATCCGCAAGGCCGTCGCCGCCGCCATGCGCGAAATGGGCGAGCAGTTCGTGCTCGGCCGCACCATTGCCGAGGCGGTCAGGCGCGGCCGACCGATGACGCAGAAGGGCTATCTCTATTCTTTCGACATGCTGGGCGAGGCGGCCCGCACCGAGGCCGACGCGCTGCGCTACCTCAAGGCATATGCCGATGCCATCTCTTCGCTCGATGCCGGCGCCAACGGCCCCGACATCCGCCAGAACCACGGCATCTCGGTAAAACTGTCTGCGCTGCATCCGCGTTATGAAGTGACGCAGAAGGAAAAGATGCTGCCCGTCATGGCCGAGCGGCTGTTGTCGCTGGCGCTGGCGGCGCGCCATTCACGCATGGGCCTCAACATCGACGCCGAGGAAGCCGACCGCCTCGATTTGTCGCTCGACGTCATCGAGCGGGTGCTGGCCGAACCGGAGCTTGCCGGCTGGAACGGTTTTGGCGTCGTCGTGCAGGCCTATGGCCCGCGCGCGGCCTTCGTCATCGACTGGCTCTACGAGCTGGCGAGGAAATACGACCGCAGCATCATGGTGCGGCTGGTCAAGGGTGCCTATTGGGACACCGAGATCAAGCGGGCGCAGACGCTCGGGCTCGACGGCTATCCGGTTTTTACCCGCAAGGCCAACACCGACGTCTCCTACCTGGCCTGCGCCAAGAAGCTGTTGGCGATGACCGACCGCATCTACCCGCAATTTGCCACCCACAACGCCCACACCGTCGCCGCGATTCTGTCGATGACGACGGAGCGCGATACGTTCGAATTCCAGCGGCTGCATGGCATGGGCGAGGCGCTGCATGAGACGGTGCGGCGGGCCGAAGGCACTCGCTGCCGCATCTATGCGCCGGTCGGTGCTCATTCCGACCTGCTCGCCTATCTGGTCCGCCGGCTGCTCGAAAACGGCGCCAATTCCTCCTTTGTCCACCAGCTCACCGACGAGGAAGTCGAGCCCGAGGACATTGCCCGCGACCCGCTCGAAACGGTGGAGAAACAAGGTCCCGCCGCCAATCCAGCGATCGTGCCGCCGTCGGCAATCTTCGGTCCAGGCCGGCGCAATTCCAAGGGCTTCGATATCACCGACACGCTGACGCTGGCTGCGATCGACAAGGCGAGGGCCGAGTTCGCCGGGCCGGAGCGCTGGCACGCCAAGCCGGTCAGCCGCGCGGCCGGCTACGGCAAGCAGCGTCCGGTCGTCAATCCGGCAAAACCTTCGGAAGTGGTCGGCACGGTCAGCGAGGCCGGCGCCAAGCAGGTCGAGACCGCCGTGCGCATCGCCGTCGAGGCACAACCGGCATGGGCAAGACGGCCGGTCGCCGAGCGCGCTGCCATCCTCAACCGGGCGGCCGATCTCTACGAAGCAAACGCCGTCGAGTTCTTTGCACTCGCCGCCCGCGAGGCCGGCAAATCGCTCGCCGACGGCGTCGCCGAAGTGCGCGAGGCGGTCGATTTCCTGCGCTACTATGCGGCTGAGGCCGCCAATGCCGAGGCGGGCACCGAGGCGCGCGGCGCCATCGCCTGCATCTCGCCGTGGAATTTTCCGCTCGCCATCTTCACCGGGCAGATCGCGGCGGCACTCGTCACCGGTAATTCGGTGATCGCCAAGCCGGCCGAACAGACGCCGCTGATCGCCTTCCGCGCTGTCCAGTTGCTGCGCGAGGCCGGCGTGCCGGAGGATGTCATCCAGCTTCTGCCCGGCGACGGCCCCTCGGTCGGCGGCCCGCTGACCGCTGACCCGCGCATTGCCGGCGTCTGCTTCACCGGCTCGACCGAGGTCGCCAAGCTGATCGAAAAGCAGCTCGCCGACACCGCCGCGCCCGACGCCATGCTGATCGCCGAGACCGGCGGCCTGAACGCCATGATTGTCGATTCCACTGCGCTGCCCGAACAGGCGGTGCGCGACATCCTGGCCTCCGCCTTCCAGAGTGCCGGCCAGCGCTGCTCGGCATTGCGCATTCTCTACGTGCAGAAGGACGTCGAGAAGAAGATGCTTGAGATGCTGAAAGGCGCGATGGAAGCGCTCAGCCTCGGCGACCCGTGGCGGATATCGACCGATGTCGGTCCGGTCATCGATGACGAGGCGCAAGCGTCGATCCGTGACTATTGCACCAAAATGGGCCTGCAGGGCCGGCTGATCGCCAAGCTCGAAGCGCCGAAGGACGGCCGCTTCGTTGCGCCGCACGTCTTTCGGGTCAAGGGCATCGAGGAGTTGGAGCGCGAGGTGTTCGGGCCGGTGCTGCATGTCGCCACCTTCGATGCCGACGAGATTGATGCGGTGATCGCGGCGATCAACCGCAAGGGCTATGGCCTGACCTTCGGCCTGCACACCCGCATCGAAGGCCGCGCCCAGCATTTCGTCGATGGCATCCATGCCGGCAACATCTACGTCAACCGCAACCAGATCGGCGCCGTCGTCGGCGCGCAGCCGTTCGGCGGCGAGAGCCTTTCCGGCACCGGGCCGAAGGCCGGCGGCCCACATTATCTTCGACGCTTCCGCAAGGGACCGGAGGCCGGCACCCATCTTGCCGAAGGCCGCAAGGTGACTGCGACCGAGCTCGCCGACAATCTGCCGGACCCGGCGCTTGGCGGCTGGTCGACGCGTCCGGATCGTGTCGCCATCCTGAGGAAACATCTGCGCGGCAAGGGTGCCGCCGCCATCGGCACCGCCGCCGCCATCGATTTCGGCCAGGTCGACCTGCCCGGGCCGACCGGCGAGGCCAACACGCTGTCGCTGTCGCCGCGCGGGCGCGTGCTGTGCCTCGGTCCCGACGCGGATACGCTGCTTGCGCAGACGATCCAGGCGCTGGCCGCCGGCAATGCCGTGCTCGCCGTCGCCCCCGGCGCGCCGGCGGCGCTATCGGCGCTGACCGGCAAGGGCCTGCCGCTGGCGGCGATCGACGGCCGGCCGGACCCGGTCGAAGCGCGCTCGCTGCGCGTCGATGTCGTTGCCTTTTCCGGCACGCCCGAGGCCGCGCGCATCGTGCGCAAGGTCATCGCCGAGCGCGCCGGCCCGATCGTGCCGCTGGTCAGCGAAGTCTATTATCCGGCCGCTTACGCCCACGAGCGCGCCGTCTGCGTCGACACCACGGCGGCGGGCGGCAATGCCAGCCTGCTGGCCGCTGCGTAGGTTTCGCCAGGGTTCGCGTATCGCGGGGCAGGGGCGGCGCCGACTTTGGTATCCACATGAGGACGATCGTTACCTGATAGCGAGCGGAACTTCGAACTGCCAGGCCGAGCGACCGGCTCCTTCCGGAATGGGAGGAAACGGAGAAGCCCGGCGGACTGCGTCGAGTGCGGCTTTGTCCAGCGCGGCAACACCCGAACTGCCCGTCAGCCTAGCCGACCGGACGCTGCCGTTCGAGCCGACGGTAAAGGCAACGGTTGCTGTGCCGGTGGCGCGTGTGCGTGTCGAATTGAAGGCCCGCACCAGTTTTGATCTGATCTTGCCGGGATAGTTCGTGACGGCTGCATTGCCGATGCCTGATTTGCCGCCTCTGCTGGCGGTCAGGATCTTGCCGTCCTTCCTGCCGTCGGCCATGCCGCGCGCGACATCCGTTTCGTCACGGCCGCCGGAGCCGGCTTTTTTCTTCTTGGTGTCGGCTTTGGCCGCAGCCTTGCCCGCCTTCTTGCGCAGGGGCGGCTTTTCGGTTTCAGCCGGTTCGGCTTTTTTGACCGGCTTGTCCTTTGCGGTTGCCTTCTTCGGCCGCTTGGGCTCCGGCCTGTCCGGCTTCGGTTCTTCGGCCGCGCCGACTGTCTCGGTCGTCTGAACCGTTTCCGCCGGCGCCGGGTCGGTTGGTGCCGGTGCGCTTGTCTTGGCAGGCTCGGCCGTTTCTGCGGCGCTGACTGGCGGCGGCACGGCATTGTCGTCGGCAGGCACCAGCCTGTCGGTCGCAAGAACGTCGGGCGATGGGTCCTGGCGCGCCGGCTGGACGGGTTGGGCAGGTGCGGGCTCGGTGCGATCGGCAGGCACAGCGATTTCCGTGGCGGCCTCGTTGACCGGCTCAACCACTTCTTTGTCCGATGTCTCCGCCGCATCGGTGACCGGCTGGAGCGTCTCCTCTGCCGCGGTCGCCTGCGCCTCGACCGTTTCGACCGGCTTGGCGTCCAGCGTGGTCACCATCGTCACGTTGGCCACTTCCGGATCGTCTCCGACATCGCCGGCCGCCTGCTGCGGGTCGGCGCCGAGCAGCATTTCGCCTTGCTGGTCGGCACCTTCGATGCTTGGCCGATCGTCCGGCAGCGTGAGAAAGGCCAGCGCCACGGCTACGTGGAATGCGCAAGAGCAGGCGATCGCCACCGTCCAGTTGCGGCGCCGCCGCGTCTGTCGTGCCTGCCGCAATGGCTCCGCAGGCACCGTCGGCAAGTCGCCGTCGGCATCGGCGATGTAACTGTCTTCCGGCCTGTCGCGCAGCGAAACACGCAGCGCCTCGCGCGGGATGGCGAAGTCCGGATCGTCCGGCTCCGGCGGCAGGAAACCGGCTAGTGGCCACGCCACGGCGTTTCGCGCGAATGCGGGTTCCGGTCCCAAAATTCAGACCCCGAAGGCGATGCCGGTCCTGGTCTGCGTCGTCAGCCCGCGCATGCAGGCATTCGGCTCGGCGCCGGCGCATTCCGTGGCGCTGTTGATCAACACGCGGCTGACCTTGCCGCAATCCGTGCCGGCAAGATCGAAACGCGTCACCTTGGTCTTGCCTGCCGGCAGCTCCTTGAAGTCGAGCACGGTCAGCCGCTCGACGACGCCGGCCTCGTTGAACAATGCGATCTCGAATGCCGCCTTGGAAAGGTCGGCGCCGAGATTGTTGGTGACCACGAAGGTCAGGCGGCAGCCCTTGTCGGAGGGCTGCGCGCCGTTGAGCTCGAGGATCAGCGCCGGTGCTTGCTGTTGTGTCCACGCTGGAGCCGCCGCAAGCAATATTGCCAGCACTGCGGCGAACAGACGAAGGGATGCCGTCATGCCTTTCATTGTCTCAGCCTCCAAACCTCATGGTCGCCGCCAGCTTCAGGGTGACGCCTGGCTCGTAGACAACACTGGTGGTTGATGCGTTCAGCGGGTTGGCGTATTTGACGTCGAACAGATTGTCGGCGCGGAAATCGACCTTGAAATTGTCGGTTGCCTGGTAGCTGGCGAAGGCATTAACCAGCGTGTAGTCCTTGGCGACGGCGTTGCCCTGCGGCTTGCCGTTGTATTGCACCTCGCCGCCGACGGTCAGCCTGTCCTCGAGGAAGCGAAAGCCGAGTTGCCCGGTGACCTGGGAGGAAGGGACGGTGACAAGGTCCGCCCGTTCGCCTTCATAGGAAATCGTATGGCCGTCGGTGAACGACGCCGAAAGCCCGGCAAAGCCCCAGGCGGCATCATAGACGCCCTCCATCTCGAAACCGTGGATCTTGGCCTTGGCGAAGTTCTGATACTGGAAGCAGATCGGGATGCCCGGGCCGAACGGGCAGCCGCTGGTCGGGTCGAACGGTGATAGCGTTACGCCATCAATGTAGTCGTCGACGTTGTTGTTGAAATAGGCCGCCTTCAGCCGCAGCGCGTCATCAGCCTCGATGACGCCGTTGGTGCTGTAATTGACGCCAAACTCCACGGTCTTGCCGGTTTCGGGCTTGAGATTGGGATTGGGGAGGAACGGGAAGCTGACGCCGGCTGGATGGTTGCCGCTGATCAGGGTCTCCGACAGCGACGGAGAACGATAGCCTTCAGCGTAGGTGCCGTAGAATTGCAGCCCGGAAAGGCTGGCGCTCTCGAAGGGCGAAATGCCCACTGTGATGCGTGGCGACAGCCGGTCG
Source organism: Mesorhizobium sp. M0768 (assembly GCF_040320195.1). Classification (NCBI taxonomy): domain Bacteria; kingdom Pseudomonadati; phylum Pseudomonadota; class Alphaproteobacteria; order Hyphomicrobiales; family Phyllobacteriaceae; genus Mesorhizobium; species Mesorhizobium sp. M0768. Next base: position 371,563 of record NZ_JAMYPD010000001.1, on the reverse strand, counting down.
CCAGAGGTTTCGCCGACATCGCTGTCAAGCTTGTAGCTGTCGTAGCGCAGCCCGGCGATGATCTCGAGCCAGTCCCAGGTGAGCTTGTCCTGAACGTAAGCGCCGGAGACGTTCCTGTTGCCCGAGGGCGTATAGAAGCTGTCGCCGCCCGCCGTGCCGCCTGTCTCGACATCGTCGCCAACCCAGTCGCCGCCATAGGTCAGCTCATGCGCAATGCCGACGGCCTCGAATCTCGACGTGTTCCAAATGTCGATGCCGGAGGTGCCGATGTCGAACGTCGATTTCGAACCCGCCGGCAAAACCACGGGCAGACCGGTGACCGGATCAAACCGGTTTTGCGCGACAAGGGTCGTCAGATCGAGCTTGGTCTTGTTGTAGGATGCGTTGATGTGGAGGTCGAGCCAGCTCTTGTCTTGGTCGGTGATGTTGTAGCGGGCCGTGAAGGTATTCGCCTTCAGGTCGGCGTCGTTCACCGGCGCGCTGCCGCTGGTCTCGGTCCATCCGTCGTTCGAGCCGATCCAGCCCAGCTTCAGCTCGCTGTTTTCGCTGGGGCGGATGGTCGTCTTGAGGAGGCCGCTCAAGACGTCGAAGCCGGTGCCCGCTACAGTGTCGCCGCCGCCATGCTCGTAGTCGTCATAGTCGCGGTAGACGATATTGCCAAGCACGTCCCAGTTCTCGTTGATCCGATAGGCGCCGGTGGCGCTGGTGGTCCAGCCTTCGCCGTTGGTTTCGTAGCGCCCGGTCGCGGATGCCGCCCAGGTCTCGTCGGGCTTGAGGAAATCCTGCGCATCCTTGGTGTCGAAAAATACGACGCCGCCGATCGCCCCGGAGCCATAGGTGTTGGCGACCGGACCGCGGATCACATCGACGGATTTGATCAATTCGGGATCGATGTAGAAGGTCGATTGCGTGCCATGATCCGAGCGCTGGAAATTCTGGCGGGCGCCGTCGACGATGACGGAGACGCGGCCGAAGTCCTGCAGGCCGCGGATGTTGATGCTGGAACTGACACGCCTTGCGTCGGCCTGGACGGCGACACCCGGCACACCGAACAGCATTTCGTTGGGCGTCGTCGCCATGCGGCGCTCGAGCTGTTCCTCGTCGACATGGCTGGCTGAAGCAAGCGACTCGATCGCCGTCTCGCCGGTACGGCTGAGGATCAGGATCTTGTCGAGCAGTGTGGTACCCGCCGGGGCCGGCTTTACCTTTTCGGGCTGTTGAGACGGGTCAGTCTGCTGCTGGTCGGCTGCCGCTTGGGCGGCCTGCTGGGCGCCGGCCGGTGTGGCGAGCAGCGGGATCGCCGCCGCGCCGGCCAGCAACGCGGCCATTTTGCTTGTCATAGAACAATGTGTCAGGCCGCTGCCCGCCAGCCGTCCCCAATTCGCCAACCCCATGCTGCAACTCCAAGAATCCATGTTCGATGCTGGCTGGCTTGGGGCTCGCTGGCATTTTTCATCGCGTCCGGCGTCTTAAATGTTGACTCATTTACTCCGGTATTGCACTGCTAGATAACATGATCATTCGAGTCAAGAATTGAATCGGCATTTCACGCAGGCGCCGCGCCAGATGCCCGGCACAGGAAAGGGATCGAACCAATGAACACGCACAATCCCAGCGACTTTCGCTATCGCGTCCGCCGTTCCGACGAAAATTCCGTCCGTTTCGACCGGGTCCAATCGGCCGTGAGAACGCTGTCCAGCAACACGCTGTTCCAGGGCGAGCACGAGATCGGCATCGAGCATCATGGTGCGCTGTACCGGCTGAAGATCACCCGGCAGGGCAAGCTCATCCTCAACAAGTAGGTGGCAGAAATGGACCAGCGCGTAAAACCCGCCCCGCACGAGATCCGGCGGGCACGGGCAGACAATCCGAAAATGCGCGAGCGCGACCTCGCCGCCCAGCTCGGTATTTCGGAGGCCGAACTGGTCGCCGCGCATTGCGGCGACGGCGTCGTGCGCGTCGAGCCGCGTGTCAACGACCTTTTGACTGGCCTCGAAGCTGTCGGTGAGGTGATGGCGCTGACCCGCAACGAAAGCGCGGTGCACGAGAAGATCGGCGTCTACGACAAGGTTGTCACCGGTAATCACAATGCCATGGTGCTCGGCGAAAATATCGACCTGCGTATTTTCCCAAAAGTCTGGGCGCACGGCTTTGCCGTGGAAAAGCGCGATGGCGCCGACATCCGCCGCAGCCTGCAGTTCTTCGACACCGCAGGCGAGGCGGTACACAAGGTGCATCTCAGGCCAGCCTCCAACCTCTACGCCTATCAGAAACTGGTGGCCGGGCTGGAATCGCCGAACCAGGAGCCGACGGTGGCGATTTCAGCGGGCACGGCTGACGAGACCGAGACTGCGGACAATTCGGCGAGCATCGACGATCTGCGCGACCGCTGGAGCCGGCTGACCGACGTGCACCAGTTCTTCGGCATGCTGAAGACACTGAAGATCAGCCGCCGACAGGCGGTGCGCATGGTCGGCCAGGACTACGCCTGGCTGGTCGACAAGGATGCAGTGAACGCCATGTTCAACCACGCCGCTGCCGGCGCCATGCCGATCATGTGCTTTGTCGGCAATCGCGGCTGCATCCAGATCCATTCCGGCCCCGTCGCCTCGATCAAGCCGATGGGACCATGGCTCAACGTGCTCGACGAGACCTTTCATCTGCACCTGCGGACCGACCACATCGATGAGGTCTGGGCCGTGCGCAAGCCGACCAGGGACGGCCATGTCACGTCGCTCGAAGTCTATGGCGCCGACGGCAAGATGATCATCCAGTTCTTCGGTAAGCGGCATGAAGGCGAAAGCGAGCGCGACGACTGGCGCTTTCTGGCCGAAAACCTGCCGCGTATCCCAAGCCCGACCGCAGCCTGAGGAAAACGACGATGGTTCTTGTCTCCAGGCTGGCATCGGTCTCCAGGTCGGCGCTTGGTCCTGCGGCCGCCGTTTTCCTGGCCTTCGCCGCGCTGATAACGGCTCAAACCGCTGAGGGCATCGCGACTTTCGCCGATCGCTCGAGGATCGTGGCCATCGGCTGCTCGATCACGGAGATCGTCTACGCGCTCGGTGAACAGGATCGCCTTGTCGCACGCGATTCGACCAGCCGATATCCGCAAGCGGCGGTGGAACTGCCGGATGTCGGCTACATGCGCCAGCTGTCGCCGGAGGGTGTGCTGTCGGTCAATCCGTCGGGCATACTGGCGCTGCACGGCAGCGGACCGAAGGAAGCCGTCGACGTGCTGAAGAAATCGAGCATCCCGTTCATCGAGGTGCCCGAGCGCTATGACAATCAAGGCATTCTCGAAAAGATCCACATCGTCGGCAAGGCGCTCGGCACCGAGGCCAAGGCCGATGCGCTGGCGGCCCAGATAGGCGCCAAGCTGAAGGTAGCCGAAAAGCAGACCGCCTCGATCAAGGATCGCAAGCGCATCCTGTTCGTGCTGTCGATGCAGGGCGGCAAGCTGCTTGCCGCCGGCAGCGACACCGCCGCCGACGGCATCATCAAGCTTTCGGGCGGCATCAACGCCATCGACGGCTTTGCCGGCTACAAGCAATTGTCGGACGAGGCAGTCATCACCGCCAGGCCCGACGTGATCCTGATGATGAACAATGCCGGACCGGCCACCGCGGATGACGAATTGTTTTCGAACCCTGCCGTGGCTTCGACGCCGGCGGGTGCCGCCCGCAGGCTGATCCGCATGGACGGCGGCTACCTGCTCGGCTTCGGCCCGCGCACGGCCGACGCCATCCACGACCTCGCCGTCTCGCTCTATGGCGGCCAGGTCACGGATTGAGCGCGATGGCCGATCATTCGATCGCCGGTGCGGCGGGCATCATGGCGACGGCAGCCGAGGGTGATCGTTCGCGGCGCGCCCGCCTCGTCATCGTGCTGCTCTGCGTCGGGCTGGCTATCGCCGTGCTGTTGTCGCTGACCTCCGGCGCATCCGATGCCTCGGCCATCGGCGTCATGCATGATTGGCTGTTCGGCGCGTTGCCCGGCGACGCGGCATTGAGCGCCCGCGACCGCCTGATCATCCATGACATCCGTCTGCCGCGCGTTGTTCTGGGCGTGCTGATCGGCGCATCGCTTGCAGTCTCCGGTGCCGTCATGCAGGGGTTGTTCCGCAATCCGCTGGCCGACCCCGGCCTGATCGGCGTTTCGGCCGGATCGAGCCTCGGTGCGGTCGCCGTCATCGTGCTTGGCTCGACCATGCTGGCGCCGCTGACTTCGGTGCTCGGCACGATGGCTTTGCCGCTGGCTGCGTTCTGCGGCGGGCTGGCGACGACATTGCTGCTCTATCAGGTCGCGACACGGCAAGGCCGGACCTCGGTCGCCACCATGCTGCTCGCCGGCATCGCGCTGGCGGCGCTTGCCATGGCGCTGACCGGCATCCTGATCTTCATGGCCGACGACCGGCAATTGCGCGACCTGACCTTCTGGCAGCTCGGTTCGCTGGGCGGCGCAACCTGGCAGAAGATCGGCTCGGTCGGGCCGGTCATCGTGCTGGCGCTGGCGGCAATGCCGTTCCTGGCGCGCGGCCTCAACGCGCTGGCGCTCGGCGAGGCCACGGCCGGCCATCTCGGCATTCCGGTTCAGCGGCTGAAATACACCGCGATTGTCGGCGTCTCGGCAGCGGTCGGCGCGTCGGTCGCCGTCAGCGGCGGCATCGGTTTCGTCGGCATCGTCGTGCCGCATCTGCTGCGTCTGCTGATCGGCCCCGATAACCGTTACCTGCTGCCGGCATCGGCCCTGCTTGGTGCGGCGCTGCTGCTTTTGGCCGACGCCGTCGCCCGCACCATCGTCGCGCCGGCCGAATTGCCGATCGGCATCGTCACCGCGGTCGCCGGTGCGCCGTTCTTCCTGTGGATCCTGCTGCGCAAGCGCGGCGTCATCGACTTGTGAGAGTTTGCCTATGATCAAAGCGCGCGATGTCTCGGTGGCGATTGGCGGCAAGCGCATCGTCGCCAACGTCGATTTCGAGGCGCGGCCGGGCGAAGTCGCGGCCATCGTCGGCCCCAACGGTTCGGGCAAGACGACCTTCCTCAGAGCACTGTCCGGCGATCTTGGCTATTCGGGAGAGGTCACCGTCAACGGCCGCAATCTATCGGCGATGAAGCCGATCGAAGCGGCGACGCTGCGCGCCGTGCTGCCGCAGGCGACGACGCTGTCCTTCCCGTTCACCGTGCGTGAGATCGTCAGGCTGGGCCTGGTCGGCGGGCGTTCCGGCGCGCTGCCCGGCGAGGACCAGCGCCTGCCCGAACGGGCGCTGGCTCGCGTCGACCTCGACGGTTTTGCCGGCCGTTTCTACCAGGAGCTGTCCGGCGGCGAACAGCAGCGCGTACAGCTTGCCCGCGTGCTCTGCCAGGTGTGGGCGCCGGTGCTCGACGGCAAGCCGCGCTATTTGTTCCTCGACGAGCCGGTGTCCAGCCTCGACATCAAGCACCAGCTGATCATCATGGACATCGCGCGTGATTTCGCCAGACGGGGAGGCGGCGTGTTCGCCATCCTGCACGACCTCAATTTGACGGCAATGTATGCCGACCGGATTTTCGTCATGCATCGCGGCAGGCTCGCCGCTACAGGTTCGCCGCAACAGGTGCTCAGCGACGAGCTGATCGAAAAGGTCTTCGATTGCCGGCTGAAGGTCGGCGTGTTGCCGGCGGCAAACATGCCGTTCGTATTGCCGCAGTCGGTCTGTTGATATTCAGGTGATGCCGGCCTGCAAATGGCGGTTTCCTGCGCTTCCGGCCTTCGCCGGCCGAAGCATTCATGAGAGGTGCGGCAGTTAAGGCTATGGCCGGCGCAGGCCGGTACTCACGTACCCAAACGTACGCTCCGTTCCGGTTCTCGGAACCCACCATTTTCGGCTCGGCCTGACCTGAATCTCAACAGACCTCACCAACTGAGATGCGACCAGAAATCAGGCGGCCGGCGCCCTTTGCACCAGCATGTCGATGCCGAGCAGGTGCCGCACATTCGGGCGCGCCGCCACCAGATCGGCGATCGTGTAGCGCGACAGCACGGCGAAGAAGGCGTTGAGCGCTTCGCGCAATGCCGAATTCAGCGCGCAGCTGTCAACCAGCGGACATTCGGCGGCGTCGTTCTCGAAGCACTCGGCCATGGCAAAGCTTTCCTCCGTTACCCGTACGACATCGAACAGGCTGATTGATTCGGCCGCGCGGCCGAGCCTGACGCCGCCATTCCTGCCGCGCACCGTTTCGATCAGGCCGTTTTCGACCAGCGGCTGCAGGATCTTGAACAGGAAAAGTTCCGATACCGAATAGGCGGCGGCGATCTCGGGGATGCGGCTCAACCGCTCGGTGTTGGCGGCGCAATACATCAGAATGCGCATGGCGTAGTTGGTCTGACGGGTAAGCCGCATTGTGTCCTCACATAACAGTGGTTGGCGTCAATATGGCCTATAGTTTGGAACAATTCCAGACTGGCGCTGCATAATAGATGAATTCCGGCGTCAAGTTTGCGTGCACGATTGCGCGCACCGGAACCAGCGGCGCGCTTTCTGGGGCAGGCGACACTAGATAAGTTCGCATACACGATCAGGAGCGGCCCATCATGTCACGACCAGCCCCGGCATTTGCATCCGTCGCGTCCGTCCGGTTCGACGCCGATGCCAAGCTTTCGGCGCTCAGGCGCACCAAGTTCGTCGCCGCCGCAGCACTTGCGTTTTGCGTGCTGGTCTTTGCGGTGGCGAAATCGCTCGAGAGCCGGCATGCGTGGTTGGGCTTCGTCGCCGCTTTCGCCGAGGCGGCGACGATCGGCGGCCTGGCGGACTGGTATGCGGTGGTGGCACTGTTTCGGCGGCCACTTGGCCTGCCGATCCCGCATACGGCCATCATCCCGGAAAACCAGAATCGCATCGCCGACAATCTCGGCCGCTTCATCGAGGTGAATTTCCTGGCGCCGGAACCGGTGCGCGAAAAGCTCGCCGAGGTCGATTTTTCCGCGCTGGTCGCGGACTGGCTGGCCGACCCGAACCGCGCCGCCGATTTGTCGCGCTTCGTCGGCCGGCTGGTGCCGCAGACGCTGGCGGCGGTCGAGCAATCCGGACTGCGCGGCTTCGTCACCAGCCGTATGCTGGAGCAGATCGAAAAGGTGCCGCTGGCGCCGCTCGCCGCCGAGCTGCTGTCGGCGCTGACTGACGATCGCCGCCACCAGAAATTATTCGACGAGTTCACCAAGGTGGTCGGCCGCTTCCTGAGCGACGAGCAGGCGCTGGCGACGATGCGCGAGAAGATCCGCGAGGAACTGCCGTCGCTGTTCAACCTGTTTCGCGCCGACGCCTATCTGTTGAAGAAGATCATTGCGTCGGCCGACTCGCTGCTCGATGAGGTGCGGGCCGATCCGCACCATCCGATGCGAGCCGAATTCGACCTTTTCGTCGAAACCTTCGTCAAGCGGTTGAGGACATCCAAACAATATGCCAGGCGCGCCGAAAAGCTGAAGCGCGATTTCCTTGCCCGGCCGGAGCTCAGCGCGCTGGCCGGCGATATGTGGGACAGCCTGCGGCTGTTCATCGAACAGGACGCCAAGGCGCCGAATTCGATGATCCGCGACCATCTCGCCACCATGTTCGTCGAGGTCGGCCGCCATCTTGCCGACGACGCGCAGATCAGGGCCGACATGAACCAGGGGTTCATCGTGGCGCTGGCGTCCTTCGTCGAAAGCCAGAAGAGCGGCGTGTCGAAGTTCATCGCCGACCAGGTCAAGCGCTGGGACCTCGCGCAACTGACAAGGCTTATCGAAATGAACATCGGCAAGGACCTGCAATATATCCGCTTCAACGGCATGATCATCGGTGGCCTTGCCGGGCTCGTGCTCTACACTGCCGAACGGCTGTTTCTTGTCGGCTGACTCGTCCGAATGGACCGCTGAGCTTCGCTGCACTATCTTCCGTGCATTGGCGGGGTTCACGGCAACAGGGGGAGAGAACCAGCATGGCAAAACGACCGGAGTCCGAGTCCTTCATCGACATGTTCGGCAAATTCGGCCGCGACCTGAAGCTGCCGAATGTCGATGTCGAGGCGATCCTCGCCCACCACGCTAAGAACCTGGAAGCGCTGGAGAAGTCGGCACGGGCGAGCGCCGCTGGAGCCTCGGCGCTGTTGTCAAGGCAACGCGAGATGCTGCAGGACACGCTGCGCGAAATCACCGACATGGCACAAAGCTACAGAGCGCCCGGCAATCCGCAGGAAATGATGCAGAAGCAGGCGGCGTTCGCCAGGAAATCCTTCGAGACCGCGCTGAAGAATGCCGGCGAGATGGCCGAACTGGCGAGGGCGTCCGGCACCGAATCGATCGAAATCCTGCGCAGCCGCATCAAGGAGGCGATGGAGGAGATCCGCGCCGGCCACGACAAGAGGTAGCTCTTCCCCGGCAGCACACTTGCTGGCGGCGAAGACTGGCGGTTCGCGGGCCGAAGATTATGCGCTGGAATCGCATTGGCGAATTGACAGGGGCGGCCCGTCGTGGTCCGGAACAGGCAAGCGATCGGGAAAGCAGGAATGACGCAGATACGGCCGAGGACGCCGCCGACCTTCGAGCAACTTAGGGCGATGGCCGGGCAGGAGTTGGGCGTTTCGGACTGGACGCTGGTCGATCAGCACCGCATCGACCAGTTTGCCGAATGCACGGGCGATCATCAATGGATCCATGTCGATCCCGAGCGGGCGAAGCGGCAAAGCCCGTTCCGCACCACGATCGCGCATGGCTATCTGACCCTGTCGATCATCGGCGCGCTGGCGCTCGAGATGGGGATCGTACCCGAAAACACGCAGGCCGCGTTCAATTACGGTTTCGACAAAGTGCGCTTCGTGGCGCCGGTCAGGGTCGGCTCGCGTATCAGGCTGCGCACCACGCTGTTGTCGATGGAAGACAAAGGTCCGGGGCAATATCTGATGAAGGCCGCCAATACGGTCGAGATCGAAGGCGAGCAGAGGCCGGCGCTGACCGCCGAGACGCTCGTCATGCTTTACGCACGCCGCAAGCGGGCAGGGGCCTGAGAGCACAGCCTCAGGCCAGCAGGCTTCCGGCAGCGCGAATCAACGCGACATCGCCTGTTCAAGCGCCCTGAAAATCCGGTCATCTCCGGACTGCGCGACGTTGAAGCGCATGAAACGGCTGGCCGACCGGGACAGGCTGAACGCATTGCCGGGCGCAAGCACGACGTTGGCCGACAAAGCGTGACGGGCGACGTCCGCGGCATCTATTCCCTCCGGCAGCCTGCACCATAGAAACATGCCGGCCGGCTGATCTATCCACGGCACGATGCCGATTGCCCTGAGCCGGGTGCCGGTTTCTTCCATGGCGCGCGAGAGCCGCGCGCGCAGCAGATCGACGTGCTTGCGATAGAGGCCGTCCTTCAGCAGCGTCAGCACCAGTTCGGATGCAAGTCGCCCGCTGCCAAAGGATGTGGCGATCTTGAGATCGGTCAAACCTTCCATCCAGTCGCGAGGAGCGGCGATGAAGCCGCAGCGCACCGATGCCGACAGCGTCTTGGAAAAGCTTCCGATATGGATGACCCGGCTGAGGCCGTCGAAGGCCGTCAACCTGGGCGCCGGTGTGTGTTCGAAATCGGCGAAGATATCGTCCTCGATGATCGTCAGCCCCGACGGGTCGGTGAGCTTCAGCAGCCGATGGGCAACGACCGGCGACAATATCGCGCCGGTCGGATTGTGGAGCGCCGAATTGGTGATGTAGAGGCGCGGCCGATGCTCGTTCAGCGCTTGCGCGAACAGCTCGATGTCCGGACCCGAGCGCGTGTAGGGGACGCTGATCACCTTGGCCCGATGGGCGCGCAACAGGGCATGGAAGTTGAAGTAGCAGGGATCGTCGACCAACACCGTGTCACCCGGTTCGAGCAGGAACCGGCACAGCAGGTCGATCGCCTGAGTGCCCGATTCCGTCAGCATGATCTGGTCCGGGGAGGCTTCGATACCGTGCTCGGCCATGCGCCGCGCCAGCAGATGGCGTAGCGCCGGCAAGCCGAGCGGCGTGCCGTAGTCCGTTAGCGCGGCGTCGTCGGCGCGGGCCGTCGTCCGCAGTGCCCGGCGCAATCCAGCCTCGGGCATCCATGTTGCCGGCAGCCAGCCGCAACCCGGTTTCAGGACGCCGTCGCCGGCTTCCAGCGATTGGCGCGAGACCCACAGCGGGTCGACGGCACGGTCAAGCCTGGGGCCGATCTCGGCCAGCGACAACGGAGCCAACGGTCCGGCGGCATAGAAACCCGAGCCCGGCCGCGAGCGGATCATGCCTTCCGCCGCAAGACGCTCATAGGCTTCGACCACGGTGGATTTGGAAACCTGCATGGCCTTCGCAAACGCCCGGATCGAAGGCAGCCGCGTTCCCGGTGTCAGGCTGCGCGCGGCGATCCTGTGCCTGATCGTCGCCATGACGCTTTCGACAAGCGTCCGGCTGCCCTCATCTGTTGTCGTCTGCTCATCCATCCGTACTGCTCGCCCTACCATGACGGTTTTGTCAAACTGTACCTGATTGTCTCTGGCGGAGCCAGACGCCCGGCCCGATAGAGGGCGAAATCAGCGGGGCATCGATGGACAAGGCGGCGAGTAGTTGGGCGGCGAGTGGCTGGGTCAACGGGTTCATAGGCGTGCTGATCTTCAGCGGTTCGCTTCCGGCGACGCGCGTGGCGGTGATGGATTTCGATCCGGTGTTCGTAACGGTCGCCCGTGCGGCTTCGGCGGGCATCCTCGGCCTGGCGCTGCTGCTCGTTTTTCGTCAGAAGCGCCCGGAGCGGCGAGATCTGTTCCCGCTGGCGATCGTGGCGCTTGGCGTCGTGGTCGGCTTTCCCCTGCTGACGGCGCTGGCGCTCAAGCACATCACGTCGGCTCACTCCATCATTTTCGTCGGCCTGTTGCCGTTGGCGACCGCGATCTTCGGTGTGGTTCGAGGCGGCGATCGCCCGAAGCCGGCGTTCTGGCTGTTCTCGTGCCTCGGCAGCGCCCTTGTCGCCGGTTTCGCAGTCACGCAAGGCCTGTCGGTCTCGCCGCTCGGCGACATCTTGATGCTGGCCGCCATCATCGTGTGCGGATTGGGCTATGCCGAAGGAGCGGCGCTGTCGCGCAAACTCGGCGGTTGGCAGGTGATTTCGTGGGCGCTGGTGCTGTCGCTGCCCCTCATGCTGGCGCTGACGTTCATCACCATGCCGCCGTCGCTCGAAAGTGCCGGCAGGGGCGCATGGATTGGTCTGGCCTATGTCTCGCTGTTCAGCATGCTGATCGGTTTCGTGTTCTGGTATCGCGGCCTGGCGCAAGGCGGCATCGCCGCGGTCGGGCAGTTGCAACTGCTGCAGCCCTTCTTCGGCCTTGGGCTGGCGGCAGCGCTGCTGCATGAGCAGGTCTGTCCCGCCATGATCGCCGTCACCGCCGGCGTCGTGCTTTGCGTCGTCGGTGCCAAGAGATATGCGAGATAGGTGCGCCGGCTGCCGGAGTTGCATGCGAACCGGGTGGAATCCTCAAGGATGCTTGGCAACGATATCAGTTCGCCCGGCAGTGGCGCGCGCTGAAAATACCGCAAGGATCAGCGCCATCAGCACCAGGCCCGTCGCCACCTGGAAAGTGACCTGCATCCCTCGTGCCGCTGCCGCAGGTGCCAACACTGCCAAGCCAGTGCCTTCCCCAGCCGATGCGAAGGCGAACACCGCGCCCATCACCGACGCACCGGTGATCAGGCCGAGATTGCGCGACAGATTGAGCAGGCCGGAGACGACGCCACGCTGGTCGGATGCGACGCCCGTCATCACGGCCGAATTGTTGGAGGTCTGAAACAGGCTGTAGCCGGTGCAGACGATGATGATTGGTGCGACATAGCCGGCAATGCCGAATTCCGCCCGCGACAGAGCAAAGGTGCCAATAGCGAGATCGAACAGGCCGACGATCATCATCCGGTTCGCCCCGAAACGATCGACCAGGCGGCCGGCCGGCAGCGCCGCCAATGCGGTAACCAGAGGGCCGGTCGACAGAACCAGCCCGACCATGGCTGCGTCCAGCCCAAGCGCGCGCGACAGATAGAATGGTGCGACCACCAGCGTCGCCATCATCACCGTGGCGACGATCAGGTTCATGGCGAGGCTTGCGTTCAACGCCTGGTCGCGGAACCTCGCAGGCTGGATCAAGGGGTTCTGGACCCTTGTCTGCGCAATGACAAACAGCAGACCAGCCACGGTGGCAGCAATCAGCAAGCCGACATTGAGAGAACCAAAACTGCCACGCCCAAGGGTCATGGCGAGCGCATAGGCGGCTAGCGTCAGCGCGAGCAAGGCCGTGCCGATGCCGTCGAAACCGCGCCGACCTGGCGTCTTTTTTCCGGCCGGCAGGAAGCGCCAGGCAAGCGCAAAGGCCAGCACCCCCAACGGCAGATTGATGAGGAAGATCGCGCGCCAGCCGAGGCCGGCGATCAACAGTCCGCCAAGGGAGGGGCCAAGCGTGGTGCCGATCGCCGACATGGCACCGAGCAGGCCCATGGCGCTGCCGGTTTTATCCCGGGGAACCGCGTCGGCGAAAAAGGCCAGCGTCAGAGCCATCATGACGGCCGCGCCGAGCCCCTGTGCCGCCCGTGCGGCAATCAGCAGCCAGAGCGTCGGCGCGAGCCCGCAAAGCACCGATGCGAAGGTGAACAGGGCGATGCCGCCGAGCAATAGCGGGCGGCGACCGACTATATCGGCGAGGCGCCCGGTACTGACAATCAAGGTGGTGATGGCGAGCAGATAGGCCAGGACGACCCATTGCACGAGCTGGAACGATGCGCCGAATGCCTGCATCAGCGATGGCAGCCCGACGCTGGCGATGCTGGTGGCGAGCGACGACAGCAGCGTTGAAAGCGACAGGCTTGCCAATGCCCATCGGGTCGAGCGTGCGCTCACCGGGGCAACTTCGTCCCAGGTCTTCTCAGCGGTCGATGCCAACGTGAACTCCTTTGCCGGCAGCCCCCAAACCGGAGCTGTCGGACGCTATTCCCTCGCATGATGTGGCGGAAGGCGCAGTATTTGCATCTTATTCGTGCATGAAACGCCACATCGCGGCCGAGCTGTGCTACGGTCCTTCCATGTCGTCACCAGATCTCAATCTGCTTGTCGCCCTCGATGTGCTGCTGACCGAGGGCAGTGTGGCGCGCGCGGCGGGGCGGCTGTGCCTCAGTCCCTCGGCGATGAGCCGGACGTTGGCGCGGTTGCGCCAGGCGACGGGCGACCCATTGTTGGTCCGGGCCGGCCGTGGCCTAGTTGCGACGCCGCGCGCGCTCGAATTGCAGCAACAGGTAGGCCGCGTCGTTCAGGATGCGGAAGCGCTGCTGCGCCCGGCCAAGCCCCTCGACCTCTCTGCTCTCGACAAGGTCTTCACGCTGCGCGCCAACGAAAGTTTCGTCGAGGAGTTCGCACCGCGTCTTCTGACCCGTGTCGAAGCGGATGCACCTGGCGTGCGGCTGCGTTTTGCGCCGAAATCCGACAAGAACGACATGTCGTTGCGTGACGCGGCGGTTGATCTCGAAATCGGCGTCGCTGGGGAAACCAGCCCCGAAATGCGTATTCAGGCGCTGTTTCGCGACCGCTTCATCGGTGCGGTGCGAACGGGCCATGAGCTGAGCGAGGGGCCGGTGACGGCGGAACGCTATGCGGCCGGCCGCCACATCAGCGTTTCGCGGCGTGGCCGCGAAAAGGGCCCGATCGACGAGGCCTTGAAACTGGTCGGTCTCCAGCGGACGATCGTGTGCATGGTTTCCAGCTTCTCGGCCACGCTCGCCATGGCGCGCGCCTCCGATCTGATCGCCAGCGTCCCCGAACGGCACACGCTGGGCGCGCGCACGGGCATGTACAGCTTCCCGTTGCCGGTCGATATCGAGGAGGTCACCATTTCGATGCTGTGGCATCCGCGACTCGATGCCGATCCGGCACAACGCTGGCTGCGAGCCTGCGTGCGGGAGGTCTGTGCGTCGTTTCGCTGATCCAGGCTCAGGGCGTGATCTAGAATCTGGTCACCACGCCGATGCCTATGCCTTCGAAGCCGCCCATCGCCATCAATGCGGCCGGCGCCTCTTCGAGGCTGATCTTCTTGCCGACCAGCAGTTCGGGTTTCAGCTTGCCGGTACGGATCATCTCCATCATCGCCTGGTAGCGAAACGCCTGCATGCCGTGGCTGCCGCGGATTTCGAGCTCGAATGCGATCACCTTGTCCATCGGTATCTGCGGCCTGGCATGGTCGCCGAGCATCAGGCCGACCTGCACGTGGCGGCCGCGACGGCGCAGGTTCGCGATCGAGTTGAAAGAGGTTGTGGGGTGGCCGAGCGCGTCCATCGACATATGCGCGCCGCCATTGGTGATCTGCTTGACCGCCTTGACCACGTTCGGCGTCTTTGCCGCGTTGATCGTCGCCACCGCGCCGATCTTTTTGGCAAAGTCCAGCTTCTCGTCCGTGAGGTCGATGGCGACGACATTGGCGCCCATGGCGCTGGCGATCATGATCGCCGACAGGCCGACGCCGCCGCAGCCATGCACGGCAACCCATTCGCCGGGCGTCACCCGGCCCTGATCGACGATGGCGCGGAACGAGGTGACGAAGCGGCAGCCGAGGCTAGCGGCGGTGGCGAATTCCATCTCGTCGGGCAAGCGTACGAGATTGGTGTCGGCATGGTCGATGGCGACATATTCGGCGAACGAACCCCAGGCGCTGAAGCCGGGCTGGAACTGATGTTCGCAGACCTGGTGGTTGCCCGACGTGCATTCGAAGCAGCGGCCGCAGCCGACGGCAAACGGCACAGTGACGCGCTCGCCGCCCTTCCAGCGGGTCACCTGGTTGCCCACCGCGGCCACGACGCCGGCAAGCTCGTGGCCAGGCACATGCGGCAGGCGGATACCGTCGTCGTGCCCCATCCAGCCATGCCAGTCGCTGCGGCAGAGGCCGGTGGCCTCAACCTTGATGACGACGCCTTCCGGCGCCGGCGTCGGATCCGGCACGGTCTGGATCGTCGGCGCCTCGCCGAATTTTTCGAAGACGACGGCTTTCATCGGCTGTTCCTCATGACTTCTGCGATTTGCGGTCTATTCGGCATCGATCTGGTTCTCAGGCGCGGCCTTCTGGAACGCCGGCAGCGCCGTGCAGGCGGCATTGATGCGCGAGATCGTCGGGTAGGGCGTCATGTCGACGCCGAAGCGGGCATTGCTGGTGACCTGTGCGACCAGGCAGATGTCGGCCAGCCCCGGCGTGTCGCCATGGCAGAATGTCTTGGTCTCGGGCGAGGAAGCCAGAATCTTTTCAAGCGGCTGGAAGCCTTCGTTGACCCAGTGCCGGAACCAGTTGACGACATCCTGGTCGCCGGCGCCGAACAGTGTGCGCAGCGAGGTCAGCACGCGCAGATTGTTCACCGGATGGATGTCGCAGGCGATCATCTGCGCCAGCATCCTGACGCGGGCGCGGCCAGGCGCATCCGTGGGCAGCAGCGGTGGCTCAGGCGTGGTCTCGTCGAGATATTCGATGATCGCCAGCGATTGCGTCAGCAGCGTGCCGTCGCCCAGGACCAGTGCCGGCACCAGCCCTTGCGGATTGACCGCGAGGTAGGCGGGTTCGAGATGCTCGCCGTGGCGCAAATGATGCGGCACGTAGTCGTAGGACAGGCCCTTCATCTCCAGCGCGATCCGCACCCGGTAAGAGGTCGAGGAGCGGTAGTAGTTATGGAGGACGATGTCGCTCATCGGATCGGTTGGCCGATGGTCAGTTCGATTTCGCCGATGCCGTCGACGCCACCGGTGATCTTTTCGCCCGGCCCGACGGCGCCGACGCCAGCCGGTGTTCCGGTGAAGATCAGGTCGCCGGGCTTAAGCTCTAGCGCCTCGCTGCAAATCGAGACGATGTCGGGAACCGGCCAGATCAGTTCGGCGAGGTCGCCGTCCTGCCTGATCTCGCCGTCGACCGCGAGCCAGATGCGGCCCTTGTCGGGATGACCGGATTTTTGCGCCGGAACCAGCGGGCCGCAGGGCGCTGAACGGTCGAAGGCTTTCGACCAGTCCCACGGCCTTGCCGCCTTTTTTGCCTCGTCCTGAAGGTCGCGGCGAGTCAGGTCGACGCCGACGCCGTAGCCCCAGACATGGTCCAGCGCGCGCTCGCGCCGGATGCGGAAGCCGGCTCCGCCGATCGCGACGACCAGCTCGATTTCGTGATGCAGGTTTTGGGTCAGCGGCGGGTAGGGGATAATCGTGCCCGAACCGACCGCCGCATCGACCACTGCGTCGCCTGGCTTGGTGAAGAAGAAGGGCGGGTCGCGCTCGTCATTGCCGAGCTCGCGGGCATGAGCGGCGTAGTTGCGGCCGACGCAGAAGATCCGGCGCACCGCAAAACGCTCCGGCGAGCCGGCCACGGCCACCGACGAGGTTGCGGGCAGGGGAAGGACGAAGCCGGTCATGCACTGTCTCTGTTCAGTGGATCTGTCCGCGGCACATTCGGCCGATTTGGGCAAACGGGCAAGGCATTGGATGGCGGAAGAGCAGGCCTGCCGCACGGTGCCGCGGAAATCGCCGGTACATTTTGCTCTGCCGGCCAAGATGGAGATGTACCATTTGCCGTTAGGCTGGCCATGGCGCGCAGCGCCTGCCGCCAACGCCTGAGACTGTCGACCGTTGGTTTCGAGTAACGGACGTGAGAGCCCCTTTTCGGTCCGTCCTGTACTTCGGGCGTGTCGTTATCTCGCACTTGCACAAAGCTCTGGTGCGCTGCAATATAGCTGGAGGAATGCGGCCTTCCGCCCGCCTTTCGCAGGTTCAATGAAGGGACCGGCATGACGGACATCTCCGCGACGCGTCTTGTCGTGTCCAGGCCTGTGGCCGATAGCTCGGCAAGAACCAGGCTTGCCTATCTCGACGGCTGGCGCGGCCTGTCGATCGCGCTGGTGCTGATCGGCCATTTCTTCCCCGTTCCCGGCATCAATCTCGGCGTCCTGGGCGTCGAATTCTTCTTCGTGCTCAGCGGCCGGCTGATGGCCGAGATCCTGTTTGTCGAATACTATCCGCTGAAGAAATTCTTCAAGCGCCGGTTCTCCCGCATCTACCCGGCACTGCTGATTTTTGTCGTCGCCGCGATGGTTGCCTTGTCCGGCACATTCATCGCCTTCAAGTGGAAGGCGGCGCTGACGGCGCTGACGTTCACCTACAACTATGCCGGAATTCTCGTCACCCGCGCCGGCGCGCTCGACCATATCTGGTCGCTCTGCGTCGAAGAGCACGCCTATATCATCCTGGCGCTGATCAGCGTCGTCGTCTCGGGGCGGTCCCGGGTCATCATGTTGCTCGGTGCATTGTCGGTGCTGGCCATGGCAAACGGCGCCATCTCCTACTGGGTGCTCGCAATAGGCTACGAGGGCACCTATTGGCGCACCGACGTGCACATCGCCTCGATCCTGCTGTCGGCGGTGATATGCCTGCTCAAGGCCGACGACAGGCTGCCGGCGCTGTTCAAGGGGCCACATGTCGCCCTGGCGGCCTCAGTACTGGCTGTGCTCCTTTTCATGGCTGCCGTGCCAACCCCGATCCATTATCTGGTCGCGGTGCCGCTGCTGGCACTCGCCGTCAATTCGCTCGACTTCGGCAGCCGGTATCTGACCGGGTTTCTATCGTCCCTGCCGATGACGATGCTGGGGCTGTGGTCGTATTCGCTCTATCTTTGGCAGCAGCCCTTTTATCAATTCGTCGACATAAAAGGCAGTTCGCCGTGGTTGATGCTTACGGCGGCGTTCGCTTGCGCGCTGTGCAGCTACTACATCATCGAAAAGCCGGCCCGCTCCTGGCTGAACCGCAATTGGTAGGGCGAACGGCGCCCGCCGTTCAGCCGGCGATCCGTCTTGCATAATACCGCACGACTTTCCTGCCGCCGTGGATTACCGCGTCGCCCACTTCCGCAAAGCCGAGTGCGGCATGGAAGGCGTCCGAAGCCGGATTGGGTGGCTCGGCATTGACTTCGCAGGTGACGATCGCCTGGCCCGCGCGTGACGCCTGCTCGAACAGATCCTCATACAGCCGGCGGGCATGGCCGCGCCCGCGCGCTGCGGCGGCGACCACGACGCGATCGACATAGACGAACCGCGGGTAACGCTGGCGAAACCACAGGAAGTTCGGGCTGTCGTAGCTGGCGTCCTGGTCGAAGGTCATGATGAAGGCTTCGAGCGTACCGATGCGGCGCGTGTAAAACGCTTCGGCGAGCAGGAAGGACAGGCGCTCGGGTTCGAGCCACGACAATTCGGCGGCATGCTCGTTGTTGAGCGCGAGGATTGCGGACTCATCCTGCGGCGAAACCCGTTCGATCGGCAAACGCACTTCGATCATGTTGTTCGATCTTCCAGGATCACAGCCGGGCGGCTGCGATGGTCGCCGCCACCATCGCCTCATCGGTCACGGTGTTGCGGTATTCGCGGTCGAGGTCGGTGCCGCCCATGCCGACCCTTGGGTTGCGGTAACGCATAGCGCTCTGCACGTCCTTGAGCGCGGCGAAGTGCATTTCGCTCAACCCGGTTTTCCTCCGCACCTTGCCGATGTTCTCGGGATCAAGCCCGCCGCAGCCGAGGATGATGATGCGGTCGCCGGCCTGCCTGACAAGATCGGCGAGCAGGTCCGCGCCCTCGAGCGCCGTGTCGCGCTGGCCGCTGGTCAGCACGCGGCCGACCTTGCAGCGGATCAGCGTCTCCAGCGCCTCTGTCGGGTCGCGGGTCATGTCGAAGGCGCGGTGGCAGGTGACGTTCAAGTTTCCCGCCGCCTTAACCAATTCGCTCATGCGCTGTTCGTCGATGGTGCCGTCGGCAGTGAGGCAACCGACGACGACACCGGCGACGCCGAGCTCGGCAAGCGCGCCGACATCGGCGAGCATCGAACGATATTCGGCTTCGCCATAGAGAAAATCGCCGCCGCGCGGCCGCACGATGACGTGGAAGGGGATCGTCGCCAGCTCGAGCGCCGTGCGCACCGTGCCGAAGCTCGGTGTGATGCCGCCCTCGATCAGGCTGGCACAGAGCTCGACACGGTCGGCGCCTGCGGCTTGCGCGGCCAGCAGGCCGTCTATGCCTTCGACGCAGATCTCGATCAGCGGCAGGCGAGGGCGTTCGGTCTCGATCATAGGCGATCCGTCGATGATTTCAGCTGCCCAGCGGTAGCATCGGGCATGGTGCGATGAAAGCCGGAACTGTTGGCTCAACACGCGACAGGGCGGCCGGCGGTGCTCCAATTTTGCCGCTTGACATATCCATAACCGTTCAGCTATATGTCGATTCATAGCTAGCGAGTTATTGATTGATTAACAGCACAGCCGACCGAAAGCTAAATGTGCGGCCGGCAGAAACACGCCTAAGGAGACCACCATGCAAGCACGGTTGAAAAACCCGGTGATGCTCATTCCCGGCGCCTTGCAGGCACTGCTCGCGCTGGACAAGTCGACGGAGACGGCCGACCTGTCATATGTGACGCGCAAGCTCGTCCATTTACGCGCCAGCCAGATCAACGGATGCAGCCTCTGCGTCGATATGCATGCGCGCGAATTGAAGAAGGCCGGCGAGAAGGACGAGCGCATCTTTGCCGTGTCCGCATGGCGGGAGACACCCTACTTCACCGACGCCGAACGCGCCGCGCTGGCACTGACCGAGGCGGCAACCCGGTTGGCCGATCGGCCGGATCCGGTGCCGGATGCAGTCTGGGACGAGGCCGCCCGGCACTATGACGAAAAGGCGCTTGCCGCCCTGGTCGTCCAGATTGCCCTGATCAACGCATTCAACCGGCTCAACGCAACCACCAGGCAGATGGTCGGCGCCTGGGGCTGAACGGGGCCGGGTTCTCGAAAAGCCACTTCAGATCCGCAGCTTGTACGAATTCGCGCGGACGAAGTCGATGAAGGCCCGCAGCTTCGGCGGTACCAGGCGGCGGCTCGGATAATAGAGGTGGAGCGGCTCGTAAGCGGGACAGAAAGGCTCCAGCACCTTGACCAGCGCGCCTGAGGCGAGAAGCGGCGCGGCGAGGCCCTCGACGGCGAAGGCGAGGCCCAGCCCTTGCGCGGCGGCGGTAATGCACAGCGGAAGTGTGTTCACGACCAGACATGCGTCCGGCGTGAATGCGACTTCGCGTCCATCCACGGTGAACTCCCAGGGCGAAATCGCGCGCGTGCGGGTGAGGGCGAATGCGATGCAGCGATGGGCGGCGAGGTCGGCCGGCCGCTTCGGTGTGCCTTTGCGCGCCAGATAATCGGGGCTACCCACCACGACCATCTGCAGTGGCCCGCCCAGACGCGCGCCGATCATGTCTTTCTCGAGAAGCTCGCCGATGCGCAGGCCGGCATCGAAGCCCTCGGCGGCGATGTCGACGAAGCTGTCGTCGAAAATCAGACTAAGCCGCACTTCGGGATAAGCATCCATGAACGGCCGCATCAGTGGCTCTATCAGCAGCGGCGCGGCGATCCACGGCAGGCTGAGGCGCAGCGTGCCGGCGGGACGGTCGCGAGCTTCGCGCAGTGCCGCGCCAGCCGCCCAGATATCTTCGGCTGCCGGGCGCACGTGGTCGAGGTATTCAGCGCCAGCTTCGGTCAAGCCAACGCTGCGGGTCGTCCGGTTGAGCAGCCGCACCCCCAGGCGCTCCTCGAGCCCCTTGATCGCCTCGCTTAACGAGGCCGGAGCGACGCCGAGCTCGGCGGCGGCGCGGGTGAAGCTTTTGGCCTCGGCGACTTTGACGAAGGCGACGATGCCGCTGAACTGGTCGAGGCGCATTGTAAGGATTTTCCAAATAGCCCTGTCGAATTCTACCGGTTTTTCCGGCGAACGAAAGGCGTCATGTTGGGTCTGACGAACGGGCCTCGGTGTTGGGAACGGCTCGAACAGGCAAGGAGACAGGACCGATGACCAGGCTTGCTTTACTCGCCGCCGGCACTCTTCTGGCGGTGTCTGCCGCCCCGGCGCACAGCGGGCCACTGGAAGACCGCAATATCCAGCTCATCAAAGGCTATTACGCAGCTTACGCGACCGGTAATCCCGAGGCCGTGCGGCCCTTCCTCGCGCCCAACATCGTGTGGCGCATTCCCGGCCATCATCCGCTCGCCGGCGACAAGCGCGGGCCGGACGAGGTGGTCGCCTTCTTCCGCGGCCTGGCCGACGGCAAGTTCAAGGCCGAGCCGATCTTCTTCCAGGCGCAGGGCGACCTCGTTGTCGACGTCCATCGCGGCTGGTCGAATGTCGGCTCAGGTCCCGAGATCGACCAGTTCTACGCGCTGATGTTCCGCATCAAGGACGGCAAGATCGCCGAGGCACAGAATTTTTTGACCGACATGTACCAGTCGGACGCTTTCTACTGGGCGCATTACCCGCTGAAGCCGCTGCCCGGCCGACTGGCCGGCCAGCGCTGAGACGGCGGTCTTTCTCGCAACGCGCCGCGCTTCTCGCTCCAAGCCAAAGGAGACTTGCGATGCTTAAAACCCTGACCCTTGCCGTAGCAACCACCGCCGCGCTCGCCGCCTCCAATGCCGTCGCCGCACCGCGCGTCGAGCGCGTCACATTCTCTTCGCATGGTGAGCAGCTTGTCGGCGAGCTCTATCTGCCGGAGGATCTGGACGAGGCAAAACCTCGGCCGGCGCTGGTCGTGACCGGCGCCTGGATGACGGTGAAGGAACAGATGCCGGCCCGCTACGCCCGCGAGATGGCCGATCGTGGCTTCGTCGCCTTGACCTTCGATTTTCGTGGGTGGGGCGAAAGCGGCGGCCTACGCCGCCAGTACGAGGATCCTAGGGCCAAGATCGCCGACATCGAAGCGGCGGTCGCCTATCTCTCGCGCCGGCCCGAAGCCGATCAGGACCGCATCGGCGGGCTCGGCATTTGCGCCAGCTCCGGCTATATGGTCACCGCCGCCGCCGAAAACGCCGCGATCAAATCGGTCGCCCTCGTTGCGCCCTGGTTGCAGGATGCCGAAGTGGTCGAGCAGGCCTATGGCGGCCGGCATGGCGTCGCCAGGCTTGAGGCCGTGGGCGATGCGGCCGAGGCTGAGTATCGCCGCACCGGCAAGCAAGCGTTCTTGCCGGCCGCGAGCCTGACCGACGAGCGCGCGGTCATGTTCAAGGTGCCCTATTACACCGAGCCCGATCGCGGCATGATCCCGGCCTGGCGCAACGAGGCCGATCCGGCGTTCTGGCGCGGCTGGCTGACGTTCGACGCCATCCAGGCTGCTCCGCGCCTGCACCAGCCTTTTTTGATGGTGCACAGCGAGGCGGCTGCCATTCCGCAGGGGGCGCACAAATTCTACACGCGGCTGACCAGTTCCAAGCGGGAGCTGTGGCTCGACAACGTCACCCAGTTCGATTTCTACGATCGTGCCGCGCCGGTGAAGGCCGCAAGCGATACCGTCGCCGCGCACTTCCGCGCGACGCTGGGCAGTGCGGGGGAGGCGGGACAATGAGCCTCGTCACGCGCCGGCATGTCCTGGCCTCGGCGGTTTCCGCTGCGATGATTTCCGCCGTCTCGGCGCCCGCCTCGAGCGCTCCGGGAGATGCGCTGACGGTCAAAGACAGGATCGCAATCGCCGAGGCGATTGCCGGGATCGGCCTCTATGCCGATCTGCGTGAATGGAACCGGGTCAGATCCTATCTCGCAGCCCGTGTCACGACCGACTACACCAGCCTCTTCGGCGGCAAGGTCACGACTAGCGGCCGCGACGCGTTGATCGCGCAGTGGCAAGGGCTGCTGCCGGGCTTCGACGCCACCCAGCACCTCATAACCAACATCACCGTCGAGGGCGCGGGCAATGACGCGGTCGCACGCAGCCATGTCCGCGCAACCCACTGGATCGGCGGGCGGTTCTGGACGGTCGGTGGCAGCTACCTCCACCGGCTGGTGCGGACGCCGGAAGGTTGGCGCGTCAAGGCAATCTCCATCCGCCGCTTGTACGAAGAGGGGGATCGCGCCGTTCTGGCCGCTGCGGCCGACCGGGTAAAGGCGAAGGCCAAATGAGTGTTCGGGTTTGCGCAGGCCCAATCGCGCGGCGAGGTTGCTCGGAGCATCGGCAACGTGAATATTGATCGAAATGTCGGGGCAGGCTTGGCGCATGCGGCATTAGTGCCGCCAACCGCGGAGACAGGACATGACCCTTTCATTGCAGGAGGTTTCCGATAGGCTTGAGATCGAACAGCTGCTTGTTCGCTATTGCTATGCGGTGGACGATCGCGACTGGGAAGCCTATCGCAAAATATTCACACCCGATGCCTTGCTTGACGACACTGTAACAGGTGGAATCAGGAGCGGTGTGGATGAGCATGTTGCTTACATGAAAGGCGCCCTTTCCAAGATATTGATCTCGCAGCACGCCATTTCGACAATCCTTCTGGATCTCCGAGGGGACGAGGCCAGCGCGCGCGTGCATTGTTCATGCCCGATGGTGGTAGACCTCGGCGAAGGCAAAAGGCAGGTCTTCTTCCAGGGGCTTTGGTATCGAGACCGCGTCGTACGCACGTCCGAGGGCTGGCGCATAAGTGAACTGGTCGAGGAAGGCTATTGGAATCACAATTTGCCGGAGGGGTTCGCGTTCTGACGTCTGTTACGCGCTGTGCTGGATCCGCCCCGGACGCCGTTCTCAGACCTGGCAGCTACTGGCGCAACACGGTGTTCTTGGTGCCTTCTTCGACCTGGTCGATGACCAGCAGCTTGACCGGGTCGGCGCCGACATTGGTCGCCTGATGCCATTGCCCGATCATCTCGATGATGAAATCACCTGTTTGATAGGTGTTGCTCTTGCCGGTCTCGACATTGGTGACCTGAAGCGTGCCGGCCTCGACATAGGCATAGCGCGGAAACGGATGCTTGTGGACCGGCAAGGTCGCGCCCGGCGCGATCTGATAGGCCGAGACCAGGACCTGGACGTTGTTCTGCGGCAGCGTGATCGGCTGGCCGGACGCGGTCTCGGTGCGAGAGGCAAGCGGGGTCACGACAACCGGCGTCACGCCGGCATCCAGCGCCTGGGCGTTGTTTGCAAACAGTGCAGCCGCGAGCAGCAGCGTCGGCGCCAAGATTTTTCGCATGATTCCCCCAGGCTGCGTCAGCATCGCGCAGCACGCATTGGTGCGCAAGCTTGTCTGTTGGGGAGCGCCTTATCCCGCTCTTCTGAACATGCCTGGCGTCATGCCATGCATAGCCCGGAATGTACGGGACAGATGGCTCTGGTCCGCGAAACCTGCTGCGATAGCGGCGTCGGCGAGGCCAGATCCCTGTTCGATCAGCGCGCTCGCCCGGCGCAATCGCCGGTCCCGGATATAGGCCGCCGGCGTCAGGCCGATCGCCTTGTTGAAGTCGCGGATGACCTGGAACCGGGTCACGCCTGCCACGCCGGCAAGCCGCTTGAGGTCGAGCTGCGAACCAAGTTCGCTTTCGATAAGGTCGCGACAGAGCGAAAACCTCCGCTGCGATCCTGAGCTTTCGATCTCTTCGGCCTGTCCGCTCGAGCCGCCATGCCGAACGATCAGCCGTCGCAGCGCCACGAGCAGGGACGTCTCGGCCGTCATTGTTTCCGGGGATGTCGAGCCCTGGTGTGCTGCCATCAATGCCGCGGCGAGACTGCTGTCTTCGATCGTCGCGCGCGAAAACATTGGAGCGCCGTCCCGGCCGAGTTCGCGGGCAAGCGCGGTCATCAGCGGCACCGAAGGATAAAACGTCCGGTAGGCCCAGCCTTCGTCCGCGCCGCGTTCGCCGTCATGCCACTCCTCGGGATTGACGACGGCAATGGTGCCTGCCGGAGCGAGAACGCTTTTGCGGCCGATGCGAATGCGCTCGCAGCCAGAGGTGATCAGGGCGATCACATAGGTCGGGTGCGTGTGCAGGTCGTAACGGTGCCGGGTGAAGCGCGCCTCGAACAGGCCCAGGTCGGGAAAACACGGATGGCGCCAGTATTTCCCGGTCTCTGCCGCTTCGTTTGTCCTTGCCATGGTCAATCCGGTTCAAGACGCCTCTCGCCGGGCCTTCTATGGCTGGCAAACCAAGCCGCTTTTTGTCGGCGGAAAGGAGGCATCATGTTGCATAATGACCCCGTCGCCGCGCTGACACCAGAGGTTATAGGCTGGCGGCACCATCTCCATGCCAATCCGGAGCTCGCATTCAATGAATACGAAACGGCGCGTTTCGTTGCAGAGAAGCTGCGCTCCTTCGGCGTCGACGAGGTGCATGAAGGGATCGGCGGCACCGGCGTCGTCGGTGTCCTGCGCAGCGGTGGCGGCGCACGCGCCATCGGCCTTCGCGCCGAGCTCGACGCGCTTCCGGTGCTGGAGAAAACCGGCTTGCCCTATGCTTCGAGGAGAGAGGGCGTGATGCACGCCTGTGGCCATGACGGCCACACCGCCATGCTGCTCGGCGCCGCCAAACTGCTCAGTCAATCGCGCGCCTTCGACGGCACCGTCACTTTCATCTTTCAGCCGGCCGAGGAAAACGAGGGCGGCAGCATGCGCATGATCGAGGACGGCCTGTTCAAGCGCTTTCGGGTCGAAGCGGTCTATGCGGTCCACAACTGGCCGGGCATCAGGCTGGGGACGATCGCCGCCCGCGTCGGGCCGCAAATGGCGGCCGTCGATAATTTCGAGCTGACCTTCGAGGGTCTTGGCGCGCATGCCGCGATGCCGCAGCTCGGCGACGACCCGATCCTGGCCGCCAGCGCCTTCGTGCAAGCCGTCCAGCGCATCGTCAGCCGCTCGGTCGACCCGCAGAGCGCGCTTGTCGTCAGCATCACGCAGATCCATGGCGGCAATGTCGGCAACATCGTGCCGGGCAAGGTCTGGCTGCAAGGCACCTGCCGCTTCTTCGAGCACGGCCTTTCCGACCATTGCGAGAGGCTGATCGGCGAGATCGCACAAGGTATTGCCGCCGCGCATTCGCTCAAGGCCAGGCTCGACTACAGGAAGGGCTATCCGCCGCTGATCAATACGGCGGATGCGACGGCCCGCGCCGTCGAGGCCGCCGCCCCCGTCGTCGGCCGGGAGAATGTCTTGACCGAGTTCAGCCCCAGTCTCGGCTGCGAGGATTTCGCTTTCATGATCCGCGACGCCGGCGGCTGCTATGCCTGGATCGGCGCCGGCGAGGCTGGCCCGGGCAAAGGCCTGCATGGCGACCGCTACGTTTTCAACGACGAGATCGTGCCGACGGTGATGCGCTATTACGTCAACCTGGTCGAGCAGACGCTTCCGCGGGCCGATCCTTCGACAGCAGTTTTTCCGGCGTGATCGGCAACTCCCGGATCCGCTTGCCTGTGGCGTCGAAGACGGCGTTGGCAACAGCAGCGGCAACGCCGGTGGCGCCGAGTTCGCCGATGCCTTTGCCGCCGATCGGGCTGGCATGCTCGTCCACCTCATCGACGAAGTGGATTATGATGTCGCCGGGAATGTCGGCGTTGACCGGAATGGCGACCCCGGAAAGGTTCTTCGACAGGAACCGCCCAAGCACCGGTTCGTGCCTGCTCTGCTCCATGGCCGCCATGCCCCAGCCCCAGATGATGCCGCCCGTCATCTGGCTGCGTGCGGTGCGGGGATTGACGATGCGGCCGGCGCTGTAGCTGCCGACGGCGCGACGGAGCCTGAGCAGGCCGAGCCCCGGATCGACGCCGACCTCCATGAAAATCGCGCCGAAAGTGCGCATGGCGAGGCCTTTGCCATGCTGCGCCGGATCGAACGAGCCGGAGCCGACGATCTCGCCGATGTCGGTATGGCTCATCACATCGGCGATCGTCTGACCGCCGGCAGCGCCCCTGCGGCGAATCTTGCCGTCCTGCATCTCCACCTCGTCCGGCAGCAGATTGGCAAGACGGGCAAGCTGCGAACGCGCATCTTCGGCGGCGGCAAGCACCGCCGCGCCCACCCCCATGGTCGATGACGAGCCATAGGTCGGTCCCGCCTCCGGCAGCTGCGTATCGCCCATTTCCAACTCGATCTTCTCCATCGGCAGGCCCAGCACGTCGGCTGCGATCTGCGGAAAGATGGTGAGTGTTCCGGTCCCTATGTCCTGCGTGCCGGTGCGGATGAGCACCGTGCCGTCCCTGTGCAGCCTGACCTCGGCTGCAGGCGTCGGGTGGCGGAAACAACCCATGGTACAGGTCGCCATGCCGTAGCCGATCAGCCAATCGCCGTCGCGTTGCGGCTTGCGCGGGCGCTCGCGCCAGCCGAACAGGCGGGCGCCTTCCTCATAGGCCTCGCGCAGCTTCTTCGATGACCAGGGCTGGCCGGTGGCCGGATCCGTGTCCGCATGGTTGATCAGACGCAGGTCGAGCGGATCGACGCCCAGGCGGTGGGCGAGCTCGTCCATCGCGCTTTCGAGGGCCCAGGTGCCTGGACCCTCGACCGGCGCGCGCAGCGCCGTCGGCATGGCGACGTTCGCGCGCTCGACGCGCTGGCTGAGACGCATCGCCGGCGTGGCGTAGAGACCCTTCGAGGCTTCGGTGGCGAACTCGACGAAATCGTCGCTCACGGTGGTCAGGTTGATCACGTCCTGTTGCACGGCGGTCAGCTTGCCCGAGCTGTCCGCCGCCAGCACGATCTTCTGCGCCATGCGCGGCTGATAGCCGAGACAGGAATAGGCGTTGGCGCGGCTTAGCGCCAGCCTGACCGGGCGCTGCGTGATGCGCGCAGCGGCGGCGGCCAGCACCTGATGCGGCCAGATCCAACCCTTGCCGCCGAAGCCGCCGCCGGTATGGCGGGAAATCACGCGGACCTTCCCGGCCGGGACATTCATGCGGGCGGCAAGCACCTGGCGGACACCGTAGACGTGCTGCGTGGCATCGTGCAGCGTCAGCTCTCCGTCATTCCACTCAGCGAGCGTCGCCGAGGGCTCCATCGCGTTGTGATGGCGCGACGGCTGCAGGTAGACGGCTTCGACCATGGCGGCTGCGTCGCTAAGCCCGCGGTCGACCTCGCCCTTCGTAAACGTCGGCTCCAGGAACAGGAAGCCGCTCTCCCTCGGCACGACCGCAGCCTTGTCGATGGCGGTCCACTCCGGCGGTGCCGGCAATTCCGGCTCGGCGAACTCGTAGCGTAATGCGACGCGGCGAGCGCCGGCCTCCGCCGCCTCCAGCGTCTCGCCCAGCACAATGGCAAGCGGCTGACCCTCGTGACGTATCTCGTCGCCCTGCATGGGCATGAAGCTCTGCGCTGCCGGCGGGCCTTCGGCCTGCTGCATCTGCGTATCGGGCTCGGCTCTCGGCGATGCGAACCGGCCGAATTTGGGCATGTCCTCATGCGTGAGCACACGCACGACGCCCTTCTCGGCGAGCGCGTCGTCGACCATGATCGACGTCACGCGGCCGGCCGGAACGGGCGCGGTCACGAGTACCGCATAGAGCAGGTCGGGGGCGAAATAGTCGGCCGCATAGCGGGCGCGGCCGGTCACCTTGGCGCCGCCGTCAGGGCGGGCAACAGGCTGGCTGATCATCATGACGGCATCCTCGCTGCTCTTTCGATCGCCCGCAAAGCGGCGGTCTTGGCCAGTTCGATCTTGTAGGCGTTCTGCGACAAGGGACGCGCTTCGGCGAAGGATTGCTCGATAGCGGTGCTCAACGCCTCGCGATCGCCGATTTCGGCACCGGCGAGCTGCTCCTCGGCGGCGCTCAGCCGCCACGGCCGCAGCGCGACGGACCCCAACGCCAGGGCCGCCCGACGGATAGTTTGGCCGTCCATCTCCAGCACAGCGGCGGCGGAGACGATGGCGTATTCGTAGGATTCGCGCTCGCGCACCTTGAGGTAAGCCGATCGCGGTGCCGCTGCCGGCAGCTCGATTGCCGTGATCAGTTCGCCTTGCTGCAACACATTGTCCGCCTCGGGCCGCGTATCGGGAAGCAGGTGGAATTCGGCTGCCGGAATGCGCCGGCCGCCGCTGCGGTGCGCGGTGACGATGACCGCATCAAGTGCTGCCAGCGCCACGGCCGGGTCGGATGGCTGGGTGGCGACGCAATCCTCGGTCCAGCCGAATATCGCGTGATTGTCGTTGATGCCATGCAATGCGGAGCAGCCGGAGCCGAGCTGACGCTTGTTGCATGGCAGCTGCTCTTCGGCACGGAAATAGGCGCAGCGCGTCTTCTGCAGCAGATTGCCGCCTATCGTTGCGAGGTTTCTCAGCTGCGGCGACGCTGCGTTGAGGATCGCCTGGCTCAACACCGGATAATCGCGCATCACCAGCGCATGCTGCGCGACATCGTTGAGATGCATCAGCGCGCCGATCGTCAAGCCGCCGCCTGGCAGTGCCTCGATCTGATCCAGCCCATCGAGGCGGGAGATATCGATGATCCGCGCCGGCCCGGCAATTCCAAGGCGCAGCCAATTGAGCAATTCGGTGCCGCCGGCGAGAAAGGCGCTGTCCGGCGCGGCACCGGCCGCGATCGTGTCGCCCAGGCTATCGGCGCGCGCGTAGACGAATGGGGTCATTGGCTCACCCTCCCGGCCGCCGCGCGCACCGCCTCGGCGATTTGCGGATAGGCGGAGCAGCGGCACAGATTGCCGCTCATCCATTCGCGGATCTCGGCATCGGAGCCGGTATGTCCCTCCTCGATCAGCGCCGCCGCCGACATCACCTGGCCGGGCGTGCAGAATCCGCACTGGAAACCATCATGATCGATGAACGCCTGCTGCACGGGATGAAGCGCGTCGCCGTCTGCCAGCCCTTCGATCGTCGTGACCTCGCGTCCCTCGCAGGACACGGCAAGTATCATGCAGGCATTCACACGCCGTTCGTCGAGATGCACGGTGCAGGCGCCGCACTCGCCGAAATTGCATCCCTTTTTCGTTCCGGTCAGATGAAGCCGCTCGCGCAGCAGGTCGAGCAGCGTGACGCGGGGATCGAGATCGGAAAGGCTGTGATCCTCTCCGTTCACCCGCAACCTCAATAGGTGCCGATCGTGGAAGTTCATGTGGGGGTACCTCGAAGCACATGCCGTACTCGCCGCAAGGGACTCGTCCAGCAAGCAGCCACCCACCTGTCGAGGCGAAATAGGGCGGTCAATTCCGGTGAAAAGGCGTTGCCGGTCAGGGAAGGCTAAAAAACGCGCATTTGAGATTTGCGGCGGAAACGCCCTGAATGCCGCCGCAAAAGTGTCACCGTAATTCCGTAATTCCCGTCATTCAGGTTGGCTTGGGCGGCCTACATTGGGAACATTGCCGCGCCGCTGTCCAATCTAGGGCAGGCGGCTTTCCAGGGCAGGGCGGCCTTGCGACTGGCAATGTCGTCCGGCAAATGAAAGATGAAGCTGAGAACTACGAGTTCGCAATCGGACGACGCCAGGATTCGCCGCAAGCGCACAGGAAACGAAACGTGACCGTGATCGCACTGAGGCGCTACTCGTTGCCGGCGGGCCGAGGAGGATTGCTCGTGAAGGTCGGCTAGGGACGGTATCGCGCGGCAGTGTTGAACGCGGCCTGGGGATCAGTACGATCACGAGGGAAATCAGGGAGCGGGTCGCCGCGGTGGCAAGGAGGTGCTCCATGCCGGTCGTGGCGTCTGTGACCGCAGGGGCAGGCGCTGTCGAAATCCGCACCCGGCTCATGCCGCTGTTTCCCGTGATGCCACCGCGCTGCACACGCCTCAGCCAGCACGTTCAATTCTCACCGTGACGGAACCGGGACGATCAAAGAT
Organism: Mesorhizobium sp. M0768; assembly: GCF_040320195.1. Taxonomy (NCBI): domain Bacteria; kingdom Pseudomonadati; phylum Pseudomonadota; class Alphaproteobacteria; order Hyphomicrobiales; family Phyllobacteriaceae; genus Mesorhizobium; species Mesorhizobium sp. M0768. The sequence goes on along the minus strand of NZ_JAMYPD010000001.1, from coordinate 340,951 downwards.
CGAAACATCGCCGGCGACCTTCCCGAGCACAACGATGCCGGACGACGGGACGCGACCATTCCGATAGTAGATCACGAAATGATCGGAACTCCACAGCCCGAGCGTGCCGACCGAGAAGTCGCGCTGCCGTGTCTGTTCCGGAAATGGAACCGGTAGATTTGCCGGTCTTCTTCCTGGCGAAGGTGGTCGCTCATCTCAATGGCAAGCGGCAACATCTGAGCAAGAGATTTTGCGGCTTCGTTATCGGCAAGATCGGCCGTGACCTCGCCCCAGTCTGATGAAATGCCAATACGTTCTTGAGCCATCCTGGGTCCAACCATTCCAAATGCAATAGCGCCAGCGCTCAGCAGTGATTTCAGCACGGGTCATTCCTCCGTTTTCTAGGCAGATGGAGCCCGCCCCAGCAAACACAGGCTCCATCTCGTCAGTCACGCGGAGAGGTGCTGATTGAAGAAGCTGGTAAGCCTGTCGAACGGAATCAGGTCCACACGGTCGTAGAGATCGACGTGACCGGCGCCCTGGACCCAAACCAGTTCCTTGGGCTCGGCTGCCAGTCTGTAGGCTTCCTCGCTGAATTCCCTCGAATGCGCCTGATCGCCGCTGATGAACAGCATTGGGCGCGGCGAGATCGTCTCGATGTCATTGAACGGGTAGAAGTTCATGAATTTGACGTTGCTGGTCAGCGTCGGCTTAGTCGTTATCTGGTCGGAGACACCCGCCGGGGTAAACTCTCCGCGGGGTGTCCGATAGAAATCGTAGAACTCGCGCTGGATGGGATGCGTCGACGCGGTCAGTTCGAGATCAGTGCCGCCCGTATACTGGACTTGGCCGCCTTCGAATTCGGAGTAGCGCTGTTCGGCGGCCGCTGCGATGATCTGCTTCCGTTGCTCGACGCTTAGCGAGTGATTGAGTGCGTTTCGGTTCGCCGCGCCCATGTCATACATGCTGACCGTGGCGATGGCGCGCATGCGCGGGTCGATCTTGGCGGCGCTGATGACGAAGCTGCCGCTGCCGCAGACACCAATCGCGCCAATGCGGTTGCGGTCCACGAACGCGTGTGTCCCGAGGAAGTCCACCGCCGCGCTGAACGCCTCGGCGTAGACATCCGGTGAAACGATCTGTCGGGCTTCGCCCTCGCTCTCGCCCCAGAATGGCAGGTCGATCGCCATGGCGATGAAGCCCTGCTCGGCCATCTTGGTGGCATAGAGGGTCGCGCTTTGCTCTTTCACCGCGCCCATTGGATGGCCGACGACGATGGCCGGATGACGTGCATTGCGGTCGAGGTTCTTGGGAACGAGCAGATTTCCCGCAATATTCATCTGGTATTGGCTTTTGAAGGTCACTTTCTCCAGCGTCACCTGACCGCTTGTATAGAAATTGTTTGCACCGTTTGACATGTCTTGAGCCTTTGCGAAGGGAAAGTTGAAGAGTGACGCCCCACTGAAGGCGGCGATGCCGGAGCCGGTCAGCTTCAAAAGCTCCCGCCGGTGGATTTCACGCGCTGGTATTTTCGTATCAGAGGTATTCAAAGGCATTTCCGATCTCCTGTAAGTTTGGGTTGGAATTGAACCACTCGCCACTTTGGCCAGTCCTCTTCGAGTTTGAGCAGACGCCGACCGTTGCCGATCAGCGCGATTGCGAAGCCGGCCAGAACCAAGCTGCCGATGAAGATCGCGGAGATCGTCAGACCACACAGCAGCACCCCTCCGACTACCGCGCCCAGAAGGATCGAAGCCTGGATCGCCGCGACCATCAGGCTTGCCGGCGGCCTCGGCCGCATTTTGCGACATCCATGTCATCCAAATCACCGACATCGCGGTAATGCATTGTTGCAGTGCAAACCTAATGGTTTTGCCATAAAGCGATTACCCCTATAAATCGGCATGAACCTATCGACTATATCGAATAATCCGCTGCAAGCGACGGAGAGAGAAACTTCATGGCCAGAACCGATCTCAACCAATTGACGTGGTTTCAGGCTGTCGCAGAAGAGCGCAGCTTCACCAAGGCGGCGGCAAAGCTCGGCGTCGCGCAATCGACGCTCAGTCACACGATCAAGCAGCTCGAAACACGCATGGGCATACGCCTTCTGACCCGCACGACGCGTAATGTCGCGACGACCGTTGCGGGCGAAAGGCTGCTACAGACGATCACCCCGCGCATTGGTGAAATCGAAGACGAGATCACAGCGCTGATGGCGCTCCGCGAAAAGCCGTCAGGCTCGATCAGGTTGACCCTGTCCGACCACGCGCTCGAAAGCGTGGTCTGGCCGAAGCTTAAGCCGGTCCTCAGCGGCTATCCCGACATCGGCGTCGAACTGATCCTGGACAGCACCTTCCGCAACATTGTCGAGGAAGGCTTTGATGCCGGTGTCCGGCTTGGAGAGAGCGTCGAGAAAGACATGATCGCGGTCCGCATCGGCCCGGACTGGCGCTTAGTCGCCGTGGCTTCGCCGCGATACTTCGCGGCGCACAGCGTGCCTGTGCATCCGCAGGATCTGGTCCGGCACGTCTGCATCAACATGCGTCACGAAACCGCCGGTGGTCTGTACGCATGGGAGTTCGAGAAGGATGGACAGGCGCTGCGTGTCCGTGTGGACGGTCAACTTACCTTCAACAACTCCTACGCCATGATCGACGCTGCAGTGAGTGGCTATGGCATCGCCTATGTTCCCGAGAACATCGTGGAGCGGCACGTCGTCTCAGGATTGCTGGTGAAGGTCCTCGACGACTGGTCACCCTTCTTCGATGGCTATTTTCTCTATTATCCGAGCCGCCGCCAAAACCTTCCTGCGTTCAAGATCATTGTCGACGCGTTGCGGCATCGGGATCCGTCGGGATCGTGATGTTCCCTTCGTCATATTGTACTCAGGGGCGTGGTCGATAGCGGCTCATTCCTGAATCTCGATAGGCGCAGCAGGAAAGGCATAGGTCGAGGTCCGGTATCCAACTCGAAACGTTAGTTATAACCAGAACATCGCGTCGATGCTTGCGCGAAGGTTGGCCACAACTTTCTTCCCCATCGCGCCGGCTGGAGCGAAGCGCATGATCCTACAGGGAAATTGAATAGGTCCGCGGCCGCATCGCACCGCAGCGTAGATGTTGGCTCCCCGGGCCGGATTCGAACCAGCGACCAACCGGTTAACAGCCGGTTGCTCTACCACTGAGCTACCGGGGAACAGAGGCTCTCATGTGAGTGGGGCAGCCTATAGCAAACCCGTTTCGGCTTTGCAAAGAAGCATTTCGCATTTTTTCGATGCTTTTTGGCGCGAGGCTTGCTGGCAATGGCCGGCGAGCGCCCTCATATGAGCTGTCTCTCGCCTGTCAAGGAACAGAAAAGGCCGTTGCGGCTTTCTCCGGCTGATGGTGCTACTGATGCAAACGGATCGACATTTCACATGACGGCAATGAGCGACGAACAGCCACCGGCCCGGAAAATCTCGGTCTTCGGCCGCCAGTTCACCATGCCGCGCTCGCGCGGCCTCAGGATTGCGATCGGCGTTGTGCTGATCATCGGCGGCATTCTCGGCTTCCTGCCGATCCTGGGTTTCTGGATGGTACCGATCGGACTGCTGGTGCTCTCCTACGAATTTGCCCTGGTGCGTCGTCATCGGCGCCGCTTCGTCGTCTGGTGGGAGCGACGGCGCCGGCCTGACTGAGACTGCCCTGCTGACAGGCCGGTATTCGGCAATTGTTTTGAGAGCGGCGTGGTCGTCCAGGCCTCACCGAGGCTGGTCGAAACAGCTTTCCAGGCGTTCGCAAAGCTCCTTGAGAACGGCGGTAGCCGATGCCAGCCGCGCCCGGTCGCGCGGCGGCAGGGTGTTTGCGCCTTCTATGCTGAGGCGGTCGATGGCATAGCGCACAAGCTCTGCAGACTGCGACAATCCGCGCGACGTGCCGTCCTTCGTAGCTGCTCGACGCATGGCGGAGCCTCCTCTTTGCCCAACGTGGCCGCCGGTTTCGGGTTCCCGTCGCCCAGAATCATGCTTAACGATAAGCTAATATGTTATTGCTAAGATGGGCATTGCGTTGATAAGGCAGGGCATGGAATGTCGAGGAACCGTTGGGAATGCATGGTGGCCGCTTGACGGCATTTTCGCCGCAACCTATTGGAGCCGGGTGGAACGCCGGGAGCAATGAGGCCTCGTGGCGGAGTGGTTACGCAGAGGACTGCAAATCCTTGCACCCCGGTTCGATTCCGGGCGAGGCCTCCAATGCCCGAGCTCCCGCGCGTCAGCGTCAGGGGGCTTCAGTTCCGGTCGAAACAGCCGCGGCCTTTGCGCGGCAAGCGGATGGTTGGAACATGAGCGCTGATTTTGCCGAACGCCGGGTGAAGATGGTCGACGGCCAGATCCGCACCACCGACGTGACCAGCGCACCGCTGCTCGAGGCGATGCTTGTCGTGCCGCGCGAGGCCTTTGTCGGCGCCGGCCAGCGTGACCTTGCCTATATCGACGAGGACATCCGCATCGCCGATACGGCCGACGGTCCGCGCTATCTGATGGAACCGTCGCCATTGGCCAAGCTGATGCAGCTGGCCGATATCGGCCCAAGCGATTCGGCACTCGATGTCGGCTGCGGCACCGGCTATGCGGCGGCGATCCTGTCGCGGCTGGCAAGGTCCGTGGTGGCGCTGGAAAGCGATCCGGCGCTGGCCGAGACCGCCACTTCGACGCTTGCGGCGCTGGGTTGCGGCAATGTCACGGTGGTCCACGGGCCGCTGCCGCAAGGCCACGCAGAGAAGTCGCCTTACGACGTCATCCTGATCGGCGGCAGCGTCGGCGAGGTGCCGGCGGCGCTGTTCGACCAGCTTGCCGAAGGCGGCCGACTCGTCGCCGTTGAAGGGCAGGGCAATTCGGGCGTAGCCCGGCTTTTTTTTAAGACTGGAGGGGTTGTAACGGGAAGACGCGCATTTAATGCGGCAATTAAGCCACTACCGGGATTCGAACGCATTCCCGCCTTCGAATTCTGAGTGATTTTGCCTTGCAGCGAAGGCGCTGTCATGATCGCTTGCGTTTGAACAATCGTTGCTGATCTGCATAACCGGGTGTTTCTTGGGGGCTTTCAGCGGGGGAACGATAAAAAACGCGGCGCCGGCTGATCAGAAGGAGAAGCCAGCGTGGCGCAGTTCCCGTGCAAAACGAATGAGGGAATATAACGTGCCGTCTGTACGCAAGTTGCTTTTTACCGCTGTCCTCGTTTCGGCGACCGCGCTTTCTCCAATGGCCGCCTCGGCCGAAACCATTCTCGGGGCACTTTCAAAGGCCTATCAGAACAATTCCTCTCTCAATTCTTCACGCGCCGGCGTTCGCGTCACCGACGAGGGCGTTGCCATCGCCAAGTCCGGCTGGCGCCCGACCATCACCGGTTCCGGAAGTATTGATTATACCGCCAGCCACAGCAACCTGTTGCACCGGAACATCTCGTTGACCACCGGCAACTTCGGCGTCGAGATCGACCAGACGCTGTTTGACGGTTTTCAGACCAGGAACAATGTGGCGGCCGCCGAATCCCGGGTCCGCGCTTCGTTCGAAAGCCTGCGCAACGCCGAAGAAAACACTCTTTTCAACGCGGCAAGCGCCTATATGGACGTCATCCGCGACCGTCAGGTCGCCGTGCTGACCGAACAGAACCTGCAATTCCTGACCGAGCAGGCGCGTGCGGCGCGTTCGCGCTTCGAGGTCGGCGAAGGTACCCGCACCGACGTCGCGCAAGCCGACGCCCAGCGTGCCTCCGCGGTGGCACAGTTGAGCGCCGCCCGCGCCACGGCGCTGGCAAGCGCCGCGACCTATCGCCAGATCGTCGGCGATGAGCCCGGCCGTCTCAGGCCGGCTTCGCCGCTGTCGAAGCTGTTGCCGTCGAGCCTCGATGCGGCGATCGCGATCGCATCGGCCGAGCATCCGGCCATCCTCGCCACCGCGCATCTGGTCGACGCGGCGGCGTTTTCGGTGAAGTCTGCCGAAGGCGCGCTGCTGCCTCAACTCTCGGCGTCGGCGGGTGTTTCGAGCGCCTATCGCGGCACCGCGCCCGGCTCGCTCTCCTCGACACAGGATGGCGTAACCAATTCGGCGAACATCGGTGCGACATTGACGATACCGATCTATTCCGGCGGCCGGACCTCGGCATTGGTTCGCCAATCAAAGGAATCACTTAGCCAGGCCCGTATCGAGGTCGATGTCAGCCGCGACACCGTGCGCCAGGCGGTGACCTCGGCATGGTCGCAATACACCGCCGCGCAGCAAAGCGTCACGGCCAACCGGCAGGTGGTCGCCGCCGCGCAGCTTGCCCTGAACGGCGTCATCGAAGAGCGCAATGTCGGCCAGCGCACCACGCTCGACGTGCTCAACGCGCAGGCGACCCTCATCACCGCCAAGATCAATCTTGTCAGCGCCGAACGCGACGTGGTGGTGGCGAGCTATGCCATCCTCTCGGCGGTTGGCCATTTGTCGGCAGACCGCCTTGCGCTCAACGTGACGAAGTACAGGCCCGAAGAGCATTACAACGCCGTCAAGGACAAGTGGATCGGTCTGCGCACGCCGGACGGCCGCTGATCGCCAGGCCGTGTTTTCAGCCCGCGCTCGAACGACGCGCGGGCTTTCAACTCCCGACCCTAATCTGTTGAAATCCGAGATGTCGCCAGATTGGGGATTCTCGCAAGCCGTTCCGTCGGTTACGCTGTTGCCATGATTCGAATCCGGCATTGCCGGACAGGAAATCTGAGAACGAGTCACAAGGGCGGCGGATGTGACGATGGCGACGGCAAGCAGCGTACAGCGCGAACCTTCCATGGAAGAAATACTAGCTTCCATCAGAAGGATCATCGAGGACAGCGATACCGGCCGCAAGCAGCCGGGCGACGCCGACGAGCTGCGCCAGGATCTGCAACCGGCGCCGGCAGCCGGACGGGCAGCGGGGGGGGATGCGTTCCGCTCCGAACTGCGCGGCGGGCTGGAGATCGCCAAGCCGGCCACGCGCGCCGAGGTGCAGCCAACGGCCGCGCCGGTCATTGAGCCCCAGGAAACGCCGCTGCGCGCCGGCCCGGTAAAGGCAGCGGTGACGCTGGCTGAGGTGAACACCGCTCCCGCAAAGCCGGATCAGCCTGCGGCAGCCAAGGCTGCCGAGACGACCGACACCATCATCGCCGATTGGCGGCGCGAGATCGCCGCGGTCGGCGACGCGATGGCCAAGCCGGAGCGCGCCGAGCCACTCCGGACGCCCGACGCCGAGCCGAAAGCCGAGGTTTTCGAGAACGAGGCGACTGCTGGACCTGTGCCGGAGCCTTCGGAAATTGGGCCGAAGCCTTCGGAAAGCGGCCCGGAACCTTCGAAAATCGGCCCGGAATCTTCGAAAATCGGATTGGCGCGTCTGGCGGCCAGCGAGGCGCCGCCCGCACGTCCGGCAATCCTTTCGGAGCATACGGGCCGGCAGGTTGCCGCCGCCTTCGGCGAGCTTTCCGACGCGTTTGCCAGCCGCAGCAAGAAGACTTTCGACGAGATGGCCGAGGAGATGCTGCGGCCCATGCTGCAGGACTGGCTGGACAACAACCTTCCGACGCTGGTCGAGCGGCTGGTGCGCGAGGAAATCGAGCGCGTCGCGCGCGGCGCGCAGTAGCAATTCGGAGAGCCGCCAATGGGCGGCGCTCGACCGGCGAATTGTCGAAGTCGGCGCTGCCCCTCATCCGCCTGCCGGCACCTTCTCCCCGTATAGTGACGGGGAGAAGGGGTTGACCGCAATTTAGGCGCCTTTTCCGCAACGTTCGTGACTGGCGAAAACTTCAGTCAGGCGTTTTTCTCCCCGTCACTATACGGGAAGAAATGCCCGGCAGGGCAATGAGGGGCAGCGCAAACCTGAAGCGATTGCCTTGCAACATTCAGTCCCGCGAGTTGCACCGAACCATCCCGGCGCTATCTATTGGCCATGCCGCCCTTGCGGTTGACTTGGCAACAACCTTCCGATTTACACCGGACCACAAATTCCGGACAGCGCGGACCGTTTTCCCATGCTCGAAAAGACCTACGACGCCAAAGCCGTCGAGCCGAAGATTGCCAGGATCTGGGAAGAGGCCGACGCGTTTCGGGCCGGTGCCGGGGCCGAGGAGGGGCTTGAAGCCTTCACCATCGTCATCCCGCCGCCGAACGTCACCGGCTCGCTGCATATGGGCCACGCGCTCAATAACACGCTGCAGGACATTCTGGTGCGCTTCGAGCGCATGCGCGGCAAGAACGTCTTGTGGCAGCCGGGAATGGACCATGCCGGCATCGCCACGCAGATGGTGGTCGAGCGCCAGCTGATGGAGAAGCAGATCCACCGCCGCGACCTGACCCGAGATGAGTTCATCGACAAGGTGTGGGAGTGGAAGGCCGAGTCCGGCGGCGCCATCCTCAACCAGCTGAAGCGGCTCGGGGCCTCGGCCGACTGGAGCCGGGAGCGCTTCACCATGGACGAGGGCCTGTCCAAGGCCGTGCTCGAAGTGTTCGTGACGCTCTACAAGGAAGGGCTGATCTACAAGGACAAGCGCCTTGTGAACTGGGACCCGAAGCTGTTGACCGCCATCTCGGATCTCGAGGTCGAGCAGCAGGAAGTCAACGGCAACCTCTGGCACTTCCGCTATCCGGTCGAAGGCATGACCTTCGATCCGGAAAATCCGAAGACCTTCATCACCGTTGCGACGACCCGCCCGGAGACGATGCTGGGTGATACGGCTGTCGCAGTCCACCCCGACGACGAGCGTTTCCGGCATCTTGTCGGCAAGAACCTCATCCTGCCGATCGTCGGCCGCAGGATCCCGGTGGTGGCGCACGAGTATTCCGATCCCGAAAAAGGCAGTGGTGCGGTCAAGATCACGCCGGCGCATGACTTCAATGATTTCGAGGTCGGCAAGCGCCACCGGCTGCCGGCGGTCAACATCCTCACCGTCAATGCGGCGGTGAGCCTCAAGGACAATGAGGACTTTCTCGCCGGACTGGACGTGACGCCGGAGCGCCAGGCCGTCTGGGACAGGCTCGACGGCCTCGACCGTTTCGATGCGCGCAGGAAGATCGTCGAGCTGATGCAGGCGGGCGGCTTTCTCGAGAAGGTCGAGCCGCATCGCCACACGGTGCCGCACGGCGACCGCGGCGGCGTGCCGATCGAGCCGTTTCTGACCGACCAGTGGTATGTCAATACGGCGGAACTGGCCAAGCCGGCGATCGCCTCGGTGCGCGAGGGCCGTACCAATTTCGTGCCCAAAAACTGGGAAAAGACCTATTTCGACTGGATGGAAAACATCCAGCCCTGGTGCATTTCGCGCCAGCTCTGGTGGGGTCACCAGATCCCTGCCTGGTACGGGCCGGACGGGCATGTCTTTGTCGAAAAGACTGAGGAAGAGGCACTCGGTGCCGCCGTCGAATATTATCTGGCGCTGGAAGGGCCGTGGAAGGCCTGGGTCGAGGACAAGCTCGAGAATTTCCAGCCTGGCGAGATCCTGACCCGCGACGAGGACGTGCTCGACACATGGTTCTCGTCGGCGCTGTGGCCGTTCTCGACGCTTGGCTGGCCGGACCAGACGCCGGAGCTGAAGACCTATTACCCGACCGACGTGCTGGTGACCGGTTTCGACATCATCTTCTTCTGGGTCGCCCGCATGATGATGATGGGCTTGCATTTCATGGACCAGGAGCCGTTCCATACGGTCTATGTCCACGCGCTGGTTCGCGACAAGAACGGGCAGAAGATGTCGAAGTCGAAAGGCAACGTCATCGATCCGCTCGAGCTCATCGACGAATACGGCGCCGATGCGCTGCGCTTCACCTTGACGGTGATGGCAGCGCAAGGGCGCGACGTTAAGCTCGATCCGGCGCGCATTGCCGGTTATCGCAATTTCGGCACCAAGCTATGGAACGCGACGCGCTTCGCCGAGATGAACGAAGTGGCGCGCGACGACGATTTCTGGCTGCGGGACGCCAAGCTGGCGGTCAACCGCTGGATCCTGACGGAGCTGACGCGAGCCGCGCGCGACATAACGGACGGCATCACCTCATACCGCTTCAACGAGGCGGCGGGTGCCGCCTACCGGTTCGTCTGGAACCAGTTCTGCGACTGGTACCTGGAACTGCTGAAGCCGGTGTTCATGGGCGCCGACGAGGCGGCCAAGGCCGAGAGCAGGGCATGCGTCGCCTTCGTACTCGACGAGATCTACAAGCTGCTGCATCCGATGATGCCGTTCATGACCGAGGAACTGTGGGCCGAAACCGCCGGCGAGGGCAGGCAACGGCAATCGCTGCTTTGTCATGCGGCATGGCCGTCGCCCGACTTCGAGGACGAGGCGGCCGCCGCCGATATCAACTGGCTGATCGACCTTGTCTCCGGCATCCGCTCGGTGCGTTCGGAGATGAACGTGCCGCCGGCGGCTATCGCACCGCTCGTGGTGATCGGCGCCAACGACGCGACACACGAAAGGCTCGAGCGTCAGGGCTCGGCTATCAAGCGTCTGGCGCGGGTCGGCGACATCTCGCTCGCCGAGGCGCCACCCAGGGGATCCGCCCAGATCGTCGTCAACGAGGCGACGATCTGCCTGCCGCTCGGCAGCCTGATCGACCTTGCCGCCGAGGCAGCGCGCCTGCACAAGGAGCTTGCGAAGGTGACCGAGGAAATAGCGCGGCTCTACAAGAAGCTGTCCAACGAGAAATTCGTCGCCAACGCGCCGGAAGAGGTGGTGGAGGCCGAGCGTGAAAAACTCGCCGAATATCGCGAGGCGCAAGAGAAGCTTTCGGTGGCATTGGCGCGGGTGCGCGATGCCGGTTGATCGAATAGATTGGGCCGGTTGATCGAACAGATTGGGCCGGCTGATCAAACAAGTTGATCGAACAGATTGGGCCGGCCGATCAAACAAATTGGGCCTGCTGGCCGCAATAGATTCGCTGGTCACGAATCTGCCTTCCAGACAGGCCGCCTGCCACGAAAACGGGCATTCCGCAGCGTAAATCTTGAGGCAAACTGAATGTTTTTGCCCCATTGTTGCCATAATGTAACAATGGCTGACTAGGCACGCAAAAATGCCCTGTTCTGCAGTAATTTAGGGGTTTTTCCCGAGTTTTCTCGTCGATCTGTATTGTGGCGGCCATCTTCCCGCCTCGGCAACAAGGCCGGCACCTTGTCGGAAATGCGTTCAGCCAAGCTGTACATGTACGCACGGCGAATTCGTTGTTGCGCCGTTAACCTGAATTGGTTCTAGCTTGATGCAAGGATATTTCGGGGAGGAGATTCATGTGTTATTCGCGTCTGAAAGTGCTGCTGGGCGCGGGGGCTTTTTCGCTGGCTTTGGCTGGGACGGTGCAGGCCGGGGGCTTTGACCGGGGCGGCGTCAACATCGACCAGCTGTTCGACGCGGCGCCATATTCGTTCGACGCAGGCGTCACCTATGTTTCGCCACAGCGCAAACTCAAGAATGTGCAGCGTCTCGATGGCTCGGGTTTGTCGACATCGGCGGTGGACGTTGGTGGCGATTATGCGGTGCCGCATGTCGGCATCAAGGCCAACATCTTTGAGCCCGTAGACTGTCTTGCCACCTATACGAGACCGTATGGTGCGGACGCGAATTTCGGCATGAACAACGCCTATTCGCCGACAGCGGTCAAATACGCCGTCGACACAGACGATTTCGGTCTCACCTGCTCCTATAAGGTGAACGTCGGCAAGGGCGCCATACGATTCATCGGCGGTGTCTCCTACCAGCAGGTAGACGCGTTTCTTTCCCGTCAGACACTGCTCGCCTTCGGCAATACCGGCCTCGGTGTCTTCAAGCTATCCGACGAGGCATGGGGTTGGCGTGCGGGCGCAGCCTATGAGATCCCCGAGATCGCTCTGCGCGCCAGCCTGATGTACTCTTCGAGCTACAAATATGACGGGCTGTCGGGAACCGTCGACACGACCGGCTTCAGGGGCGCCTTTCCAGCGGATCTGATTCCCGGCTCTACCGGCGTGTACCCAGTCTCGGCGTCGGCTGAGATACCTCAGGCTCTGGAATTCAAGCTGCAGAGCGGCATAGCTCCTGGCTGGCTGGCCTTTGGTTCCATCCGCTGGCAGGAGTGGAGCAAGCTTGGCGTCATTGCCATCAATGGCGTGCGCAGTCCGGTAACCGGTTTGCCCTCGCCCGTTTCATTCGACCTGCTTTATCGCGACGGCTGGACGGTCACGGGCGGTATCGGGCACAAGTTCACCGATCAATTGTCGGGCGTGGTTTCGCTGACCTGGGATCGCGGCACCTCGACGACCTCCGGCTATCAGTCGGATACCTGGGCCGTCGCCAGCGGCGTCTCCTATTCGCCGAACGACCAGGTCGAGGTCAGGCTCGGCGGCTCGATCGGTGTGCTGACGAGCGGGTCATCGACTTTCAGCGGTGTCGGCGACGTGGCAAATGCCGTTACCTACACCTACGGCAACGACCTGCTTCTCGCTGGTTCGGCTTCCGTCAAGATCAAGTTCTAACTATTGAATTTTAAACGACAAAACGGCCGGGCGTTGCCAGGCCGTTTTGTTCGGTGCGTCATCCGGCATTCGGCCAATGCAACAAATTGCCCCCCATGATGTTCGCTCCGATAATTGTGACGTTTTGGCAACAGTTTCTGAACAACCCTCGCGTCGCCCGGCCGCCCGAGAACATTGCCTATTTCCCGCCATAAACCCGGCGCACCTCGAACCTGTCTCGGGACATGCGCCAAAAGGCTAGGCGAAGAGGCAGGCCGCACCGCCCGCGGCAAGGACGAGTATGGACGCCAGAGCGATCTCCAAGGCCAAGCTGCCGAGCCGCCACGTGACCGTTGGTCCCGAGCGGGCGCCGCATCGCTCCTACCTTTATGCAATGGGGCTGTCGGCGGCCGAGATCGCGCAGCCTCTGGTCGGTGTCGCCAGCTGCTGGAACGAGGCCGCGCCCTGCAACATCTCGCTGATGCGCCAGGCGCAAGTGGTCAAGAAGGGCGTGGCGGCGGCCAACGGCACGCCACGCGAATTCTGCACCATCACCGTCACCGACGGCATCGCCATGGGTCATCAGGGCATGAAGTCGTCGCTGGTGTCGCGCGAGGTCATCGCCGACTCGGTCGAGCTCACCATGCGCGGCCATTGCTACGATGCGCTGGTTGGATTGGCCGGTTGCGACAAGTCGCTGCCCGGCATGATGATGGCCATGGTGCGCCTCAACGTACCGTCGATATTCATCTATGGCGGCTCGATACTGCCCGGCAGCTACCGTGGCCGGCAGATCACCGTGCAGGACGTGTTCGAGGCGGTCGGCCAGCATTCGGTCGGCACCATCGGCGACGCCGAGCTGCTCGAGATCGAGCAAGCCGCCTGTCCATCGGCCGGCTCCTGCGGCGCCCAGTTCACCGCCAACACCATGGCCACCGTCGCTGAGGCGATCGGCCTGGCGCTGCCCTATTCCTGCGGCGCGCCGGCACCCTACGAGATGCGCGACCGCTTCAATTTCGCTTCCGGCGAAAAGATCATGGAGCTGATCGCAAGGAACATCCGCCCGCGCGACATCGTTACTATAGAAGCGTTGGAAAATGCCGCGACTGTGGTCTCGGCCACCGGCGGCTCGACCAACGCGGCGCTGCATCTGCCGGCGATCGCGCACGAGGCCGGGATAAAGTTCGATCTTTTCGACGTGGCCAGGATATTCGAGAAAACACCCTATATCGCCGACCTCAAGCCGGGCGGCAAATACGTCGCCAAGGACATGTTCGAGGCCGGCGGCATTCCGCTCTTGATGAAGACGCTGCTCGACCATGGCTATCTTCACGGCGATTGCCTGACGGTGACCGGCCGCACTTTGGCCGAAAACATGGAACATGTTTCCTGGAATGACAGCCAGGATGTGGTCCGTCCCGCCAACAGGCCGATTACCCAGACCGGCGGGGTCGTGGGCTTGAAGGGTAACCTTGCCCCCGAAGGCGCGATCGTGAAGGTCGCAGGTATGGCGGAGCTCAAATTCTCGGGTCCGGCACGCTGCTTCGATTCGGAAGAGGAATGTTTCGAAGCGGTTACGCATCGCAACTATAGCGAAGGCGAGGTTCTCGTCATCCGTTACGAGGGTCCGCGCGGCGGCCCGGGCATGCGCGAAATGCTGTCGACGACGGCGGCTCTCTACGGCCAGGGCATGGGCGGCAAGGTGGCGCTCATCACCGACGGGCGTTTTTCGGGCGCAACGCGCGGTTTCTGCATCGGCCATGTCGGGCCGGAAGCGGCAGTGGGCGGCCCGATCGGGCTGCTTAGGGATGGCGACTTGATCTCGATCGATGCGGTGAACGGCACGATCGAGGTTGCATTGTCCAAAGCCGAACTGGCGGCGAGGGCAAAAGCATGGAAGGCGCGCACGACCGACTATCAGTCGGGCGCGATCTGGAAATACGCACAGACGGTCGGACCTGCCCGCGACGGCGCGGTCACCCATCCCGGCGGTGCCAAAGAAACACACTGCTATGCGGACATCTGAGTTGTTGAGGTCGTCTGTCCTTTCGGCACTGGTTGCGCTCGCCACGTTTGGCGCGACCTTGGGCGCCGTCGGCCAGGCCATGGCCTTCGACGACAAGGTGTTCGACGACAAGACCGGCGTGAAGCCGCAGTCGAGCCCGTGGGCGGTGTTCCAGTTCGGCTTTTCCGCCTACAAGAACGGCCATAAGGAGCAGGCCGCGGAAGCCTATAAATATGCCGCCGAGAACGGCCAGATCGGCGCCACCTGGAAGCTTGCGCGCATGTATGCCGAAGGCGATGGCGTGGCGCGAGACGACTACGCGGCGTTCAAGTTCTTCAGCGAGATCGTCGACCAGGATGTCGAGCCCGGTTCGCCCGAGGAAAGCTATGTTTCGGACGCGCTGGTGGCGCTTGGCGACTATCTGAGGAAGGGCATTCCCGGCAGCCCCGTCGAGGAGAACGAGGTGGCGGCCCAGGAATATTACATGCGCGCCGCCGCCAACTACCGCAACCCGAACGCCCAGTTCGAGATGGGCCAGATGTTCCTCAAGGGTGAGGGCGGCGTCAAGGCCAGCGTCAAGCAGGCCGGACGCTGGTTCCAGCTGGCGGCCGAAAAGGGCCATGCGGGCGCGCAGGCGACGCTCGGGAACCTGCTCTTCCAAAGCGGCAAGATCGTGCGGGGGCTGGCGATGATGACCGCGGCGCTCGAACGGGCCTCACCCGCCGACCAGCCATGGATCCGCGGCATGCAGGAAGAAGCGTTTGCGGCCGCCGGCGAAGCCGACCGCCGCACCGCGATCTCGCTGGCCGACGACATCCTCACCAAGGGTGGCGGCGACCAATAGGTCGGCAGAATTTCCGTTTTGAGATCAATTGTCGGTCGGTTCCGCCGGCATGCCGCTGGGCGCCGGTGTTGAGATCGGCGTGCCCTGCAGATGTGGGGCCAGCGTGTTCTCCGGGCAGCCATCCCGCTGCTTTGTCCAGGATGTGTTGTTGAGCACCATCTCGCAACGGGCGAGGTAGCTTTGGCCGGCAAGCGTCAGGCAGGCGACCCGGCCGATCTGGAATGATTTGCCGTTAGCCAGGCACTCTGCATCGGCAAAAGCCGGCGTCGCCACCGCCATCGCAAGCGCGCAGCCGATCGGGCAGAGTGCAAATCGAGTAGTCATGGGAACCCCAGCCACCATGATGATTTCTCATTAAGCGCGCGATTTGTGGCGATAAGAGGTCAACTTATCAATGTGCCGCCGGACAGCAGCTCCGGTCAGGCCGGCTGCAGCGCCAGATCGATCGCCACCGGCACGTGGTCGGAGGGTTTTTCCCAGGCGCGCACCTGTTTTTCGATCGAAGCCGAGGAAAACCAGTTGGCGGCTTCGGGCGACAGAAGCAGGTGGTCGATGCGGATGCCGTTGTTCTTCTGCCAGGCGCCGGCCTGATAGTCCCAGAACGTAAAAATGTCCGGGGCGTCGGTGACGGCACGCACGGCTTCGGTGAAGCCGAGATTCTTCAGCCGCCGGAACGCTTGCCGCGTCGCGGGCTGGAACAGTGCATCGCTTAGCCAGTTTTCCGGATATTTCGCGTCGATCGGCTCGGGAATGACATTGTAGTCGCCGGCCAGAACCAGCGGCTCTTCCAGTGCAAGCCGCTCCTCGGCCCAGCGCTCAAGTCGCGCCATCCAGGAAAGCTTGTAGGAGAACTTCTTCTCGTCGTCGATCGGGTTGCCGTTCGGCAGATAGATCGAGGCAACGCGCAAGGCGCCCTTGTCGGTCGAGAACACGCCCTCGATAAAACGCGCCTGTTCGTCGGCATCGTCGCCCGGCAAGCCGCGATTGACCTCGTCGAAACGCAGCTTCGACAGGATGGCGACGCCGTTGAAGCCTTTTTGGCCGTAAGTCTCGACATTGTAGCCGAGCGCCTCGATCTCGGCGCGGGGAAACTGCTCGTCGACCGTCTTGATCTCCTGCAGGCAGGCGATGTCGGGCGCGCTTTCCGTCAGCCAATGGGTCAAGTTGCCGATGCGGGCGCGAACGCCGTTGATGTTCCAGGTGACGATTTTCATGACGGCCTCGATAGGCTGGTGGTCCGGAGACTAGCGATCCGGTGGATGACGTTCGACAAGGCCGATCGTATTGCCTGCCGGGTCCTTTAGGAAGGCCATCCATTCGCTTTCCCCCGCCTGGCCGAACAGGCCTTCGGTGTCGCGATGGACGAGCGCCGGCGGCGCGGTGAAGGGAACACCCGCGGCCCTTGCCGAGGCGTGGAACTCGTCGAGGCCCGATATGTCGAGATAGACGGTGCCGGCAGGCAGGCCGTCGGTGAAAAGCAGGCGCACGTCACCGGCCATGATAAAGGCGATGCCCGGCGGATCGAAACGCGCATGCAGGTTCATGCCGAGCACCTCGCGCCAGAACGCCAGCGTCGCATCGAGGTCGCGCCCGGCGGAAAGCGCGACCTGACGGACCGCGCCGACACGGCGCATGCTCATTCACTCCCGAAAGGTTGGGGTTCGGCATTTTCCGCGAGTATTTGCTCTATCATCCATCGCAGGTGCGATGCCTGCTCGCGCGTTGCATTCTCGTCCATCCAATCACAGCCGTTGTAAAGGTCTCCAAGCCAGTGTGGAAAATCGTATTTGTCCTCAATCGGCGACACCATACGGCAGACCTGAAAGGGTTCCAGGTCGCCGTCAAGGTAAGTCCGAATGCGTCGAAGGAACAGCTTACGTGCTATTTCCTTGGCTTCATCGGACTTGTCGTTGAAATCGGGAAAACACCGCGCGATCAGCGACCTCAAATGGCCATGAGCTTTCGCAAGATTAACGGCATTCCGCGGATTGCACCGCACGAGCTGCACATAGTCAGCGTCGTCTGCGTAGACCCGAGCTGCCTTGTGACGGTTGGCCCAACCAACGATATCGATATCGGAAATTGCTTCTATCTCGCGGGCGACAAGGACCGTCATCGGATCCTCAAGGCCCTCGAGGAGCGGCTTCACATTTTCAAATACTGAAGCTGGTGCCGCAGCCGCAGGAGGCGACCGCATTGGGGTTTCTGATCTGGAACGACTGGCCCATCAGATCGTCGACGAAATCGATCACCGAGCCGCCCATATAGACCAGCGACAGGTCGTCGATCAGCACGGTGGCGCCGTCCTTCTCGATGGCGACGTCGTCGTCATTGCGCCTGTCGACCAGGTCGAACTTGTAGGAGAAGCCGGAACAGCCGCCGCCCTCGACCGAAACGCGCAGCGCCGTCTTGCCGGCTTCGCTCGCCACAATCTTGGCGATCCGCCTGGCGGCGGCGTCGGTCATCTCGACTTTCATGGCGGTCTTGGCATCAGCGCCCATGGGCGTCACCTTGCTTTCGGTTTTGTATGATAGGTATGAAGCGCGACGGGGCAAGTCAACTGCGGCATACGCTATGACCAACGAGTTGGGCGACATCGGATTCGGCTATCGGCCGCGCGCGGCCTATGCCAGCGACCCGGCGAAGTCGCGCGGGCGGCTGTTCGACGAGGTGGAAAGCCCGACGCGCACGCCGTTCCAGCGCGACCGCGACCGCATCATCCATTCGACGGCGTTCCGCCGGCTGAAGCACAAGACGCAAGTGTTCGTCGCACACGAAGGCGACCATTACCGCACGAGGCTGACGCATTCGATCGAGGTGGCGCAAATCGCACGCGCTCTGGCGCGGGCGCTGCGCGGCGACGAGGACCTGGCCGAGGCGGTGGCCCTGGTGCACGACTTCGGCCACACGCCCTTCGGCCATACCGGCGAGGACGCGCTGAACGACAAGATGGCCGCCTGGGGCGGCTTCGACCACAATGCACAGTCGCTGCGTGTGGTGACGCGGCTGGAGCGGCGCTATGCCGAGTTCGATGGGCTGAACCTCACCTGGGAAACGCTGGAGGGGCTGGTCAAGCACAATGGCCCGCTGACCGATGCCAAGGGGAAAGGGCTGAAGGGGCCGGTGCCGCAGGCTATCCGCGACTATTCCGAACTGCACGACCTCGAGCTCGACCGCTTCGCTGGTATCGAGGCGCAGTGCGCGGCGATTGCCGACGACATCGCCTACAACACCCACGACATCGATGACGGCTTGAGGGCAGGGCTGTTGACGCTCGATATGCTGGAGGGCGTCTCGCTGCCGGGGTCGATTCTCAAGGGCGTGCGTCAGCGCTATCCGGCGCTCGATGACGTACGCACCGGCCACGAGCTGATGCGCCGGCAGATCACCATCATGGTCGAGGACGTGATCGTCTCGACGACGGCCAATCTGGCGCGCATCCAGCCCGGCAGCGCCGAAGCGGTAAGGGCGGCCGGCGAGACGATGGTGAGCTTCTCCGCCGACACGGCCGCATCGGAAAAGGAGCTGAAGGCCTTTCTCTACAAACACCTCTATCGGCATGCGGAGGTCATGCGGGTGCGCGCCGATGCCGACCAGATCGTCAGGGACCTGTTCGACGTCTATTTCGCCGATCCGCGCGCCATGCCGGATGGCTGGCGCGAAGGGCTCGACCGGGCAGAGGACCGCGTCAAGGCGCGCAGTGTTGCCGATTTCCTGGCCGGCATGACGGACACTTATGCGCTCAAGGAACACAGGCGTTTGTTTGACCATACGCCGGATTTGAGCTAGGGCGGGCGCGATTTTGCCGGCCAACGCGCCGGATCCATGCAAAACCGTCAGAGCCATAGCAATGAACATCTTCGCCGATTTCAACGCGCGAATCATAAAGGCCGTCGAAGCGCTTGATTTGAAAGACAAGGATGGCGCGTCGCCGGACCTGTCGCGCTTCGCCGTCGAGCCGCCGCGCGATGCCAGCCATGGCGACCTCGCGACCAACGCTGCCATGGTGTTGGCCAAGCCGACCGGCCAGAGCCCGCGTGCGCTGGCCGAAAGGCTGGCCGAGGCGCTGCGCGCCGACGAGGATATCGCGGCCGCCGAGATCGCAGGCCCGGGCTTCGTCAATCTCAGGCTCAAGGACGGCTTCTGGCAGGCGCATCTGACGGCGCTGCTCGGCGAAGGCCGCAATTACGGCCGCTCGACTATCGGCGGCGGCAAGAAAACCAATGTCGAATATGTCTCGGCCAACCCGACCGGCCCGATGCATGTCGGCCATTGCCGGGGTGCTGTGGTCGGCGACGCGCTGGCCAATCTGATGGCCTTCGCCGGTTACGACGTGACCAAGGAATACGTCATCAACGATGCCGGTTCGCAGATCGACGTGCTCGGACGCTCAGTCATGCTGCGCTACCGCGAAGCCCTCGGCGATGAGATCGGCGACATTCCGGCCGGGCTTTATCCAGGCGACTATCTGATCCCCGTTGGTCAGGCGCTGGCCAGCGAATTCGGCCGCTCCCTGCTGCAGATGCCGGACGAAGAGGCGCTTGCCATCGTCAAGGACAGGACGATCGATGCGATGATGACGATGATCCGCGAGGATCTGGCGCTGCTCAACGTGCATCACGACGTCTTTTTCTCAGAGCGCACATTGCATGCCAACAATGCCAAGAAGATTCGCTCTGCGATCAGCGACCTGACGCTGAAGGGCCACATCTACAAGGGCAAGCTGCCGCCGCCCAAGGGCGAGAAGCCGGACGACTGGGAGGACCGCGAGCAGACGCTGTTCCGTTCGACCGCGGTCGGCGACGACATGGACCGGGCGCTGGTCAAGTCGGACGGCACCTTCACCTATTTCGCCGCCGATGTCGCCTACCTCAAGGACAAGGTCGATCGCGGCTTCGTCGATCTGATCTATGTGCTTGGTGCCGATCATGGCGGCTATGTAAAACGGCTGGAAGCGCTTGCCCGGGCGATTGCCGGCGACGAGGTCAAGCTTACCGTGCTGCTTTGCCAGCTGGTCAGGCTGTTTCGCGCCGGCGAGCCGGTGCGCATGTCGAAGCGGTCCGGCGAGTTCGTGACCTTGCGCGAAGTGGTCGAGGAGGTTGGCCGCGACCCGATCCGCTTCATGATGCTCTACCGCAAGAACGACGCGCCGCTCGACTTCGATTTCGCCAAGGTGACCGAGCAGTCGAAGGACAATCCGGTGTTCTACGTGCAGTATGCCTCGGCGCGCTGCCATTCGGTGTTCCGGCAGGCGAGCGAGCAACTGGGCGAGGCCATGTTCGACCGCAACCAGCTGGCCGCCGAAGTGGCTTTGCTGACCGACGAGGGCGAGATCGGCCTGATCAGGAAGCTCGCCGAATATCCTCGGCTGATCGAAGCCGCGGCGCTCGCGCTCGAGCCCCACCGGCTGGCATTTTACCTTTACGAACTCGCTTCCAGCTTCCACGGACACTGGAACCGGGGCACCGATAATCCCGACTTACGTTTTGTTAAGGTTAACGACCGACAATTGACGCATGCCAGACTAGGGCTGGTGCAGGCTGTTTCGGACGTTTTGACGTCCGGCCTGACGCTGATCGGAGCCAATGCGCCCACCGAAATGCGTTAGGTTTGAGTAAAAAACCTGTCACCTTTTGCCCACATTGCGCTGGTAAGGGCCAACCCTACGCGACGTCCATGGCGTCCGAATGAGTGCGAGTTCGGGAACAATAATGGCAGACAGAACCCAGCTGAGAGCAGCCGACCACAACGACATCGCCAACGATGATCCGTTCGCGGAACTGACCAGGATCATGGGGTTCGACCCGCGCCAGCCGGTCAAACCGCAAACGCCGGCACAGCCGAAAACCGCTGCCGCCGAACCGTCGGTGGACGAGGGCGATTTCGAGATCGATCTCGAGAAGGAGTTGATGGGCGAATTCGGCGCCGACGCCAATGACAATGCTTCCCCTGCCAAGCTTCGCGAGCCGACACCCGAACCGGCCGCCGCCGACGAAATGGAGGACGCGCTTGCTGCCTCGTTCGAACAGGATTTCGCGTTCGACGACAGTGCGGCGGATGATGCTGCTCCTGTTGCAGCAACTCCTGTTGCCGCCGACGAAATTGCCTCCGCCCCCGAAAGGGCGTTTGCTCCCGCCGTCGAGCCGGAGCTCGGCGACGAGTTCGATAACGCCGTCGCCGGCTCGCTCGAAGACGTGTCGCCGTTCGAGGACGACCTTTCGAGTGACGACAAACTTGCCGCCTCGCTCGACCAGGATTTTCGGCACGACGACGATGTGACGGCCAAGATCGCGGTGACCGGTGAGGATGAACCCAGGGCCGCAGCCGAGGCGATCGAGCCGGTCGACGAGCCCGCCTTCGACGATGAGTTCGACAATGCCGTGGCAAGTTCGCTCGAAGACGAGATGATGCTCGAAGAGCATGAGCCGATGGAGCAGACCGTCGCCGTTGAAACCGCCGCGCAAGCGGCCGCGCCTGCGTTCGACAACGAGTTCGACGATGCCGTTGCAAGCTCGCTCGAAGACGAGCTGATGTTCGACAAGCATGAGCCGATGGAGCAGACCGTCGCCGTTGAAACCGCCGCGCAAGCGGCCGCGCCTGCGTTCGATGACGAGTTCGACGATGCCGTGGCAAGTTCGCTCGAAGACGAGCTGATGTTCGACGAGCATGAGCCGGCGGAAAACGTCGCCGCCCCGGCATCGCCGGTTGAGGCGGTTTCGGCCGATGAGGATCTTGCCGGCCATTTCGATGATGCCATGGCCGATGTCGACATGGACTTCGACGTTCGCTCGGACGGGCCTGCCGAAATCGAAGAACCAGAGTTTATCGAAGAGCAGTCGATCGAAGAGCCAGAGGCCGCCCGGCTTTCCGGCACGGCCGCTGAAGCGGCGTTCGACGACGATTTCGATCTGAGCTTCGACGGTGCGCCTGCCGAGGAAGCCGAAGAGCCCGTGGCGCAGGTTGCGGCCGAACCAGCGGCGCCGGCCGCTGTCGTCCCGACGGCCCCAGTGGCTGAGGAACGCAGCCTGGAAGACGAACTGAACGCGCTGCTCGGTGCGATGAGCACACGGCCGGCACAAGTGGTCAACGAACCTCAGCCAAGCCCGCAGACTGCCCAGAAGCCCGTGATGGCTGTTCAGCAGCCTATCGCGCCGGTAATTCAGAAGCCAGCAGTGGCCGCTGAACAGCCAATGGCGGCGGTCAAAGACGTCGCCAACGAGCCGGTGCATGCTGTCGACGAGCTGGATTGGGAACTCGACGAGCACGAGCCCGCTGAGCCGCAGCAGTCCAGTGCCGCCGATGACGCCGATCTTGGCAGTGTCCTCCTCGATGAGCTTGAAGGCGAGGATTTCGGTGTTGAAGCCGCTGCCGGACCCGCGGATGATCTCGACAGCGATGCGCTCGATGCCGACTTCGCCAGGAATATCGGCCTGGATCATGACTCGGCCGACAAGAGTGCGGCAGCTGCTGCCGAAGAAGACCCGCTCGATGCGCTGAACTGGCTGACGACACGCGCCACGCCGCCCGAGCCGGCCCGCTCGTGGAGCCGCGTGACACCGGTCGCACAGCCTCAGCCCGCTTTTGCAAGCCAGCCGATGGCTTCGGCGCGTTCGGCACCACCGCCGCAGCCGGCTGCAACCCCGTCCTATCGGGCCGCACCGGTCGAAGAGAGGCCGTCCTATGAAAGCCAGGCATCCCGTGAAGAGAGGCCGTCCTATGAAGATCGGCCCGCCTACACGGAAGCTGCACCAACTTCGCGTCAACAGCCTTCCGCCTATGACGAGATGCCCGATGTCGAGACGGTCGACGTGCCCGAGCGCGTCGTGGCGCTGGCGGACGATCTCGACATTCCGGAGCTCAACTTCGACGATGACGAGCCGGTGGCGCCCGCCTACGACGATCTCGATGCCGATTTTGCCAGCCTTCTCACCGAAATGAATGCAACGGATATAGCGCCTGCCCCGGTGCGCAGTGCTGGCTATGACGATGAATACGATGCCGGCTTCGCGTCTGGCTACAAGCAAGATCGTAGCGAGACGCGCGCCTATGGCGCCAAGCCTGCGGAAGCCCCCGTCAGCGCGGCGGCTGCTTCCTATGCCGATGCAGCGGACGGTTTCGATCTGGGCCCATTGCCCGGTGGCCAGCCGGTTTCGCAGGCCGACGATTTCACCTTCGATGAGCTCGACTATGATCCCGAACTGGACGAGGAGATGTCGGTTCCGGGCCTTGCCGAACGCGGGGCCGAAAGGCAGCCGCGCAGGCGCGGGCTGCTGATAGGAGCGGTGGTCGGCGCCGTGGCGATCGCCGGAGGCCTTGGCGCCTTTGCGTTGACCCTCGGCGGCAAGAGCGGCGGCGATGCGCCGGTTATCGTCAAGGCCGACAACAGGCCGATCAAGATCAAGCCGGAAAATCCAGGCGGCACCGTCGTGCCGAACCAGGACAACAAGGTTTATGACGCTGTGGTCAAGGGCACCAAGCCCGCCGAGCCGGTTCAGCAGAAGCTGGTCACCAACACCGAAGAGCCTGTGGACCTGAAGGCCAACGAACCGGAGAGCCGCGTCGTCGATCTTTCGCCCAATGACCCCGATGCCGCGGACGATATCGACGCGCCCGGCACCGCGGCGTCCGACACCGACGGGGCTGGCACCAATGCGCCCGGCACCAGCGCGTCTGACTCCAGCACGCTTGGCGCCAGTGCGGCTGGCGCTGCCGAAACCGCCGCCGCACCGGCGCCCAAGTCCGAGGATCGCATCGCGCAGGTTCTGCAGGAGGCCGAGAAGGGTGCAACCCCCGAGATCGTCGCCGTTGCGCCGCGCAAGGTACGGACCATGGTCGTGAAACCTGACGGTTCGCTGGTGGCGCGCGAGGATCCGGCGCCTGCCGCCCCGCAGATGGCTGCTGCCGAGCCGGCCGATCCGGCGCCGCAGCACGTGGCTCCGTCGGCCCAGGCCGACGCCGCCGCGCAGACCGGCACCGTGCCCCTGATCGACCAAATAACAAGCGATCCGAAGATTGATGACCAGCCGAGTGGCGACCAGGCGAGCGGCGATCAGGCCGAAACCTCCAAGCTGCAGCCGGCGCCCAAGCCCGACACAAAGGCTGAAGCCAAGGCCCAGGCGTCAGCCAGCAAGCAGTCCGCCAGCACCCCGGCCACGGTTCCGGTGGCGCCGCAGCGCCCGTCCGACCAGCCGGTCGATGTGGTTGGCGAGGTCAAGCCCGATCAGGTCGCTTCCATCGATCCGGCCGCGGCCGGGGCTGGTTCGTGGTCGATACAGATCGCTTCGCAGCCGACAGTCGAAAGCGCCCAGGCGACTTACCAGGATCTGCAGCGCCGCTACGGCAGCGTGCTTTCCGGCCGCACCGCCAACATCGTCAAGGCCGAGATCGCCGGCAAGGGCACCTTCTACCGCGTCCGCGTTCCGGCGCAGTCTCGCAACGAGGCGATCAAACTGT
Organism: Mesorhizobium sp. M0768; assembly: GCF_040320195.1. Classification (NCBI taxonomy): domain Bacteria; kingdom Pseudomonadati; phylum Pseudomonadota; class Alphaproteobacteria; order Hyphomicrobiales; family Phyllobacteriaceae; genus Mesorhizobium; species Mesorhizobium sp. M0768. Next base: position 316,206 of record NZ_JAMYPD010000001.1, on the reverse strand, counting down.
GCACCAGCTACAAGGCTGCCGGCGGCAATTGCTTCGTGTCCCACTAGGCATCAAGGCCCCTCGAAAAGCCGGCGTCCGCGCCGGCTTTTTTGCGTGAACGGAAACCTCTGAAGGCAATTACGGGCGATTCCCTTTGTCGGCGCGAAGCTCTAAACTGTTCCGCATGACCGAATCAAAATCCATGATCCTCGGCTGCGCCGGGAAATCACTGACCCGCGACGAGATCCGTTTCTATCGCAACGAATGCCCGTGGGGCTTCATCCTGTTTGCGCGCAATATCGGCGAGACCGAGCAGATCCGCGATCTGGTCGCCGCCATGCGCGACTGCGTCGAGCGTGCGGACGCGCCGGTATTCATCGACCAGGAGGGCGGCCGGGTGCAGCGCCTGCGGCCGCCGCTGGCGCCGAACTATCCGGCTGCCGGCGCACTCGGCGCCTTGTGGCGCGACGACCATGACGCCGGCACCCGTGCCGCCTGGCTGATGGCGCGGCTGCATGCCTTCGACCTGCTGCGCTACGGCATCACGGCGGATTGCCTGCCGGTGCTCGACGTGCCGATCGAGGGCGCCAGCGACGTCATCGGCGCGCGCGCCTATGGCAAGGAGCCGCGCGCCGTCATCGAATTGGGTCGCGCCGCGGCGGAAGGCCTGATGGCGGGCGGCGTGCTGCCGGTGATGAAGCATATTCCCGGTCATGGAAGGGCCTTCGCCGATACGCATTTCGAACTGCCGACCGTCGACGCCTCGATCGGCGACTTGCAGCGGCATGATTTTGCCCCGTTCAGGGAGCTCAACCATTTGCCGATGGCGATGACGGCGCATGTCGTCTATAGCGCGATCGACCCGAAGAACCCGGCCACGACTTCCGGTAAGGTCATCGAAAAGATCATCCGAGGCGAAATCGGCTTCGACGGCCTGTTGATGAGCGACGACACCTCGATGAAGGCACTTTCTGGGGATTTCCCGTCAAAGGCGGCCGCTATCCTTGCGGCGGGCTGCGATCTGGTCCTTCACTGCAACGGCGTGTTCGAGGAAATGGCCGGCATTGCGTCGCGCACGACCGGGCTTGAAGGCAAGTCGTTTGAGCGCGCGGAGCGGGCGCTGACCTATATCAGGAACCGTGACGTGGCGGACGAGACCGAGATTCGGGCCGAATTTGCCAGTTATTTCGACGCGGTGGCCTAGCATCAAAGGAAGCGAAGTGGCGGAAACATTGGACCTGAAGGCCGGCAAGGCCGCACCGATGGACCGCTTGTGGGCCGAGAACGACGATTCCCGGCTGACCGGCGACCCGGCGTTGGTCGTCGATGTGGCCGGCTTCGAAGGTCCTCTCGATCTTCTGCTGCATCTTGCCCGCAATCAGAAGGTCGACCTGTCGCGCATCTCGATCCTGGCGCTGGCCGAACAGTATCTGGCCTTCGTCGAGAAGGTGAGGGCGCTGAGACTGGAGCTTGCCGCCGACTATCTGGTGATGGCGGCGTGGCTGGCGTTTCTCAAGTCGAAGCTCCTGATCCCCAAGCAGCCCGGCGACGAAGGCGAAAGCGGCGAGGAACTGGCGGCGGTGCTGCAGTTCCGGCTGAAGCGGCTGGAGGCAATGCGCGACGCGGCGGCACGGCTGGTCAACCGCAACCGGCTCGGACGCGACGTGTTTGCACGCGGCATGCCGGAAATGGTCATCGTCGAGAAGCGCAATGCCTATTCGGCCTCGCTCTACGACCTGTTGACCGCCTATGCCCAGCAGCGCCAGAAGCAGGCAATAACCAATGTGACGATCGCCAGGCGCGGCGTGTGGTCGCTCAAGGATGCGCGCGACGTGCTGACCAGGCTGATCGGGTCGCTGCGCGACTGGACGGCGCTCGACAGTTTCCTGGTCGAATATCTGGCCGGCCCGGAAGAGCGGCGCACCGCGGTTGCCAGCTCGTTTGCGGCGACGCTGGAACTGGTGCGCGAAGGCAAGATGGAAATGCGGCAGGACCAGGTGTTCGCGCCGCTTTATCTGCGCGGCCGCGCCCAGGCCATCAAGATAGTCGAGGTAACACCATGAACGAACGCGCCAACGCTTCGGTCATTCCGTTCAAGGTCGACGACGACGCCGAGCAAGGCGCGGTCGCCGAAAACCCGGCACAAAATCAGGGGCAGAATTTGTCGCGGAATCCCGGCGAGCGGCTGCATATGGCGGAGGCCGTACGGATGGCCGAGGCGATCGTATTCGCCAGCGCCGAGCCGGTCAGCGAAAAACAGCTCACTTCGCGACTGCCCGACGGCATCAACATTGCCGCGGCAATGGCCGAGCTGCAGCAGATCTATGCGCGGCGCGGCGTCAATCTGGTGCGCGTCGGCGATGCCTGGGCGTTTCGCACCGCCGGCGACCTCGCCTTCCTGATGAGCCGTGACACGGTGCAGCAGCGCAAGCTGTCCCGCGCCGCCCTCGAAGTGCTGGCGATCATCGCCTACCACCAGCCGGTAACGCGCGCCGAGATCGAGGACATCCGCGGCGTCGAGACGTCAAAGGGGACGCTCGACACGCTGATGGAGACCGAATGGGTGAGGATGCGCGGCCGGCGTCGCACGCCCGGCCGTCCCGTCACTTATGGCACGACCGACATTTTCCTCGACCATTTCGCACTGGAGGAGATACGCGATCTCCCCGGCATGGAGGAATTGAAGGGTGCCGGGCTGCTGTCCGGCCGCATGCCGTCGAATTTCTCGGTGCCGCTGCCGCCGGCCGACCCCGATGCGCTTACCGACGACGAGGATCCGCTGACCGACATCGACCTCGAAGAACTCGGCCTTTTGACGCCGCGCGTCACGGAAGATTGAGCCGAGCGCCATCTTAAAGCCACAGGCAGGATGGAACTGCGCCGATTGGTAGCGGGCCACCGTGCCGAAAGTGCGTGACTTCGGCGACTCATTCATGAACTCTGTCGCAGTTCTGTTTGAATCCGAACCCGAAAGCGCATAGATCAGCGTCTGGGAAACCGTTCGAGAGAGATTTGCTATGGGTTCATTTTCGATTTGGCACTGGATGATCGTTCTGGTGATCGTGCTGCTGGTGTTCGGCCGCGGCAAGATCCCCGAGTTGATGGGCGACATGGCCAAGGGCATCAAGAGCTTCAAGAAGGGCATGGCGGACGACGAGACTGCCGAGGACAAGCGTACCGTTGAACACCGTGCCGACGAAACCGTTTCGGTACCGAAGGAAAAGGCCAGCAAAAGCTGAGCCCAAACTTTAGTCGGAACGTATAGCCATGTTCGAAGTCGGCTGGACCGAGATGCTGGTGATCGCGATCGTCATGATCGTGGTCGTCGGGCCCAAGGATTTGCCCAACATGCTGCGCACCTTCGGCCGCACGACGGCGAAGCTGCGCGCCATGGCGTCCGATTTCCAGCGGCAGTTCAACGACGCGTTGAAGGAAGCCGAGCTCGACGACGTCAAGAAGTCGGTCGATTCGCTGAGAAGCCTCAATCCGGCAGCCGAGATCAGGAAGCAGCTCAATCCATTCGAGCAGGCCGCCGCCGACGTCCGTTCCGGCGTCGACGCAGTGATGAAACCCAAGCCGGCCGTCGATGCCGCCGCTTCGACGGAGCAGGCGGCCGAGCCGCTTAAGAACGGCGCAACGACGATGCCGGGCGTCAGCCCGCCGGAGCCGACGCCGGCCACGCCGATCTTTCCGGCGATGACGGACGAGTCCGTCGTAGCGCCGGCAGTGCAGGCGCAAACGGCTGCAGCGGCCGTGCCGAAAAAAGCACCTGCGGCAAAGAAGAAGCCGGCGCCCGCGAAAGCCGCGGCCGCCGTCCCGGCCAAGCCGGCAAAGACTGCTGCGCCAAAGGCTGCCGCAAAAGCTGAGCAAAAAGCGCAGTCGTCAGCAGCGAAGAAGCCGGCGTCAGCAACGAAGAAGCCGGCCGCCAGGAAAACGGCGGGAGCCGCCAAGTGAGCGTTTCGGACAAGGAAAAGGACGAGATAGAAAAATCGTCGGCTCCGCTGATGGAGCACCTGATCGAGTTGCGCCGGCGGCTGATCTGGTCGATCGGCGGTTTTTTTGTTGCCTTCCTGGTCTGCTTCTTTTTCGCCAAGCGGCTGTTCAACCTTCTGGTCATTCCGTTCAGATGGGCGACCCAATGGGCCGGGCTCGACCCGCACAAGGTCGAGCTGATCTATACGGCGCCACAGGAGTTCTTCTTTACCCAGGTCAAGCTCGCCATGTTCGGCGGCATGGTCATCGCTTTTCCGCTGATCGCCACGCAGATCTACAAATTCATCGCGCCCGGCCTCTACAAAAACGAGCGCAACGCCTTCCTGCCGTTCCTGATCGCCTCGCCGATCCTGTTCCTGATGGGCGCATCGCTGGTCTATTTCTTCTTCACGCCGATGGTGATGTGGTTCTTCCTCGCCATGCAGCAGACCGGCACCAACGACCAGGTGCAGATTTCGCTGCTGCCGAAAGTGTCCGAATATCTCAGCCTGATCATGACGCTGATCTTCTCCTTCGGCCTGGTGTTCCAGCTGCCGGTGGTGACAAGCCTGATGACGCGGGTCGGCATGCTGTCGTCCACGGCCCTGGCCGAGAAGCGCAAATGGGCGATCGTCATCGCCTTCGTGGTGGCGGCGGTGCTGACGCCGCCCGACCCGATGAGCCAGATCGGCCTCGCCATTCCGACGATCCTGCTCTACGAGGTCTCGATCTGGTCGGCCCGGCTGATCGAACGCAGCAAGGAGCGCGACCGTGTGGCCCGCGAAAAGCAGGACGCCACCGAAGAGGTGGCCGAAAAGCCGGCGGACGCGTCTTCGACATAGGTTCGGTTGAAGCGGGCAGCATTTTTTTGCCGGCCATAGCAACTTTGTTCTTGCTTTGTGCGGGCAGCTATGCTACTAATTTGGGTATGGTGCCAATTGGCTCCAAAAACCCGCCTCCCGAGGCGGGTTTTTGTTTCCAGGGTTCTTTCGATCGAACGTTGCGCGTGCTGCCTACCTGAGGTCGGCGCGAAGGAACTCTGCCTTGACGTCTTGTATCGATGCGGTTTACGCCCTCTGGTCTTTGTTTTGGGCATTTCCTTGCCCCGAAACCGCCGTGCCGAGGACGAACAGACCATGCTTGACATCAAATGGATTCGCGACAACCCGAAGGCCCTTGTCGAGGCGCTCCAGAAGCGCTCGTGGTCGGCCGGGGATGCGCAGTCCACGGTCTACGACCTGATCGCCGCGGATGAGGCGCGGCGCGAGCATCTGACCGAGCTGCAGACCAGGCAGGAACGCCGCAACGCCGCATCGAAGGAGATCGGCAATGCCATGCGCTCGGGCGATGCAGCTCTTGCCGAAAGGCTGAAGGCCGAGGTCGGCGAGATCAAGGCCTTCATCCAGAATGGCGAGGCGCGCGAGCGCGAGCTCGACAAGGCGCTGAACGATGCGTTGGCAGTGCTGCCAAACGTGCCGTTCGACGACGTGCCGGTCGGCAAGGACGAGCACGACAACGTCGTCAAACGCGTCGTCGGCAAGGTGCCGACGCGGCCGAACTGGGTGAAGGAGCATTTCGAGATCGGCGAAGCGCTCGGCATGATGGATTTCGAGCGGGCAGCACGGCTTTCCGGCTCGCGCTTCACCGTGCTCAAAAGCGGCCTGGCGCGGATGGAACGCGCGCTCGGCCAGTTCATGCTGGATCTGCACACCACCGAGCACGGCTACGTAGAGATCCAGCCGCCGTTGATGGTGCGCGACGAGGTGCTTTTCGGGACCGGGCAACTGCCGAAATTCGAGGAGGATTTATTCTTCGTTCGGCACGGGGACGGCAGGCTTGGCCTAATCCCAACCGCCGAAGTGCCGCTCACCAATCTCGTTCGCGACGAGATCACGCCGCACGAAAAACTGCCGCTGCGCTATACGGCGCTGACGCCGTGCTTCCGCTCCGAGGCGGGCTCGGCCGGGCGCGACACGCGCGGCATGCTGCGCCAGCACCAGTTCTACAAGGTCGAGCTGGTGTCGATCACCGACCAGGAGACTTCGGTTGCCGAGCATGAGCGCATGACCGAATGCGCCGAGGAGGTGCTGAAGCGGCTCGGCCTGCCGTTCCGCACCATGACGCTGTGCACCGGCGACATGGGCTTTGGCGCGCGCAAGACCTACGACATCGAGGTCTGGCTGCCCGGCCAGAATGCCTATCGCGAGATATCGTCGTGCTCGGTATGCGGCGATTTCCAGGCGCGGCGCATGGACGCCCGCTACAAGGACAAGGACGGCAAGGGCAACCGCTTCGTCCACACGCTGAACGGTTCGGGCACCGCCGTCGGCCGTGCGCTCATTGCCGTCATCGAAAATTATCAGAACGAGGACGGCAGCGTAACCATTCCTGAAGCGCTTCGGCCTTACATGGGCGGTCTGGAAAAGATCGAATCGAAATAATGCGCATCCTTCTGACCAACGACGACGGCATCCATGCCGAGGGCCTTGCGTCGCTCGAACGCATCGCGCGCACGCTGTCGGACGACGTCTGGGTGGTGGCACCGGAACAGGATCAGTCCGGCTATGCGCATTCGCTGTCGATCTCGGAGCCGCTGCGGCTCAGGAAAATCGGCGAAAAGCACTTTGCGGTGCGCGGAACGCCGACCGACTGTGTCATCATGGGCGTGAAGAAGATCCTGCCCGAAGCGCCTGACCTGATCCTGTCCGGCGTCAATTCCGGCGCCAACATCGCCGACGACGTCACCTATTCGGGCACGGTCGCCGGCGCCATGGAAGGCGCGCTGCTCGGCGTGCGATCGATCGCCATCAGCCAGGCCTATTCCTATGTCGGCGAGGACCGCGTCGTTCCCTACGAGACCACCGAAGCGCTGGCGCCGGCCCTGCTCGAAAAGCTCGTCGCCGTGCCGTTGCCGGACGACGTGCTGCTCAACGTCAATTTTCCGAACTGTGCGCCGGAAGAAATCGCCGGAACTGTAGTCACTTCGCAGGGCAAGCTGGTCCACAGCCTGTGGGTCGACGAGCGGCGCGACGGGCGCGGCCTGCCTTACTACTGGCTGCGCTTCGGCCGCGAGCCAGTCGAGGGCAAGCAAGGCACCGACCTCAATGCCTTGCGCAATCGGCTGGTGTCGGTGACGCCGCTGCAGCTCGATCTCACCGCGCATGAAATCCGCGATCAACTGGCCAAGGCGCTCGCATGAACTTGAACCACGCTGCAACGGTCGACGAGCGCGAAGGTTTCGCTGCCTTCCTGCTTCGCCTGCGCGGCAGGGGGACGGTGCCGAAGGCGCTTATCGCCGCCTTCGAGGCGACGCCGCGGCGCGGCTTTCTGTCTCCGCATTTCCACTCGATAGCCTGGTCGGACCGTATGCTGCCGATCGAATGCGGCGAGGCCATCGAAGGCGCCGACCTGCAGGCGGCGGTGATCGCGGCACTTGCCATCGAGCCGGGCAACCGGGTGCTCGAGATCGGCACCGGATCCGGCTACACGGCGGCGGTGATGTCGCGGCTTGCCGCGCGGATCGTCACCATCGACCGTTACAAGACGCTGGCCGAACAGGCCCGGCAGCGGCTCGAGGCGCTCGCCGTCGGCAATGTCATCGTGCGCCAGGCGGACGGTTCCAACGGGCTGGCCAACGAAGCGCCGTTCGACCGCATCGTAGCCTGGGCGGCCTTCGACAGCCTGCCGCGCTTTCTCCTCGACCAATTGTCGAGCGGCGGCATCGTCATCGCGCCGATCGGACCCGACGAAGGCGAGCAGGTGCTGGCCAAGCTGACCAAGGTCGGCAGCCGCTTCGAACGCGAGGATATCGGCCTGGTGCGCCTGCAGCCGATCCTGCACGGTGTCGCCGCGGTGATCTGATTCCGGGTACATCGCGCCGCTTGGGGATCAGCCGAAGCCTGTCGTTTCGTCATCCTAGGACGACGAAGTTGAGAGCCTTCCTCGAATATTTTAAGAAAATTTGCGTCTGATTCAACAGGTTTAACCGACCGGTAACATTAACGCGCTTTAATCGCACTCAGTTGTACCGGGTCTGTGCGGGTTAGTGCGATGCAATTCAGTGTTTTGAAGGCAAACGGACGCAATCTGGCGCGTGGCTGCGCCGTCCTCATGATCGCAGGCGCTGCGACGGGGTGTAGTTCCCAGGTGGCGCGGTTCAACAGCGTCGATGACGTGTTCACCGCCTCGACCAACAACCAGCGCGCCATCATCGACAAGCAGGATGCTGCCCAGCCCTATCCGGGCGATGTTGCGGCCGCGCCGATCGACGGCAGCCACACCCAGTCGGTCAGCCGCTCAAGCCTCGAACCGGTTACGGCGCAGCAGTTGCCACCGCCGGCTCCCGCCCTGGCACCCGCCGCCCGCCCGGTGCGTACCGCTGCCGCGCCGGCGATGGCGCCTGCCGCTCCTCGTGTCGACAGGACGGCAACCGGCACCGTCGCTCCGGCGGCAAGGCCGTTCAAGAACGCCGAGCCCGACGCGCCGCGCATGGCGACGGCCGCCGGCGCACCGCATGCAACCGAGATCGTCGTCAAGGACGGCGAGACCATTTCCGGCCTGTCGCGGCGCTACGGCGTGCCGGCCGATGCCATCATGAAAGTCAACGGGCTGAGCGCGACCAAGGGGCTGAAGACCGGCCAGAAGCTCGTCATCCCGGCCTATGCGTATTCGAGCAACGGCGCCACGCCGAAAGTCGCCGACGCCAAGCCCGCGAACGGCACCAGGCACGACCAGCCGGCCGACGCGCCGGAGAAGGTGGCCGTGCTGCCGCAGCAACCGAAGCTCAGGGAAGGCAAGTCTGCCGCGCAGGTGGACGCCTCGGCTGCCGCGAGCCAGCCGAGGGATGGAAAGGCCGCGCCCAAAGTGGCTTCGGCGACGGCCAAGCCAGCCGGTGCCGGCGGCACCTACACGGTTCAGCAAGGCGATACGCTGTCGGCCATCGCCCGAAAGACCGGCGTCGGCGTCGTCGCGTTGAAGCAGGCGAACGGCATGCAGGATGGACTGCTCAAGATCGGCCAGACCCTGAAAGTGCCGGCAGGCGGAACCGCTGTTGTCGCCGGTGCGAAGCCGGCAAAGGTCGATCCGGTGACGACGGCCACCACCCAGCCGCCTGCCAAGGCCACGCCGACGCAGACGCTCGCCTCCTACACGCCGCCAAAGAAGGACGCGAAAGTCATCCAGCAGGCCGAGGACGACGATGCGGTGGCGCCGGACGCAACGGGCATCGGCAAGATGCGCTGGCCGGTGCGCGGCCGCGTGATCTCGAGCTTCGGCGGCGGCAAGGACGGCGTCGACATTGCCGTGCCCGAGGGGACGCCGGTCAAGGCAGCTGAAAACGGCGTCGTCATCTATGCCGGTGACGGCCTCAAGGAATTCGGCAACACGGTGCTGGTACGGCACGAAAACGGTCTGGTCACCGTCTACGGCCACACCAGCTCGATCGAGGTGCAGCGCGGCCAGAAGGTCAAGCGCGGCCAGGAAATCGCCCTGTCCGGCATGAGCGGCACCACCGACTCGCCGAAACTGCATTTCGAAGTGCGCAAGAACTCGGCGCCGGTCGATCCTTCGACCTATCTCGAATAGATGACGAAAGCGATTTGCGGGCCACCTGACCTTCAGCCCGCCGAGGAAGTCCGCTCCGCAAGGTGCGGGCTTCTTCTGCTGTTAGTCCTTGAGCGGCTAATCCTTCAGCGGCTTGCCGAGCCGGCCTGCCAGATCCTGGGTGAACTGCCAGGCGACGCGGCCCGAACGGCTGCCGCGCGTCGTCGCCCATTCCAGCGCCTCGGCGCGCAGCGTCTCGGGATCGATGGCGAGACCGTGATGGCGGACATAGCCGTCGATCATGTCGAGATATTCGTCCTGCGAACATTTGTGGAAGCCAAGCCACAGGCCGAAGCGGTCCGACAGCGAAACCTTCTCCTCGACCGCTTCCGACGGGTTGATCGCGGTCGAGCGCTCATTGTCGATCATGTCGCGCGGCAACAGATGCCGCCGGTTCGAGGTGGCATAGAAGATGACATTGGCCGGGCGGCCCTCGACGCCGCCTTCAAGCGCTGCCTTCAGCGACTTGTAGGAGGTGTCGTCGTGGTCGAATGACAGATCGTCGCAAAACAGGATGAAGCGAAAGGGTGCCGCCTTCAGCAGTCCCATCAGCTTTGGCAGCGCGTCGATGTCTTCGCGATGGATCTCGATCAGCTTGAGCGGCAGGTCGGGGTTCGGCGAAGCGTTGACCGCGGCGTGCACCGCCTTGACCAGCGACGATTTGCCCATGCCGCGCGCGCCCCACAACAGCACGTTGTTGGCAGCATAGCCTGAGGCAAAGCGCTCGGTGTTGTCGACCAATATGTCGCGGACGCGATCGACCCCGCGGATCAGGCCGATGTCGACGCGGTTGACCTTGAGCACCGGCTCCAGATAGCCGGGATCGGCCTGCCAGACGAAGCAATCGGCCTCGCCCAGGTTGGTTTGCGGCACCGGCGGCGGGGCGAGGCGAGCGACCGCCTCGATCAGGCGGTCGAGCTTCTGGCTCAGGGTATCGATGGTGCTGTCGGTCATCTCTTGTCTTTTTTGTTTCGCTTTCGGGATGGTGCGGCAGGCCAATCTACCTGATTTCAGCGGTTTCGAAACTCGTCCCAAGCATTTGTTCGGGCATGATCTTTTGCGGAAACCGAGCGTCGCTTTTCGGGATCACCCTCTAACACGGCTCACCAGGCCGGAAAAGCAGCCGATTTGCCCGGCGGCGCAGTTGCATTGGCAACGTTACCGACTATATTCCGGCCAAATTTGGCGGGGCCGTCAAATTCCCAGAACGGTTAAGGCGGCTGTTTTTAAAATTCAGGAGTACCTCGATGTTCGTGACACCGGCATACGCCCAAGGCATCGGCGGGGACTCGTCCGCAATGTTTATCCAGATCGTGCCGTTTGCTCTGATTTTCGTGATCATGTATTTTCTGATCATCCGGCCGCAGCGTACGCAGCTAAAGAAGCGCGGCGAGATGCTGGCGGCGGTTCGTCGCGGCGATACCGTTGTCACCGGCGGCGGCTTGGTCGGCAAGGTGACCAAGGTGATCGACGATAACGAGCTGGAGATCGACCTTGGCGGCGGCACCAAGGTGACGGCGCTGCGCTCGACGATCGCCGACGTACGCGTCAAGGGCGAGCCGGTGGCAAACCAGAACGCCAAGAAATAACCCAAATCCAAGCGGTGATATCCGCGGGCAGGGCTACTAACGACGGCATATGTTCTATCTTTCGCGCGTGACGATCGTCCTGACTTGGCTTGCCGTGGCCGCCATGTTGGTCTTCGACGCGTCCAATCTCCTCGCCGCCAGTCCGCATATTCTGCTTCGGTTGGACGCGGCCGATGTAACCAACGGCCGGCTGGTGTCGACACGCGACGAGATCAGGACGCTGCTGCGCGATGCCAAGATCGGCTATACCGAACTTACAGGATCGGGCCGGACAGTGCAGGTGCACATCACCGATCCGGGTCAGCTTGACTCCGCCAAGGCGGCACTCAAGACAGTGACCGATCCTGTCGCGGACAGCGGTGTCCAGGAAATGACCCTGGACGATAGCGAGCCCGGCCTGCTCAAATTCACTGTAACAGATGCAGGTCTGAAGTATCGAACTTCGGCCGCGCTTGCACAGTCGGTTGAGGTCATCAAAAATCGTGTCCGCGATCTAGGCGTCACCGACCCGGTGGTCCAGTCAACGGATGAAGACGGCATATTGATCCGGACTGCGGGTGTTGCCGATCCGCAAAGGCTAGGACAAATTCTCACCCGGCCCGGTCGCCTAAGCTTCCAGCTCGTTGATCAATCGATGCCAGTCAACGAGGCAATCAACGGCCGCCCACCCGTCGGCTCGGCGGTTTTTTATTCGATGGGTGAGCCTCCGGTTCCCTACTTGATCGAAAATTGGGTTATCCTTTCCGGTGAAAATGTGGTGGATGCGGAAGCAACCCGCAATTTGGCAATCGATGAGCCCGTCGTCGCATTCCGGCTTGATTCGCGAGGTACGGCGCGTTTCAAATGGGCTACAACGCAGAATGTCGGCAAGCCGTTTGCGGTGATGTTGGACGATCAGGTGATTTCGGTGCCTATTATCCGAGAGCCCATTGAAGGCGGCACCGGTCAGATATCGGGAAATTTCACCGCTGAAAGCGCCAATGACCTCGCCTTGCTGCTACGCACCGGTCCATTGCCAGCAAGATTGACAATCGCCGAGGAAGCACGATAGGGCCGGCCGTGGTCAGAATTAGAAATATGCCCATAAACCGACCGATGGCGGAACGCTGCCGCTTGTACGCCTGAACGGATAAGAACTGATGCTTTATTTTTCGCGCTTCAAGATGATCCTGATCTGGCTGGCCGTAGCCGCCACGGTGGTCCTCGCTGCGCCCAATCTTTTCTCGGCAAGCACCTTGGCCCAACTGCCCAGTTGGGTGCCGAAGCGGCAGATGACGCTCGGCCTCGACCTGCAGGGCGGCTCGCACATCCTGCTCAGGATGGATCCGAACGATCTGATCAAGGATCGGCTGGAGACGACGCGCGACGAAATCAGGACGCTGCTGCGCGATGCCAAGATCGGCTATACCGGCCTTGCCGGGTCGGGGCGCACGGTGCAAGTCCGCATCACCGATCCCGCACAGATCGACGCCGCCAAGAACGCACTGAAGCCGTTGACCAATCCGGTGGCGGCCGGCCTGTTCAGCGGCGGCTCCATCCAGGAGATGACCCTGGATGATTCCGAGGCCGGCCTGCTTAAATTCACCGTCACCGATGCCGGCATCAAATACCGTACGTCGACGGCGCTGACCCAGTCGATCGAGGTCGTCAGCCGTCGTGTCAACGAACTGGGAACGACCGAGCCGATCGTGCAGCGGCAAGGCGACGACCGCATCCTTGTGCAGGTGCCTGGTTTGCAGGACCCGCAACGGCTGAAGGAAATTCTCGGCCAGACCGCCAAGCTGACCTTCCAGATGGTCGACCAATCGATGCCGGTGCAGGATGCGCTGAACGGCCGTCCGCCGCCGGGGTCCTCGGTGCTGTATTCGCAGGACGATCCTCCGGTTCCGTATCTGATCGAGAACCGCGTCATCGTTTCGGGTGAAAACCTCGTCGATGCCCAGGCGACGTTCAACTCGCAGACCAATGAGCCGGTGGTTTCGTTCCGCTTCGATTCCAAGGGGGCGCAGCGGTTCGGCCAGGCGACAGCGCAGAATGTCGGCAAGCTGTTTGCCATCATCCTCGACAACCAGGTGATTTCGGCGCCGCGGATCAACGAACCGATTCCTGGCGGCTCCGGCCAGATATCGGGGAATTTCACCGCCGAGAGCGCCAACGATCTCGCCGTGCTGCTGCGCGCCGGCGCCTTGCCGGCGACGCTCACAGTGATCGAGGAGCGCACCGTGGGGCCTGGCCTCGGCCAGGACTCCATCCATGCCGGCAAGGTCGCCGGCATCATCGGCTCGATCCTGGTCGTGGCGTTCATGTTCGTCGCCTACGGGTTCCTCGGCTTCCTCGCCAACATCGCGCTGGCGGTGCATGTCGCGATGATCGTCGGGCTGCTGTCGCTGCTTGGCGCGACGCTGACCTTGCCGGGTATCGCCGGTATCGTGCTGACCATCGGCATGGCGGTCGATTCGAACGTGCTGATCTATGAGCGTATTCGCGAGGAGAGACGTGCCGGCCGCTCGGTGATCCAGGCGATCGATACCGGCTTCAGCAAGGCGCTGGCGACCATCGTCGATTCCAACGTCACTTCGCTGATTGCCACCGTGGTGCTGTTCTACCTCGGCACCGGGCCGGTGAAGGGTTTTGCCGTCACCTATGCCATCGGCATCCTGACCACAGTCTTCACCGCCTTCACCTTCACCCGCCTGCTGGTGTCGATCTGGCTTCGCCGGGCCCGTCCGAAGGAGTTGCCACGCGCGCCGGTGACCTTCATTCCGCCGGGAACGAAAATTCCGTTCATGGGCATCCGCCGCTGGACGTTCACGCTGTCGAGCGTGCTTTCGGTGCTGTCGGTCATCGGCTTCATGACCATCGACATCAATTACGGCATCGATTTCAAGGGCGGCTCACTGATCGAGGTGCAGTCCAAGGCCGGCAATGCCGATCTGGCCGACATCCGCGGCAGGCTGACGGAACTCAATATCGGCGAGGTGCAGGTTCAGCAGTTCGGCGAGCCGAACGACGTGCTGATCCGCGTCGGTACCCAGGAGGGTGGCGAGAACGCCGAGCAGACCGTCATCGACAAGGTGCGCGGCGAGCTGCAGGACCAGTATGATTTCCGCCGCGTCGAAGTGGTCGGGCCGACGGTCTCGGGCGAGCTTGCCAAGCAAGGCACCATTGCCATGCTGGTCGCGCTGCTCGGCATTCTGATCTATGTCTGGTTCCGCTTCGAATGGCAGTTCGCGGTCGGCGCCATTGTTGCGACCGTTCACGACGTGGTCATGACGATCGGCTTCTTCGTCCTCACCGGCCTCGAATTCAACCAGTCGTCGCTGGCGGCGATCCTTACCATCATCGGTTATTCGCTCAACGATACGATCGTCGTCTATGACCGCGTTCGCGAGGATCTGCGAAAATACAAGCGAATGCCGCTGCCGCAATTGCTGAACAACGCCATCAACGAGACGCTGTCGAGGACGACGCTGACCTCGGTGACGACGATCCTGGCGCTGCTGGCGCTGGTGCTGTTCGGCGGCGAGGTGATCCGCTCGTTCACCATGGCCATGCTGTTCGGCGTCGTGTTCGGCACCTATTCGTCGATCTTTATCGCCGCGCCACTGCTTATCCTGTTCAAGCTGCGGCCGCAGGCCACAGCGTCGGACGAGGAAAAGCCGGTGGGCGGCGGCAAAGCCATAGCCACCTGACGGCTTGCCTCAAAAGTGGCCAAGGGTATCGTCATCCGCGAGGCGCATTTCCCCGGCCGCGCACCGATCGAGGCTTACGGCAATGGCGGTTTCCGCTTTGCCGACATGTCGCATCGCGGCTCGCTGCTGTGCCTGCCTTCGGGCATCTATGGCTGGGAGCCGGCCGATCCGCTGGCGCTGACGGCAGCGGATTTCGCCAAGCTGTTCAACGAGGCAGACAAGGTCGAGATCCTGCTGGTCGGCAGCGGCAAGGATCTGAGGCCGTTGCCGGCCGCGCTGCGTGCCGCGCTGAAGGATGCCGGCATTTCCGCCGATCCGATGTCGACCGGGGCGGCTGTGCGGACCTACAATGTGCTGCTGGCTGAAGACCGCGCGGTGGCCGCAGCACTCATCGCCGTCGACTGACGTGGCCGAAAACACCAAACTCGTCATGGAGACGGTGCGCGCCGCTGATCATGACCGCTACCTGACCGCGCTCTACGCGCCCGAAGACAAGCGGGACGCGCTGTTTTCGCTCTATGCCTTCAACGCCGAAATTGCCGGCATACGCGACCGCATCCACGAGGCGCTGCCGGGCGAGGTGCGGCTGCAATGGTGGCGCGACGTCATCGCAGTCGAAGAGGATGGGGCTGAGGTCGGCCATCCCGTGGCGGACGCGCTGAAGGCGACTATTTCCGCCCACCATCTGCCCAAGGCCGCTTTCGAAAACATGCTCGAAGCGCGCATCTTCGATCTCTATGACGACCCGATGCCGTCGCGCACCGACCTCGAAGGCTATTGCGGCGAGACTGCCGCAGCACTTATCCAGCTTGCGGCGATGGTGCTCGATCCGGTCGAAGCACCGCGCTTTGCCGAGCTTGCCGGCAGGGCAGGTTGTGCGCAGGCGATGACCGGTCTGCTGCTTCTGCTGCCGCTACATCGCGAGCGGGGACAGTGCTTTGTGCCGGCCGATATTTTGGCGGCGGCGGGATCCTCGCCGGAAGAATTCGTTACAGGTGACGGCGGGCCGGGCGCGGAACGCGCCGCTGCCGCGATAATCGCGCTGGCACGGGAACATCTTTCCGCCTTCGAGCAGGGGGCGTCCGCTCTACCGGTTTCGCTGCGCCCGGCGTTTCTGCCGCTGGCTCTTTCGGGCGCCTATCTCGACAAAATGGAGCGCGCCCGCCGCTCGCCTGTCAAGGAGGTGGCGCGGCTCTCTGTCTTGCGCCGGTATTGGCTCTTGTTCCGGCGCGCGACGCGGGGCTGGCCGGTCGCATAGAGGCTGCCGCGTAGCCAACCCGACCGTTATTCCGCCGCTTCCGCCCGAAAAGGCAGCCCCAGCCATTCGCGGCAGTCGGCGAGCGCGCGCGATGTCACCGCGTGCCGCTTGGCAACCGTCTTGTCCTTGCCGCGCAGCCGCTTGCCTTCGATCTTCGGCGCGTCCACCGGCGGAAACAGGCCGAAATTGACGTTCATCGGCTGGAAGGAGCGCTTTCCCGGCTCATCGTCTGAAACGATATGGCCGCCGGTGATGTGGTTGAGCAAGGCGCCGAAGGCGGTGGTCAAGGGCGGCAGCGACGGCGCATGGCCAAGCCTTTCGGCGGCGGCAAAGCGCCCGGCGAGCAGGCCGATGGCGGCGCTCTCGACGTAGCCCTCGCAGCCGGTGATCTGGCCGGCAAAGCGCAGGCCGGGCCGCGACTTCAACTGCAGCGACGCGTCGAGCAGCGTCGGCGAATTGATATAGGTGTTGCGGTGCAGGCCGCCGAGGCGGGCGAACTCGGCGTGTTCCAGCCCGGGGATGGTGCGGAATATGCGCACCTGCTCGGCATGCTTCAGCTTGGTCTGGAAGCCGACCATGTTGTAGAGCGTGCCCAGCGCATTGTCCTGGCGGAGCTGGACGACGGCATACGCCTTTACAGACGGATTATGCGCATTGGTCAGTCCCATCGGCTTCATCGGCCCGTAGCGCAATGTCTCGACGCCGCGCTCGGCCATCACCTCGATCGGCAGGCAGCCGTCGAAATAGGGCGTGCCTTCCCATTGCTTGAATTCGGTTTTCTGGCCGTCGACCAGCGCCTGCACGAAGGCAAGGTACTGCTCCTTATCCATCGGGCAGTTGATGTAATCCTTGCCGGTGCCGCCGGGACCGACCTTGTCGTAGCGCGACTGGAACCAGCAGATATCCATGTCGATCGTGTCGAAATGAACGATCGGCGCGATGGCATCGAAAAAGGCGAGCGCGTCGGCGCCGGTTGCTTCCGCAATCGATTGGGCGAGCGAAGGCGCCGTCAGCGGGCCGGTGGCAACGATCGCCTGGTCCCAGTCCGCCGACGGCAGGCCGGGCACTTCCTCGCGACGAATGGTGATGAGCGGGTGCGCTTCGAGCTTTCTGGTGACCGCTTCGGAAAATCCGTCGCGGTCGACGGCCAGCGCTCCGCCGGCCGGCACCTGATGCGCGTCGCCGGCGCTCATGATCAGCGAACCGGCCAGCCGCATTTCGGCGTGCAGCAGGCCGACGGCATTGGTTTGCGCATCGTCGGAGCGGAAGGAGTTGGAACAGACGAGCTCGGCCAGCCCGTCGGTCTTGTGCGCGTCGGTACCGCGGACGGGACGCATTTCATGCAGGACAACTGGAACGCCGGCTTCGGCCGCCTGCCAGGCGGCTTCGGAGCCGGCGAGACCGCCGCCGATAACGTGAATGGGGTTCTTGTCCATGAGCGCCGAAATAGTCGCTTGGCGCAAGGATTGCAATTGCCACGCGGGAGAATGGCTGACGGGGGAAGCCGCCCCAAAACAACAACACCCGCCGGGGGAGGAGGTCCGGCGGGTGTCGTTTTGTTGGTCGATCCTCGGGAGGAGGTGAAGATCGACCGTATTCGTCATCGCCGGGGAGGAGGTCGGCTTTGACGAAATTCCTTTCGCCATTTGAAAGGGCGCGAAACCCTTTTTAGAAACAGCGCCCGCCGGGGGAGGAGGTCCGGCGGGCGCCGTTTTTGTGGTCAACCCTCGGGAGGAGGTGAAGGCTGACCGTATCCGTCAGAGTCGGGGAGGAGGTCGACCCTGGCGAAATTCTTGTTGTTAGATCGCCCTGCGAGCGACCATCTTGATCTCGTCGCGGACGATGCCGAGATCGTTGAGCTGGCGGTTCGACAGGCGACCCAGCTCGGTAACCGTCTCGCGGTACACGCGCCAGTTACGATAGTTGCGGATCAGGTTCATTGTCGTTCTCTTTTCAAAACTGGTTCGGGCCATTTGCGGCCCGAAGGATTAGACCGCCTTGCGGGCGACGTAGTGAATGTCGCTGCGGCTGATGCCGAGATCGGTCAGTTCACGGGTGCTCAGGCGGCTCAGCTCGGACACGGTGTCCCTATAGCGGCGCCAGTTGCGATAGTTGCGGATCAGGTTCATGGTAGTCTCGTTTCGTCTTTCTTTCGGATCATTCCGTCTTTGTGTGCACCGTGAAAATAGGTGGGGTCATATCGATTTAAAAGCGCTATTGGTGCATGGCAGCAATGCAAATTGTGCAATGCAGCATTAACGCGCGTCCAGTTTTCCGCCCAGATCGGAAAATGCCGTTAGGTCAAACGCTTGGCCGGACGAGCTAAAAGAACCAAGGAAAGGGGGAGGGGCATGGCGAGCTATTCGTCACGGGTCAGGTCGGATATCGCGCGATGGCAGCAGGCCGGCCTGATCGACGCGCCGACAGCCGAGGCTCTAACGCGCGACGTCGAGGCAAACGAACGCAAATCGCTGAGTTTCGGCTCGATCCTGGCGATGATGGCGGCGCTGCTGTTCGGCGCGGCTATCCTGATCTTCATCGCCGCCAACTGGGAAGTCATCCCGCGGCTGGTGCGGGTCGCGGCACTTTTTGCCGTTATCCTTGCCGGCTATGTCGGCGGCGCGATGTTGAAGATGCGCGACCATGCGGCGATCGGCGAAGCACTGTGGATCGTCGCGGCTGCGGCATTCGGCGGTTCGATCGCGCTGATCGGCCAGATGTATCATTTGTCGGGCGACGAGGCCTCGGCCTTGATCACCTGGGGCGCCGGCACGACGCTAGCGGCGGTGGCGCTGCGCTCAAACCCACTGACCGTCGCTGCCGTCGGCATCGCCGATGCCTGGCTATTCCTGAGAGGGTTCGACTACTTCCGGCGCACGGAATTTCCGCATCTCTTCGTGGTCATGGCGCTAATACTGTTCGCCGTTTCGTTCTGGACGCGCAGCCAGGCGGCGCGCCACCTGATCATCCTGTCGGTCCTTTTCTACCTCGTGCTGTTGGCCATGGAATACGACACGCTGCAAGTCGCCATCCCGCTCGTTGCCGCGTCGGTGCTGCTTTTTACCGCTGCGATCTTTGCTGCCGGGCCGGTCGAGAGGGTTTTGCAACTCGGCGGCAGGTTGACCTTGCACGCGCTGATCGGCTTTCTCACCGGACTGGCGATGATCCAATTCGAACTGGCGGATGAAAGCAGCTACAATAGCGGCTTCGCCATTGCCTCGGCTGTTGCGCTGGCCGGCATCATCGCGGCGATCGTGCTGGGCGGCCGCGAGAGCCGGGGACTGCGCTGGGTTGCCTATGCGGGCTTCGCCTTCGAACTCGCCATCATCTACGTGGTGATGCTGCAATCAATGCTCGACACGGCAGGCTTCTTCCTTGCGGCGGCGGTGCTGCTCGCCGTTCTTGCTTTCATTATCATCCGCATAGAAAGGCGCATGAACGCCTCGAACATGACAGGAGCGGCGGCATGATGACCGGCAAAAGACTGATCATCTCGGCGCTGGTCCTGGCGCTCGTCCAGATCGGCTTTCTGAGCTGGATCATCGCCGGACGCGCGGCGATCCTGCGCGATGGCAAGCAGGTCCTGCTCAAGGTCGAGCCGATCGATCCGCGCGATCTCTTGCGCGGTGACTACATTCTGCTCGGCTACGACATTTCACGCATACCGGTGAAACTGATCGGCAACATTCCGGCCGGCAAGCTTTCCAGCGAGGAAACGTCGATCGTGGTCAGGCTGAAGCAGGGCGCCGATGGCTATTGGGGCCCGACCGCGGCCTGGTTCGGGCAAGCGCCGGCGCCGGCAGCATCCGATGAAGCCGATATCGTCGGACACGTCTCCGAGGGCTGGAATATCGGCCAGGGAGCAACGACGATCGCGCCGGAGTACGGCATCGAGCGCTTCTATCTGCCGGAAGGCGAGGGGATGGCGATCCAGAACGATATGCGGGTGCGGCCGTTCGGCATCCGGGTGGCGATTGCGGCCAACGGCACGGCGCAGATCAAGGCGCTGGTGGATGGCGACAAGACACTGTTCGAGGAGCCGCTTTACTAGATCGCGCCACGGCCTTGGCAATGATCCTCCTTCGCCAAGGCTTCGGAGGAGCTTCGAGTGGCCTGCCACCCGAAGCTCGAAGAGCGAAGGGTGGTGCGGATGAAGGGACTCGAACCCCCACGCCTTTCGGCACTGGAACCTAAATCCAGGGCGTCTACCAATTCCGCCACATCCGCATTGCCCGGCCAATCCCATGTAGCCATCATTCTGTCAATGTCAGGGCTGATATCGGCATCATTGGCCGGAATGCAAAGATGGTTGAAAATCAGCGTCGCCTGTGACAAAAGGCGTGTCGAATGTGACGGGACGCGACGATCCGCTTCTGCAGAATGTGATAAGAAGTAGGAAAAACAAAGACTTATTCACATTTTGGAGCGTATTTCTGGAGGATTTGTGCCGCGTTGAGCGGACAGATCGCCAAGTCCCGCACCAAAAGCCATTCCCGGCAAGATCATACCGGCAGGCTGTAAACGGCAGGGGCCGTTTGACGGCCTCATTGGTGGAAACAAAGGTTTTATGATGCAGGTCACCGAAACGCTCAACTCCGGTCTCAAGCGCGAGATCAAGATCACCGTGCCGGCCGGTGACATGGAAGCCAAGCTGATGGCGCGGCTCTCCGATGCCAGGAACAAGGTCCGCATCAACGGCTTCCGCCCCGGCAAGGTGCCGGTGCAGCATCTGCGCAAGGTCTACGGCAAGTCGTTCATGGCCGAAGTGGTCAACGAGATCCTCAATGATTCGACCCGTTCGATCATCACCGGGCGCGGCGAAAAGGCCGCCATGCAGCCCGAAGTGATCATGACCGAGGACGAGAAGGAAGCCGAGAAGATCCTGGCAGGCGGTGCCGATTTCGAGTTCCGTCTGAACTATGAGGTCATTCCGCCGATCGAGATCAAGGATTTCTCCGACATCAAGGTGACGCGCCAGGTGTTCGACGTGCCGGATGAAGAGATCGACGAGCAGGTCAAGCGTGTCGCTGAATCCGCCCGCACTTACGAGCCGAAAACCGGCAAGGCCGCCGAAGGCGATCGCGTGACCATCGATTATGTCGGCAAGATCGACGGCGAAGCCTTCGGCGGCGGCGCCGGCACCGATCAGCCGCTGGTGCTCGGCTCGAAGGAATTCATCCCCGGCTTCGAGGACCAGCTGGTCGGCAGCAAGGCCGGCGACGAGAAGCAGGTCACGGTTACCTTCCCGGAAAACTACCAGGCGGCGCATCTGGCCGGCAAGGAAGCCACTTTTGACGTGACGGTCAAGGAAGTGTCGAAGCCCGGCGCGCTTGAGATCAACGACGAGATGGCCAAAAATCTCGGCCTTGAATCGCTGGAGCGCCTGCGCGAGGTGGTGCGCGGTCAGATCGAGAACCAGTTCGGCTCGATAACGCGCCAGAAGGTCAAGCGGCAGTTGCTCGACCAGCTCGACGCTGCCTACTCGTTCGAGGCGCCGTCCAAGCTAGTCGAGGCCGAGTTCAACAACATCTGGAACCAGGTCAATCGCGATCTCGAAGCTGCCGGGCGGACCTTTGCCGACGAAGAGACGACGGAAGAAGAAGCGCGTGCAGAATACATGCGGCTTGCCGAGCGCCGCGTGCGTCTCGGCCTGGTTCTCGCCGAAATCGGCGAGAAGGCCGGCGTCACGGTGACGGACGAGGAATTGCAGCGCGGCCTGTTCGAGCAGGTGCGTCGCTATCCGGCCAACCAGCAGCAGGAGGCCTTCGAATTCTATCGCAACAATCCCGAAGCGCTGAACACGTTGCGCGCGCCGATGTTCGAAGAGAAGGTGGTCGACCATCTGCTCGGCCAGATTTCGGTCACCGACGTCAAGGTCAGCAAGGAAGAGCTGCTGGCCGACGAGGAGGATACGGATACAACCAAGGCCAAGCCGGCGAAGAAGGCGGCTGCGAAAAAAGCGGACACCAAGAAGGCCGACGACGACGCTGAAGAGCCGAAGAAAAAGGCCGCGCCGAAGAAGAAGGCCGCCAAGGACGCTGAATAACGTCCCTGCTGAATTCCGAAAGGCCGCCTTCTCGAGGCGGCCTTTTTCGTTGTGGCACAGACGCAACGGATTTCACGCATCTGGCGGTCGAGGTAGCGATATGAAGCTTTGATGATTATCTGCGCTGGGTTGCTGACCGCAGCGGTTGTTGGAGGCATCGTTGAGACAGTTCTTCGGTATCGGAAGCGTGGCGGCGGCGTTCCTGCTTGCGTCGGTCTGTGGCATTGCCCAGGCTGATACGGTTCTCGACAACTGGCGGTTCGACAAGAGCAGCGATGGCCTTGTCACCGCCTCGCTTTATGCGACCAACAAGCTCATCACCGGCGGCGGCGCATTGAGCTACAGCCCGGTTTTGACGATCGCGTGCCGGACCGCCGGCGAACCGCGTTGGAGCGAATGGCTGCAGCTGAGCGACACCGTTTCCGCCAGCCGAACCATCGCCATGTCGGTGACTGTCGGCCAATCCGGCAAGCTCAACGAAAGCTGGTCGGTCGGCCCGCGCAGCAGGATGCTGGTCCGCGACGGTGCCGACGGCATCAGGCGACTGATTGCCGCGGACCGGCTGCTGCTGTCCTGGCGGTTCGGGCTGCTGTCGGGGCGCGGCAAAGCCGAGTTTGACCTCACCGGAGTTGAAGAGGCGATCGGCCGGATCGCCGCCAGCTGCAACACCAAATTGCCTTGAGCAGATTGTCCGCATTAAACCTTGGCACGGCCGAACTCTATCTGCCGGCCGGGTTCCGTGGTATGTAGGTGCCGCAACCCCGGGCAGTGGATATCCGTTCTGCCATTCAAGAGCGCATGCCAGCGGACTAAATGTCGGCCTGTGCAGGTCAGCCAGGGCAAATTGGCGATCAGGGAGGAAATGCCATGCGTGCCTTTGTGTTTTTTGTCATCATGTCCGTCGCCACCGTCATTGCCGGCCCCTCGCGGGCACAGGATGCCGCGGCGGGTGAGAAGGTCTTCGCCAAATGCAAGGTCTGCCATATCGCGGACAAGGATCAGAACAAGATCGGTCCGTCCTTGAATGGCGTCATCGGCCGAACGGCCGGCACGCATCCGGGGTTCAGCTATTCCAAGGCTATGACCGAGGCCGGCAAATCCGGCGTTAAATGGGACGAAGCCACGCTGACGACCTACCTTCACGATCCCAAGGCGATGGTCAAAGGAACGAAGATGGCATTCCCCGGCCTCAAGAAGGACGAGGACGTCGCCAATGTCATTGCTTATCTGAAGCAATTCTCCAAATAGCCCGGCTCTTCCGCCGGATCTTGGTATAGCAAACAGGTCGAGGCATAGCCTCGGCCGCAATCTGCCGGCAGTGTCGGTGGGGAGGGCGACTCGTTGCAAAAAAGACATTGGCCGGCTAGGCTGCCATTCCCATCGGTGGTCGTCTGAATGTCGACTGAAGAAAGCCGTCTCAAGGATACCGGCATCCGCCTCTCGGAGGCGACGGCGGGTGATTTCTTTGCGCTTTTGAAACCACGCGTCATGGCGCTCGCCGTGTTTACTGCCTTCGTCGGCCTGATGATGGCGCCCGGCGTGATGAATCCAGTTATCGCCTTAATTGCCATCGGCGCAATCGCGGTTGGAGCGGGAGCCGCCGGCGCGCTCAATATGTGGTACGACGCAGACATAGACGCCTTGATGTCTCGCACGTCCAAGCGACCAATTCCGTCCGGTCGCGTCACGCCTGGCGAAGCTCTCAGCTTCGGTCTGGTGCTTTCCGCACTGTCGGTCATGACGCTCGGCGTGCTGGTGGGGTGGCTCGCCGCATCGTTGTTGGCGTTCACCATCTTTTTCTATGTCGTTATCTACACGATGTGGCTGAAGCGCTCGACGCCACAGAATATCGTCATAGGCGGCGCGGCAGGCGCCCTTCCTCCGGTGATCGGGTGGGTTGCTGCAACCGGCGCAATCGGCATTGAAAGTCTCATCCTGTTTCTGATCATTTTCCTCTGGACGCCGCCTCATTTCTGGGCGCTGGCCCTTTTCAAGGTCGGTGACTATGCCGCGGCTGGGGTCCCGATGATGCCGAATGTGGCCGGCCAGCACTCGACCAGAAAACAAATCTTCGCCTATTCGCTGCTCTTGGCGCCAATCGGCGTGCTCCCTTGGGGCCTCGGCTTCGCGAGCGGATATTACGGCACTGCTTCAGCCGCGTTGGGTGCAGGTTTCATTTGGCAGGCCTGGAAGGTTCTCGTCGCCGACAAGGAGATGAAGCCGGCAAAGGCGCTGTTTGCGTATTCGATTGTCTATCTTTTCGCAATATTTGCAGCGTTGCTTGCCGACACCATTGTAATGCGAGTGATCGCTTCAGCCGACTATTGACCCCGGCTCAAAACATCACATTGGCAGAGCACAAAATCCCAGCAACAGCAGAATAACGACGCCAAGGCCGAGTATGAGAACTGTCCTTCCGTCCATGACCTTCACCTTCGACTAGAAGAGCATATCGAAGAACGGCGTCCGTAGCTAGTCAGGCTACCCGGGACCTCTTACTCCCGGGCCTTCCTACAAAGCGCGACAAGTCCCCCGCATGAGAGTATATTGATCATGGTGCAGGTCGCGGTTTGCGTGGGCCAATCATGCGGAACGGCAGCACCGTAAAACGCGACCTTACCGGACCTGGTCTGGAGGAATGGTCATGGCAAGCTTTCACGTAATAGCAGGCGCCAGCGAGACGCTGGAACACACCAGAATTCGAAAAATCGGTGTCTCCGATCTTTTTGATGCGCTCAGGCGTGGCGTCGATGATTTCATGGTCAAGCCGTCGCACATCGTTTTTCTCTGCCTGATCTATCCGATTGCGGGTGTCGTGCTTGCTGTCTGGACATCAGGTAACAACACGCTGCCATTGCTGTTTCCGCTTGTGTCCGGCTTTGCACTGATTGGTCCGTTCGCGGCGATCGGCCTCTATGAGATCAGCCGGCGACGGGAAGCCGGGCTCGACGCCTCGTGGAGGCACGCCTTTGAGGTCAGGAGTTCTCCAGCACTGCCGGCTATTGCAGCGGTCGGCGTCATGCTGCTTGCGATCTTCATCGCCTGGCTTTTGACGGCCCAGATATTCTACCAGACCCTGTTCGGCCCGGCGCCGCCGCAATCGCTGTCCAGTTTCATCAGTGAAATATTTGCCACGGGACGCGGCTGGACGCTCATCATCCTGGGTCACGCCATCGGCTTCGTGTTCGCCGCGGTTGTGTTGTGCACCACGGTCGTCGCATTCCCGTTGTTGCTCGACCGCGATGTCGGCGCCTACGAAGCCATCCACACCTCGGTGCGCGTTGTCCTGGCCAACCCGATCGTGATGGCCGTGTGGGGCCTTATCGTCGCCGTCGCCCTGATCGTCGGCTCGCTGCCAGTGTTCGCCGGGTTGGCAGTCGTGCTGCCGATCCTTGGTCATGCGACCTGGCATGTCTATCGGAAAGTTGTGGAATCGCCGCCGGCCACCAGACCGTGAGCTGAAAAAACCAGCCCTGCGCGCACCGGTGAAAGTGCCGGTGCGGGCAGGTGGGGCAGAGCTTTCAATAGGCCGGGTGGCTGAAACGGGCCTGGCGCGCGTCCTTTGTCAGGTCGCGAAAATCTCTGCCGCTCACATGCACCAGCGTCCTATGATCACCGCCCTCGAAATAGATTTCGGGAGCGTCGCCGAGGCTTTCATCGAGGACCACTGGCACATCATAGGCAGCGCCGATCGGTGGCACAGCGCCGACATCGCAATCGCCGAACAACGAGACCACCTCGTCTTCGGAGGCAAGTCCAAGAGGCTTCTCCATGACATCCTGCAATGTCGCGAGTTCTATCCTGTGCGTGCTTGGAACCACGGCGAGCGCGTAGCCACGGTCGTGGTGAACGACCACCGATTTGGCCATTATGCTGCCAGGCACATGTGCCGCAATGGCGGATTGTCTGCTTGTCGCCGTGCGGTGATGCTCGACGGTGTCGTAGGAAATTCCCTTCCTATCGATGAAGTCTTTCAGTCTGGTTGCGATGGTCATCTTGGGCGCCCCTTGCTGGTGTTCGCGACGCATGTGGAAACGCCGGCATCGCCTGTCGTTTCCGATACCAACAGAAATGGACCAGTCGTGGATTGTTTCAAGGCGAAGGCTCCAGGACCGGACGGCCCGGATCCGGATTGCATGTCAGGGCCCAGCCCCGAAAAACGCCATTCGGGTGAGAAGCGTGTAGTCCGCTTCGAAGACCATCATCGTCACGAACACCAGAACCAGCACCGGCGGCAGGATAATTGCATATGCCAGTGCCAGCCGTTCCCAGGCCATGTGCATGAAGATGGCGACGATCAGTCCTGCCTTGAGGATCATGAAGATCAGGATCAGCGACCATCTGAGATAGCCGTGGAGACCGAAATAGTCGACCAGATAGGAGCAGGTGCTGAGGATGAACAACCACGCCCAGACCACCAGATAGAGCTTGATCGGGTGCTCCTGATGAACCTCCGCCGGGGTAACGCCGGTCGTCGTCGCATCATGGGTACGGGCGCTGTCCAGTGCGTGTTGTCCCAGGCCGTTTGCGGTTGCTTCAGCCATGTCCTGCCTCTCACCAAAGATAGAAAAATGCGAAAATGAACACCCAGACCAGGTCGACGAAATGCCAGTAAAGCCCCATGATTTCGACGTTCTCGTAGCGGCCCCTTCGGCTGGTGAAGAAGCCGGGCCGTCCGACATCGTAATCCCCGCGCCAGACCTTTCGCGCCACGATGATCAGGAAGATCACCCCGATCGTCACGTGCGTGCCGTGGAAGCCGGTGATCATGAAAAAGGATGCGCCGAACTGGGCAGCGCCCCAGGGATTGCCCCAAGGCCGCACGCCCTCGGTGATCAGCTTGGTCCATTCGAAGGCCTGCATGCCGACAAAGGTCGCGCCGAGTGCTGCGGTCAAGAGCATCAGCACTGCCGTCTTGCGGCGGTCGCGGCGGTAGCCGAAATTGACCGCCATGGCCATCGTTCCGCTGCTCGAGATCAGCACGAAGGTCATGATGGCGATAAGGATCAGTGGAATGTCGGAGCCACCGATGCGCAGGGCGAAGACCTCGCTCGGATTGGGCCACGGCACACGTGTTGAGATACGCGCGGTCATGTAGGAGAGCAGGAAGCAGCCGAAGATGAACGTGTCGCTGAGCAGGAAGATCCACATCATGGCCTTGCCCCAGGACACGTTTTTGAACGCCCGCTGATCCGAGGACCAATCGGCGGCGATGCCTTGCCAGCCTGCGGGCCGCGGCTCTGTTCGGCCGATGTGGGCCAGTGTCGTCTCTGCCATCCGCCCGTTCCTCCTAGGTCAGCAACCCTCGGCAAATGTCGATTAAAGTCGAAGCCCAGCCGGCCAGAAGCGCAAAGATGGCGAGCCAGACGAAAAGCAGGAAATGCCAGTACATGGCGCACAGCTCGACACTGAGGCGAAGCCGCTGCGGCTGCGCTCCGTTCCAGGCGCCGACGCTCGTTCTGCCCAGCCCGACCAGTCCTCCCAGTATATGCAGGCCATGCATTCCCGTTAGCAGGTAGAAGAAGCTGTTGGCCGGATTGGATGCCAGAAAATAGCCATCCGCACTCAGTTCCCGCCATGCCACAAGCTGTCCAATCAGGAAGACGAGCGCCGTGAGTCCAGCGGTGGCGAGGCCGAGCCTGACCATGTCCACTTGACCCTTGCGCGCCGCGAGCGAAGCGCACTGTATCGCGATGCTGCTCAAGACCAGTACGCCGGTGTTAAGCCAGAGCAGGGGCGGGATGGGCAGCGGCCGCCAATCCGACAGCGCCATGCGCATGAAGTAAGCACTGGTGAACAGCGCGAACAGGCAGCCGACGACGGCAAGGAAGACGCCGAGACCGATCTTTGCGGTCGGCAGCGCCGATCGGTCCAGAGCGACAAAATCCCCGGTCATACCTTGCTCGAGCCACGGCTTCGTCATTAGCCGCTGATGGGAAAGCCACCACCCGGCAATACCGGCGATCACGAGCAGGAAGACCAGGATTACGCTCATGCCGGCTCCCTGGAGGGCGCGAAGGAGCCCGGAACGTTTTGCGGTATGAAGTCCTCCTTGGCTCCCGGTACGCTGTAGTCATAGGCCCAGCGATAGACGATCGGCAGATCCTTGCCGAAATTGCCGTGGGCGGGCGGTGTTTCGGGCGTCTGCCACTCGAGCGTCGTTGCCCGCCACGGATTGCCGCCAGCCTCACGGCCATGGCGGATGCTCCAGATGAGATTGAACAGAAACACAATCTGAGCAAAACCGACTATAAAAGCCATGATGCTGATAAACGAGTTCAGGTGGTGGGCCGATTCCGTCATGATCGTCATGTCGGTCAATTCGTTGTACCGCCGCGGCACGCCCATCAAGCCGAGATAGTGCATGGGAAAGAAGATCAGATAGGCGCCGAGGAAGGTGACCCAGAAATGGAACCGGCCCAGTGTCTCGTTCAGCATCCGGCCGGTGACCTTCGGATACCAGTGATAGATCGCGCCGAAGATTACGATGATCGGGGCAACCCCCATGACCATATGGAAATGGGCGACGACGAACATCGTGTCCGACAGCGGAACGTCGACGACGACATTGCCAAGAAATAGCCCAGTCAACCCGCCATTGACGAAGGTGACGATGAAGGCCAAGGCAAAAAGCATCGGTATGGTGAGGTGGATGTCGCCGCGCCACAGCGTCAGCACCCAATTGTAGACCTTGATGGCTGTTGGGACAGCGATGATCAATGTCGTTGTGGCGAAGAAAAAGCCGAAATAGGGATGCATGCCACTGACATACATGTGGTGCGCCCAGACCACGAAGCTCAGCGCGCCGATGCCGACGATGGCCCAGACCATCATGCGGTAGCCGAAGATGTTCTTGCGCGCATGGGTGCTGATCAGGTCGGATACGATGCCGAAGGCCGGAAGCGCCACGATGTAGACTTCCGGATGGCCGAAGAACCAGAACAGATGCTGGAACAGGATCGGGCTGCCGCCGCCGTGCTGCAACTGTTCGCCCATCTCGACGATCGCCGGCATGAAGAAGCTGGTGCCGAGCGCCCGGTCGAGCAGCATCATCACGCAGGCGACGAACAGCGCCGGGAAGGCGAGCAGTGCCATGACGGTGGCGGTGAAAATACCCCAGACAGTAAGCGGAAGGCGCATCAGCGTCATGCCGCGCGTGCGCCCCTGCAGCACCGTCACGACATAGTTCAAGCCGCCCATGGTAAAGCCGACGATGAACAGGATCAGCGAGACAAGCATCAGGATGATGCCCCAGTCCTGGCCGCCTGGCGTACCGGTCATGATCGCCTGCGGCGGATAGAGCGTCCAGCCGGCACCCGTCGGTCCGCCGGGCGCAAAGAAGCTCGACACCAGGACCAGCACGGCGAGCAGATAGATCCAGTAGCTCAGCATGTTGACATAGGGAAAGACCATGTCGCGAGCACCAACCATCAACGGGATCAGATAGTTGCCGAAGCCGCCCAGGAAGAGTGCCGTGAGCAGGTAGATCACCATGATCATGCCGTGCATGGTGATGAACTGGTAGTAGGCTTCCGGGGTGATGAAGTCGAATGTGCCGGGGAAGCCGAGTTGCAGCCGCATCAGCCAGGATAGCACCAGCGCGACCATGCCGATCGCTGTCGCCGTCGCCGAATACTGGATGGCGATGACCTTGGCGTCCTGCGAGAAAACGTATTTCGTCCACCAGCTGTGCGGATGGTAGAGTTCCATTTCCGCGACTTCGGCCGGCGGTACCGCATCTGCAGGTGTGATATCGACCATAGGAACACCTCCGTGCCCTTCTCGGCCAGCCCGACAGTTCGGACTTGCCGCATTAACTTCAATCCCGACGGCGCGCCGTCGTTCCGGTTTCCTACTCTGCCGAGCCCATCTGCTGGGGCGCGGACAGCTGCGCAAAAGTCTGCTGCTGGCCAAGCCACGCCAGATAGTCTTCCTGAGTATCGACCATGACCACGCCATGCATCATCGGATGTCCCTGGCCGCAGAGTTCGGCACACAGGACCTGGAAGGTTCCGGTCTTGGTAGGAGTGAACCAGAAATAGGTGACCGAGCCCGGGATCATGTCCATCTTGGCGCGGAATTCCGGCACGTAGAAATCGTGCAGCACATCGATCGAGCGGAGCAGCATCTTGACCGGTTTGCCTACCGGGAGGTGCAGGTCGGCCGCTTCCACTACGACATCGTCCTGACCGTTGGCATCGGTGGCGATGACGCCGAGTGGATTTTCAGCGTTGACGTCGCGAGTGTCGGATGTGCCGAGCTTGCCGTCCTTGCCGGGGAGGCGGAAACTCCATTGCCACTGCTGGCCGACGACTTCGACCTCGGTTGCGTCGCTTGGAACGGTAACGAACCGGCTCCAGACGAACAGGCCTGGAACGAGCAAAGCGGTGACACCAACCGCGGTGACGACCGTCAGCCAGGATTCGAGCCGCCTGTTCTCAGGTTCGTATGCCGCCTGATTGCCTTCCCGATGACGGAAGCGGAAGACGCAATAGGCCATGAAAAGAACCACGGCGGCGAAGACGACACCGGTGATCCAGAAAGTTATGATGATGGTGTTGTCGATATAGTCCCAGTTCGAGGCAATCGGCGTCCACCACCATGGGCTCAGGAAGTGGAACAACACCGAGCCCACGACTATCAGAACGAGTACAAGCGCAACGGCCATGTCCCGGTTCCTCCCGGTATTCCAAGCGGCGCAAGCCGTCCCGGGAAATACCAAGTGCATCATAACTTGATTTGCGATGAAAATTCTAGAGCCGGCTGTGGGAAGGGCAAAAATACCATTTCGCGGCGCTGGCGGTCCTTCGGTTCGGCGGTGATCAGCGGCAGGCCCTCATCTATTTCCAGCTCACCCGCCCGATGCGGCCACGCGGCAAACATCGTCAGCGTGGAGTAGCCGGCAATGGCGGGCACGCCGAATGCGCCTAGCAGAACCACCGGAACGGCGATCGTCGGGGATCCCTCCACCTGCTCGACCGACAGCTCGACGAAGGGAGTGGAGCCACTTTATTGGCCGGCAGATGTCACCCGCCAAACTGTGTTGCCGACGTCGTCGGCGATGAGCAGGGCCCCGGTTTTGTCGACAGCCAGGCCGACAGGCCGGCCGCGCGCCTTGTTGTCCTTGTCCAGGAAGTCAGTCACCACGTCGGTAGCGACGCCGCTCGGACGGCCGCCGCTGAATGGTACGAAAACTACCTTGTAGCCATTGAAGCGCGTGCGGTTCCAGCTGCCATGCTCGCCAACGAAGGCGCCGCCGCGATATGCCTCGGGAAGGCTGGTTGCCGCATAGAAGGCCAGCCCCAGAGGGGCGACGTGGGAACTCAGTGCATAATCCGGAACGATCGCTTTTGCGACCAGGTCCGGACGTTGGGGCATGACGCGGGGATCGAGATGCTGGCCGTAATAGCTGTATGGCCATCCGTAGAAGCCGCCATCCTTTACCGAGGTCAGATAATCCGGCACGAGATTGGGGCCGAGCTCGTCGCGTTCATTGATCACTGCCCAGAGCGCCCCGGTCTGCGGCTCCCAGCTCAGGCCGTTTGGATTGCGCAAACCGCTGGCGAAAATGCGCGACCGGCCGGTGGCCCTGTCTACCTGCCAGATGGCGGCGCGGTTCTTCTCCGCCTCGATGCCGTTTTCGGCGACGTTGCTGTTCGAGCCGATGCCGACATAGAGCAGCGAGCCGTCGGGGCTTGCCACCAGGCTCTTCGTCCAATGGTGGTCGATCGGGCCGCCGGGCAGGGCGGTTAGCGGCGTCCCGGGCGCGGTGATCTTTGTGTCACCGGTGTTGTAGGGATAGCGGACGATGGAGTCGGTATTGGCGACGTAGAGATCGCTTCCCACCAGCGCCACGCCAAAGGGGGAGCTCAGGTGGTCGAGGAATACGCTGGTCAGCTCCGGCTTGCCATCGCCATCGGCGTCGCGCAGCAGCGTAATGCGGTTGCTTGGGCCGCTGTCGCCGCCCGAGGTGACCCAGGATTCGATCCAGCCCATCACCAAATCCTTGGGCCGTTTGATCGGTTCGCCACCCGGCGCCTTGGACTCGACCACCAGGACGTCGCCATTGGGCAGCACATAAAGCGACCGCGGATGCTGCAAGCCGTGGGCGAAAGCCTGGATCTGCAGCCCCTGCGCGACTGTCGGCTTCTCGTCGCTCTTCCATCCGACCACGGAAGCGAGATGCATCGGCGGGAAGAAATATTGGATCGGCTCCGGCAGTTTTGGATTCGGCCCTATCTGACTGCTGGGGTCCGGGTCGTTGCCGCTGCACGCTGCAAGAGTGATCGCCGCAGTGCAAACTAGGACGGACACCGCGATGCGCCTGGTCTGACCGATGGAGCTTGCTATGCGCATCAATCCGCCACTCCGACGTGATGCCTGTACACCATGGACCAGCCCAGCCAACCGGTGAAGATGAGGACGAGCACGACAACCGCCGAGAGGATCAAGCCTGTAGGAACGATGGAGGTCCATGCATCGCGGGTGTGCACGAGCATGTTGATGATGGATAACGCCAGCGCCAGAAGATTGCCGAGCACGTGCGGCCAGGCGGGGGGCTGTGCCCTTATCAGCGGATTGGCCAGGAAATCGATCAGCCCCGCGATCGCTGCCAGGCAGCCCATGATCACGCCGACGGTAACCAGCCAAGCGGAGAAGTCAGCCCACATCATCTCCGCTGTTCGCCAATAGGCTAGATCCGTCAGCAGGGTGCCGACGAAGCAGGCGATCGGAAATGGCACGAGCATCGGATGAATAGGATGTCCCGCAATCCTGGCCGTCGAACGCGGATTGTCACCGACCATAATGCGTCATCCTTCCTATTCTCGTCCAAACAAACGCCGCCTGCCCGGCCTCCAGCGGCTGTTGCCGAGAGACCGGCAGACGACCGATAGATCCGACAGGCCCAAAAAAGGGCGCTGGCTGGCTGCGCCTGTTAGGCGGCGGACTGGGTCGGCGGGTTCTGATACATCATCCAGAGCTCGATCGCCGCCAGCACGGCGACCAGAATGCCGATCACGACATGCACGGTCATCGCCGTGGTCGCCTGGAATCCAAGCACCCAGGGCGATGCGAGAACCCACAGTCCGACGACCAGGTTCACCCACTCTTCCCACACGGCAAATGCTGCGAGGGCGGCAACCGAAAGCACGACAATCAAGATTCCGCTGCCGAGGGCGTTCTGCGTCTGCGGGCCTGCCGCAAAGGTGAAGATCCAGGGGGAGAAGAACAGAATTGCCCCAAGGATCAGGTTGGCTACGTCACAGAGCCTGGCGTTTGTCCACTGGTTCATGGCATCCTCCATAAGGAGCGTTTATGGCTCCTGAGTTCGGCAAGGTGGTGCCTGAGTTCGGTGAGATGCGCCCGAAGCCGCTCACTCCGTGTCAAGGTAGTGCCCTGCCCGGCTGGAATTCCGCATCTGGCGGTACTCCAGCCAAATCCAGCTATCTAACTGAATTCCGGGCTTTATGTTCCATTCGGCACCGGCACGCCTGGATCAATTGGTGGTGATCGAGCGATCCAAAGCTGCCTGTCAGGGGCGGCGGGGCGGCGGCGCGTAGCTCATTCTGTCTTTTTATCGAGCCGGTGAAACATTTCTCGTGGATCGCAGTTCTTGGATGCAGAGGAGTTGAATAAGGGAAACCTGATTGCACGGGAGGAGCACGGACGGCACAACTATAAATACGCTCTGCATAGAATACTTCGCAACGGGAAGCTCTCGCTTGTCTTGGTTGCCGCCGAAGCTTGTTTGAAAGACGGCGATCGCCGCCGAAAAGATTTTCTAAATGAAAATAGCCCAGATCGCACCGCTAACCGAATCCGTGCCGCCCCGAACCTACGGTGGAACCGAGCGAATTGTTTCGTATCTGACCGAAGAACTTGCCCGACAGGGCCACGAGGTGACGCTGTTCGCCAGCGCCGATTCTCGTACCTCAGCCGAGCTGGTGCCGTGTTGCGACGTCGCGCTGCGCCTGAACCCCAGGGTCCAGGACGGTGGTCCGCACCATGTTATGATGCTTGAACGGGTGCGCCGGCGAGCCGGTGAATTCGACGTTTTGCATTTCCACGTCGATGTTCTGCACTTCCCCATAATTCGGGATTTTGCCAGACGAACGGTTACCACGCTTCACGGCAGGCTCGACCTGCCCGATCTGGCGCAGCTTTATGCGATGTTCGACGACGTTCCCCTGGTCTCGATTTCCTTCGACCAGCGCCGGCCCATGCCGCCCGTCAATTGGGTTGGAACCGTGCATCATGGCCTACCCCGCGATCTTCTGCCATTCCACCCGAACACCTCCGGCTATCTTGCGTTTCTCGGTCGCATCTCGCCGGAAAAGGGGCCGGAAGCGGCCATACAAATAGCGGCGCGGGCCGGGTTTCCCCTGAAGATCGCCGCCAAAATCGACAAGGTGGACCAGTCGTTCTGGAAGGAAAGGGTCGAGCCGCAAGTGCTGCGGCATTCGAACGTGGAGTTCATTGGCGAGATCGATGAGCGGCAAAAGGCGGATTTTCTGGGCAATGCGAAAGCGCTTTTGTTTCCGATCGACTGGCCGGAACCCTTCGGTCTCGTAACGATCGAAGCAATGGCCTGCGGTACGCCCGTGGTTGCGTTCCGGCGTGGCGCCGTCCCGGAGATCATCGATGACGGTGTGTCCGGATGGATCGTGGATACGGTGGAGGAAGCCGTGGGCGCGCTCCGGCGCATAGACAGCCTCGATCGCGCACGAGTGCGGCAGACGTTCGAGAAGCGGTTCACGGTCGAGCGCATGTGCAGCGATTATCTGGCACTCTACCGAGCACTCACGAGCGGCACGGCAGACGCAGTTGCCCCCACAAACGAGCTCTCCAGAAATATCGCGATGGTGGCTGTGCCGGGCTGAGGAACCGACTGATCCACATACAGACCACGACGGCGGAGTCCGGGAGCGCCTGCGGGGTCTTGTCGCCGGGCGCGGCGATCGCGCCAGAAGCCTTTGATCAGCAGCAAGCCTTCCCGGGACTAATGCTTTCGCGAGCGGCGTCGTACTGCCGCCCGGTCCGGATTGACGCGCGCTACTTTCGCTGCAAAGGTGCTTTAACGACTTGTTTACCATGCGTCGGTCAGGGGTGGGGGAATTTGGAACGGTTTCTGGGCGCGAACCGCCTTAATTGGGATGATCGGGCCGAACTGCACTCGACCGACACAACGGGCAGCTACCACATCGAGAATGTGCTGGCCGGCGGATCCAATCTCTATGAGCTGGAAACGCGCGAGCTCGGCGATATCGCCGGCAAGGATATCGTCCACCTGCAGTGTCACATCGGTCTTGACACGATCAGCTTGAAGAATCTCGGCGCAGGCAGCGTGACCGGGCTCGACTTTTCACCGACGGCGATCGTGGCGGCGCGGGATTTTGCTGCGAAGGCAGGCACCGACGTGCGCTTCGTGGAAGCGCCACTGTTCGAGGCGGTGGAAGCGCTCGGCCGGACCTTTGATATCGCTTACGTTACCTGGGGTTCGGTAAACTGGCTGGACGACGTGTTCCGTTGGGCGCGGGTGGTTGCCGATCTTCTGCGACCCGGCGGCCGCCTCTACATGGCCGAGGGCCATCCATTGCTGTTTCAGTGCGATCGAAAGGCCGCGGCCCTGGAATTGAAGCACGACTGGCGAACGCCGATAGCTCGGCCGCTCGCCTGGAACGAGGAACTGACCTACACCGGCGATGATCGCATCTTGAAGCATCCTCGCTATTATGAATGGATCCACCCGATCAGTGACGTGGTGAATGCGCTGATTTCAGCTGGTCTGACGCTCGATTTTCTCAATGAGCATGACACGGTTTCGTGGCAGCACTTTTCATTTGCCGTGCGGGCCGGCAAGGATATGTACGGCTTGCCGGAGAACTCTCCCAAGATACCGATGGCTTATTCCATTGGCGCGACGAAGCGCAGCGTCGGCAAGATACCATACCTTGTGTCTCCCAAGGCGATTGAGGGGCACTAGTCCAGGTCAACGCTCCAGAGTACCCGGGTCGGAGCGTCGACTTGTGCAATCGCGCTCGCGCTCCTCGATCTTCCGAGCAAGCCAGGTCTAGCCGGCCTCTCTCTCGGTCCGCTTCCACAGACGAGCGCCTTGAGATGAGCAGATCTCCTCGCGAATGGTCGACAGACGCTGGATCGCCGGCGCCAGCGCATCTCAATCAGTGGGACCATGGCAGTGGAAGTCGGCAGCTGGCTCCAACCGCTCGGGCCTGCAACATCAGCAACGGTCGGAAGTGCAAAAGCTCTAAGGAGCGTGAAGGTCAAATTAAACATTGAAAGCTAATGTTCCTCATCGGGTCGACCCGAAAACCTGAAATGGCACTTGAGGAATCGCCTATTGGCTTTTTTCCGCGCTAGGTTCGGCGGCATCAAGGAGATCGTCTTTTCGTCGGCAAATATTCCGGCGGCGATCGCGCTTGTCGTCATACTTATCAGCGCTGCGTTCGCGGAGCACCAGAACAAAGTCGTCTCGGACCAGGCCGTCCGTTCGGACGTGCTGACCAAGGTCAACCTCATCCGCGCCAAGCTCGAAGGCAATATCAACGGAAACCTTCAACTCGTGCGTGGATTGGTCTCCGCGGTCGTGACCGAGCCCTATATGGGACAGCAACGCTTCGCCTCACTCGCGAGCAATCTGTTTGGCGCCGACTCGCAATTGAACAATATTGCCGGCGCGCCCGATCTGGTCGTTTCCCTGATGTACCCGATGGAGGGTAACGAGCAGGCGATGGGCCTGGACTACCGCAAGAACGAACGACAGCGTGCGGCTGCGCTAAGGGCGCGAGACGAACGCAAGCTGGTGCTTGCCGGCCCCGTCGAGCTGAAGCAGGGAGGACAAGGCTTCATCGGCCGCTTTCCGGTTTTCGTGCGGAGCGCGGGCAATACGGAAAGGTTCTGGGGCATCATTTCCGCCGTTGTCGACGTGCAGCGTCTTTATCGGGCGAGCGGGCTGCTTGACGACGATCTCGGGATTGACATAGCGCTGATCGGCAGGGACGCTCTCGGCCAAAATGGAGACCAATTCTACGGTAGTGAGCGGATCAGCAAAAGCGATCCGGTGACAGCCGACGTTGTGCTCCCGTCCGGTTCGTGGCAAATCGCGGCCATTCCCAAAAATGGCTGGCCTTCGACGCCAAGCAACGCATGGTTGTTGCGCGCTATCATGGCGACGGCCGGAGCCTTGGTTGTGTTCCCTTTCCTGG
The DNA here is from genome assembly GCF_040320195.1 of Mesorhizobium sp. M0768. NCBI lineage: Bacteria > Pseudomonadati > Pseudomonadota > Alphaproteobacteria > Hyphomicrobiales > Phyllobacteriaceae > Mesorhizobium > Mesorhizobium sp. M0768. Next base: position 278,845 of record NZ_JAMYPD010000001.1, on the reverse strand, counting down.
TCACAGGCCGCCTGATTGGCGAAAGACAGCGCAATTATGCCGAATTGCGTCGATTGTCACGACGCTTGGAACTCGCCCTGGAAGCGTCGGCTATTGGGGTTTGGGAACACGATCTCGCGACCAACGAGCTTACGTGGGATGATCGCGTCAACGAAATATATGGCAAACCAACTGGCGAGCACCGGGGCTATCCAGACTGGGCGGGAGCAATCCACCCAGATGATTTGGCTGGCGCCAACGCGGACTTCGACAGGGCGGTGGCCAGCGGACGACCATATTTGTCGGAGTACCGGATTGTGCGTCAGGATGGCGAGATCCGTCATGTCCGGTCCAAGGCGATCGTTTACCGGGTCGCAAACGACACCCCAAAAATGATCGGCGCGGAATGGGACGTGACTGCCGACGTCCTGCTGAACAAGGATCTGGTTCGTGCAAAACAGCTGTCCGAGTCGAAAAATGCAGAACTCGAGTCAGCCAAAGCGCGCATAGAGCACATCGCGCTTCATGATTCGCTGACCGGCTTGCCCAACCGGCGTTACCTCGACCAGGTACTGGAACATTACGCGGCAAACGCCAGGCGCTCAGGCGGGCACGCGGCACTGCTTCACATAGATCTGGATCGGTTCAAGCACATCAACGATACGCTGGGCCACGCCGCCGGTGACGCGATGTTGGTTCACGCGTCAACCGTGCTCAGGTCGAAGGTCGGCGACGAGGGATTCGTCGCCCGTATCGGGGGAGACGAATTCATCGTTCTGTGCGTGGTGCGCGACGATACCAAGCAGCTGGCGCTGCTCGCCGACCGCGTCATCAGCCAGATGCGCGAACCGGTCTACTATCAGGGTCATCGATGCCGTTTTGGTGTCAGCGTGGGAATCGCTGTCGACAACGGAAAAGATGTCGAAGCCAAACACCTGCTGGTGAACGCCGATATCGCGCTTTACCGAGCAAAGGGGCGGGGGCGCAATCGATACGAATTCTTCACAGACGCGATGCAAAGCGAAATCGTCGATACCAAGCGGATTGCCGACGAAATTCTCGGCGGCCTCGAGCGCAACGAGTTCATCCCGTTCTACCAGCCCCAATTTGACGCAAAGACGCTCGAAATCGTTGGGGTTGAGGCGCTGGCGAGGTGGAAACATCCAATAAAGGGTATTTTGGCGCCCGACGTCTTCCTGAGGATTGCAGAAGAACTGAACGTTGTCTCGATCATCGACCAAGCCATATTGAAGCAATCGCTTTCGGATTTCGAAGCGTGGTCCGCTGCAAAACTTCACATTCCGCGGGTGTCGGTCAATGTCTCGGCCAGGCGCCTTCAGGATGAGGAGCTCATCAAGAGCCTGCGAGAGCAAAATATCAAGAAGGGAACAGTTTCGTTTGAGCTTGTTGAGTCGATTTTCCTGGACGAGAACGACGACCTTGTCACGTGGAACATCGAGCAGATAAAAGAACTGGGGATTGACATCGAAATAGACGATTTTGGTACCGGTTACGCTTCGATGGTCAGTTTGCTGAAGTTGCAGCCGCGCCGGCTGAAGATAGATCGGCAGCTGGTCACCCCAATCGTCAAATCGCCGCAGAGAAGGCAGGTTGTCTCGTCGATCATTGAAATCGGCAAGTCGCTGGGTATCGAGGTCGTGGCGGAAGGCGTCGAGACGATGCAGCATGCACGGCTACTCAAGGGCCTGGGCTGCGACATATTGCAGGGTTATGCCTTCGGCCACGCGTTCGATTCCGAGGGACTTAAGACCTTTGTCCGATCGCGACGCCTGCGCACGGCCAGCTGAGCCTCGGCGCCAGAATTTATCGAGCCGACCGCCTTCACGTTGCGGTACATAGGCGCACAGCGGACAAAGCTGAAGACAACGCCAAACCTCAGATCAGCAGCAGGCCCTTCATGCTGGAGTGGCCTTTCCTGCCGATGATGATGTGGTCGTGAACGGCAATGCCAAGCGGTTTGGCCGTCTCGATGATCAGCTTGGTCATCTCGATGTCGGCGCGCGACGGCGTCGGGTCTCCCGACGGATGGTTATGCGCCAGAATGATCGCCGTGGCGGAGAGCTCCAAGGCGCGCCTGACCACCTCGCGCGGATAGACCGGTGTGTGGTCGACGGTGCCGACCTGCTGGACTTCGTCGGCGATCAGCGCGTTTTTCTTGTCGAGGAACAGGATGCGGAACTGCTCGCGCTCCTCGAAGGCCATCACCGACCGGCAGTATTCGAGAACCTGCGTCCACGTCGACAACAGCTCGCGGCCGGCGATCTCGCCGCGCGCCATGCGCTGCGCCGTTGCCGCAACCACCTTGAGGTCGAGCGCCACCGCCGGGCCGATGCCCTTCACCTCCTGCAGGCGCTCGACGGACGCACCGAGGACCTCGGCCAATGTACCGAAGCGTGCCAGCAATGCCTTGGCGACCGGCTTGGTGTCGGCGCGCGGGATCAGCCGAAACAATAAAAGCTCGAGCAGTTCGTAGTCGGGGAGGGTGTTGGCACCGGCGGCGAAGCGCTCGCGCAGGCGGTCGCGATGGCCGAGATAATGCGGCTTGTCGGCGGCCACCGCCTTCGCGGGCGATCGCACTGGCCTTTCGGGAAAGAAGGCCCGCTCGTCGTCGTTATTGTTCATGGCTGCCCCACCCAGCATTTGCCGGGCAAGGTAACGCCCGATCTGCCAGACACTAGGCCCGCAGGCCGGGGCGGTCGAGGTTTTTTGGCGACAGCGTGAAGATCTCGCAGCCGGTCTCGGTGACGCCGATCGTGTGCTCGTACTGCGCCGACAGCGAACGGTCGCGCGTCACCGCGGTCCAGCCGTCCGACAGCACTTTCACATGCGGCCGGCCGAGATTGATCATCGGCTCGACGGTGAAGATCATGCCCGGCCGCATCTCGACGCCTTCGCTGGCGCTGCCGTAATGCAGGATATTCGGCGCGTCGTGAAACAGCCGGCCAACCCCGTGGCCGCAGAAATCGCGCACCACCGAGCAACGCTCGGCTTCGGCATAGGTCTGGATGGCGGCGCCGATGGCGCCGGTTCGGGCGCCCGGCTTGATTGCCGCGATGCCGCGCATCAGGCACTCATACGTGACTTCGAGCAGCCGCTCCGCGGCACGCTTGATCGTGCCCACCGGATACATGCGCGAGGAGTCGCCATGCCAGCCGTCGAGGATATAGGTGACGTCGATATTGACGATGTCGCCATCCTTCAACGGCTTGTTGTCGGGTATGCCGTGACAGACGACGTGGTTGATCGAGGTGCAGGATGATTTCGTGTAGCCACGGTAGTTGAGCGTCGCCGGAAGCGCGCCATGGTCCATCCCGAACTCGAAGACGAAGCGATCAATCGCTTCGGTGGTGACGCCGGGCGCCACAATCGGTACCAGTTCGTCAAGGCAGCGCGCGGTGAGATCGCAAGCCTTGCGCATGCCGACAAAACCTTCCTCGTCGTAAAGACGGATCTGGCCGGTGTTTCTGAGCGGTGCCGTGGCGGCGTCGAGATAGGTGACCATTTTATCCGTCTTGCAGGGATGCGGGGCTGGATGAGCCTCGGCGAGAGAAACCTTCCCAGATTTGGCACTGGAAAGCGCAAGGTTCAAGGACGAACTGCCGGCGACGGGCCGAAGACCGGCGATATTCACGCCTGGGGGCATTCTCCTTGCCTCTAGCGGCCCATACTTCGCTGGGTTCATTGACCACCGTAGTGACGACACATTTCTAGGCGAGAAGCGGCTCAAGCATTAAGCCGCCACGGCAATTTTTTGCGACGAACGGCGTTGCTGCGGGGGTGTCAGTTCGGGAGAGATCGAATGGACAGACTGCAATTCGAGGTGCCGGTGCGGATCGCGCCTGTGCCCGGCCAGCCGGTCGAGGAAATCTACAGTGTCGAGCAGGCGCTCGATTTCCTGCAAACATGGCCGGTTCGCCGGAAGGGACCAACCTACCAGGCCGCGTTCAATGCCTGTTTTGGCGCCACGGTGGACATCGTCGAGACCGAAGACGCATGGCGGGCCTTCATGGCCTTTTGCCGGGTGAGCGGCCTGCTTGCCAGGGACATGATGGTTCCGCGCAAGCGCGGCGGCGAGGCGAGGGGGCTGCGGGCGTAGGGAGCCTTCGACGTAGTCCTCAGTCGTCTTCGCCTCTTCTTGCCGACATCCCTATCAGAGTGGCGGGTCCAGCAAAGCTTGCGCAGCATCACGCTGGCGATAGACATGCCAAGTTGAAATGCTGGTACGCCCAAGGGGAATCGAACCCCTGTTACCGCCGTGAAAGGGCGGTGTCCTGACCGCTAGACGATGGGCGCGCTCAGATGTGAGCGCTTATAGTTGCGTCGCGACAAACCGGCAACCCGTCTGCCGCCGGCTGCGACAACTTTTTTCCTTTGGCTCCAAACCGCGTGTTTTTGCCGGCGAAGCTGGTTGCGGCAAAGTACAACGTCGCCGGGGAAGGGGCGTCGCGGCGCCGGAAAGAACCTAGCCGCGCCTGCGGCAGCGCCAGTTCCAGTCACGCTCGGGGCCGACATCGACATGGACGGATTCGGTGTGGCAGTAGGTGCCGACGCCGCCGCGGCCCGGCATGGTGCGGATATAGCTCGCCAGTTCCCATTTCGAGACGCCGGGAACCTGGATGTCGGCGGCGGCGCAGTACATGTGCAGCGAATTCTTTGCGCCGTTGGCGCGGCGGTTGCGGGCCGGATCGCGATAGCCGGAGGTGACCGTCATCTTGCGGCCGTAGTGGCCTTCGATCGTCTTCAGCACGCGAACCAGCGATGGCTTCAAGCAGGCGACATCGACGCTTTCGTTCTGTTTCAGGAGGCCGTTGGGCGCCAGCCGGGCAAGGCCGGCGGCGGAGGCGACCTGGTAGGCGCCACCCGAACCTTCGTCTTCGTTGAGATCGACATCACTCTCATCGTCGAGGCCGGATTTGCGCTTGATCTCGAACAGCGCCGTCTGTCGCACGCCGGGCAGCGCATCGGCGGTGAAGTGGCTGGTGTCGCCTGTCGACACCAGCTGCACCGGCTTTTCAGCCGGATCGGCCGAAGCCAGGGTGACGGTGGGTTTTGCCGCAGGCGTCGCCTTGGCCTGCATGACCGTTGGCTGCCCGCCCGCTCTGCTGTTGGCCGGCGAAGAAGGTGCCGCCGAAGCAGGCGTGGCGCTGAACAGTGAGGCCAGGAAGTTTTTCTTCGGTGCGTAGGCCTGTGGCTGCGGCATCTCGCCGGCGGTCACATAAACCGGGTTGGTCATCGCCGGTGCGGCGGCCTTGGCGTCGGGCTTCGATGCATCAGCACTGTTCTGCGCCACGGCCTGTTCGGCTGTCTGGGCGTTTGGTTGCAGCGGTTGCGGCGTGTGTCCCGCGATCGTCTCGGCTGCCGTGGGGACGGCGATCGGGAATCCAGCGTCGAGCTTGGCCCCTGGCTTGGCCACCGGCACATAGGCGACCTGCTCGGGAAGGTTGGCGTCGCCGTCGGCATTCATCGTCATTTGTGCGCTTGTCATCTGCGACGATGATGCGGCCGTGCTGGCCTGGGGCGCACCGGCGGCCGTGCTGATTTCGGTAGCCGAGGTATTGTAGCCTGGCATGCCGACCGACATCGTCGGGTCGCCGGCCGAGGTGCAGGACGCCAGGAGCACCGAGAAAAGCGCCGCCACAATGGCGCGGCTTTCTCCCTTCGCGAGGCGCGATCCTGCTGATCTCAAAACAAAATTCCCCCTCGATATCCGACCGGTTCGTCATTGGCGCGGCGTCGAAACGTCTCGTCGAAATGACCCTTGTTCCCCGAACCGGAAACGAGACCTGTGTCAAATCTGCAAGCCTCAAAGTAATTTGGCGGCTAGAGGATGAATCAAGGCTGCTCAGGGTTGACGGCACCATTTCGCCCGCTTTTGGCGGCGCGTCAACTCACCACACATTACAGATGGTTACACGCGCACCTTGACATAGGTGCCGGGGGCTTCGCCTAGAACTTGCATATGCTCGCCCGGTTTGCGGGCCGGTACGCGGGTATTGTCCTTGGCTTCGATCCAGCGTTGCCAGTGCGGCCACCAGGAACCGGGATGGTCGGTGGCCCCGGCGAGCCACTGGTCGAAGTCGCCGGCCGGCTTGCCGCCGGTCCAGTAGTGATATTTCTGCGCCGCCGGCGGATTGACGACTCCGGCGATGTGGCCGGAGCCGGCCATGACGTAATCGACCTCGCCGCCGAAATATTTCGAGCCGAGGAAGACCGAAAGCGCCGGCGCGATATGGTCCTCCTTAGAGGCGAGGTTGTAGACCGGAATGGTAACGTCCTTCAGCGAAACCGTGCGGCCCGCCAGTTCCATCATGCCTTGCGAAAGCCTGTTCTCGAGATAGCAATTGCGCAAATAGAAGGAATGGTTGGCAGCGCCCATGCGGGTCGAATCGGCATTCCAGTACAGCAGGTCGAAAGGCAGGGGATCCTTGCCGCGCATGTAGTTGTTGACGACATAGGGCCAGATCAGGTCGCCCGAGCGCAGCATGTTGAAGGCGGTCGCCATCTTCGTGCCGTCGAGATAGCCTTTCTCGTTCATCGCCTTTTCGACGGCCGCGACCTGCTCCTCGTCGACGAACACTTTTAGATCGCCGGCATAGGTGAAATCGACCTGGGTGGTGAAGAAGGTGGCGGATTTGATGCGGTTGTCGCCTTCCTGCGCCATCAGTGCCAGGGCCGCCGCCAGAAGCGTGCCGCCGACGCAATAGCCGATGGCGTTGACTTGCCTTTCGCCGGTGGCCTTCTCGATCGTGTCGAGGCCGTATTGCAGGCCCTCCCTGATATAGGCCTCCCAGCTCTTGGCGCCGTGCCGCTCGTCCGGGTTGATCCAGGAGATGACGAAGACGGTGTGGCCTTGCTCGACTGCCCAGCGAATGAAGGATTTTTGCGGGTTGAGGTCGAGGATGTAGTATTTGTTGATCCATGGCGGGCAGATCAGCAGCGGCCGCTTGAGCACGGTGTCGGTAGTCGGTTCGTATTGCAGGATTTCGGCGACGTCGCTGCGGCCGACCACCTTGCCGGGAGTGGTGGCGAGATTCTTACCGATCTCGAAAAGCGAATAATCGGCCTGCCGCAGCTTCAGGTCGCCCTTGCCGGCGGCAATGTCCTCGGCCAGCATCTTCATGCCGCGCACCAGGTTTTCGCCGTTGGAGGCGACAGTCTCGCGAAACAATTCCGGATTGGTCAGGATGAAATTCGACGGCGAGATGGCATTGGACACCTGCTTGACATAAAAGCCGGCCTTGTGGCGGGTGTGCTCGTCCAGGCCGTCGGCGTGCTCGACCAGTTCGGCCGCCCAGCGCGAGGTGACCAGATACGCCTGTTTGAGGAAATCGAAGAAGGCGTTGCGGCCCCATTCCGGGTCCTGGAAACGCTTGTCACCGCGCTCGGGCTTGACCGCGTCCTCGGCGTCCTCGGCGCCGGCGCCGATGCGCTGGACGGCGTTGGCCCAGACGGTCATGTAGCCGGAAAACAGCCGCGTTTGCGCCTCCAGCGCGCGCTGCGGGTCGGAGAGCCAGTACTCGGTGAGCTTGGAGAACGTCTTCACCATGTCGACGACCGGCTCAGCGACGTGATCGCGCACCTCGCCTTTTTCCCGCGGCTCGGCCCATGCCGAGGCGGCCTTGCCGGCCTGCTCGATCATGCGAGCCATGTTCAGCGCGAAGCGTTCCGGGTCCTTCACCAGATATTGCTCGACGGTCGAAGGTTGGTCATCTTCCGCTTTGCCCGAATCGGGTGTTTTGGACATGGTTCGCGGGGTTCCTCCCGAAGCGTTTTGTTGACATATTACCATGGGATACCGAACAGGGTCCAATGTGCTCTAACCCGGCCGCCAGGAAAACAACATGACGATTAATATTGGCAAGAACGTTTTTTCCGGCACTGGTCGTTTTTGCCGCATGGCGCTCGTCATGTTGGCGATGGCCGGTTGCACGAGCAGCAACATGGAAGGTGCGGCGCCCGCCACCGGCCTTGTCGGCGCGAAGGACACCGGTTCCTATCCGAACCTGAACATCCGGCCGCAGGTGGCGGCCGAGCAATTCACCGACGAGGAAAAGAACGCCAAGCTCGCCCAACTGAAGGCCGAGGAGCAGAGCCAGGCCGCCAAGGGCGGCGGCGTCAAGGTTGCGGACCAGGCAGCGCTGGACCAGCTGGCAAAAAAACACGGCGCCGAGGCGCTGAAGCAGATCGAAGGCAAATGCGACCCCGCTCTCGACCCTAGTTGCAAATAAGCTTATACGCGCGACCGCAACCTCACTGTCTGGAACTGCCATGGAAGAATTTCACAAGGTCCGCCGGCTTCCGCCCTATGTCTTCGAACAGGTCAACCGGCTGAAGGCCAGCGCCCGTTCGCGCGGCGCCGACATCATCGACCTTGGCATGGGCAATCCGGATCTGCCGACGCCCAAGGCCATCGTCGACAAACTCTGCGAGGTGGTACGCGATCCGCGCACGCACCGCTATTCGTCGTCGCGCGGCATTCCGGGCCTGCGTCGTGCCCAGGCCAACTACTATGCCCGCCGCTTCGGCGTGAAGCTCGACCCGGACAGCCAGGTGGTGGCGACGCTCGGCTCGAAGGAGGGCTTCGCCAATATGGCGCAGGCGATCACCGCCCCCGGCGACGTGATCCTTTGCCCTAATCCGACCTATCCGATCCATGCGTTCGGCTTCATCATGTCGGGCGGCGTCATCCGCTCGCTGCAGGTCGAGCCGGACGACGGCTTCATCCCGGCCCTGGAGCGCGGCATTCGCCATTCGATCCCGAAGCCGCTGGCACTGATCCTCAATTATCCGTCCAATCCGACGGCACTGGTCGCTTCGCTCGATTTCTACAAGGAGGTGGTGGCCTTCGCGAGGAAGAACGACATCATCATCCTGTCGGATCTTGCCTATTCGGAGATCTATTTCGACGGCAATCCGCCGCCTTCGGTGCTGCAGGTGCCGGGCGCCATAGACGTCGCCGTCGAGTTCACCTCGATGTCGAAGACCTTTTCGATGCCGGGCTGGCGCATGGGTTTTGCGGTCGGCAATGAACGGCTGATCTCGGCGCTGACGCGAGTGAAATCCTATCTCGACTACGGTGCCTTCACGCCGATCCAGGTGGCGGCGGCGCATGCACTCAACGGCGATGGCGCCGACATCGCGGAAGTGCGCGACGTCTACCGCAAACGCCGCGATGTCATGGTCGACGCTTTCAGCCGCGCCGGCTGGACCATTCCCGCACCGGCGGCTTCGATGTTCGCCTGGGCGCCGATCCCGGAGCCGTTCAAGCACCTGGGCTCGCTTGAATTCTCCAAGCTCCTGATCGAGCACGCCGACGTCGCGGTGGCGCCGGGCGTCGGCTTCGGCGAGCATGGCGACGATCACGTGCGCATCGCGCTGGTCGAAAACGAGCACCGGATCCGGCAAGCGGCGCGCAATATCAAGCGCTTCCTCGCATCCAGCGCCAAGCAGCCGAATAACGTCGTGCCGCTCGCCGCGCATCGCTGATTTTCTACACATCAACCGACTGAATGGGGCGTCGCCGGACATGGCTGAAGCGTTGCGTGTTGGAATTGCCGGGCTCGGCACCGTCGGTGCGTCGGTGGCCCGCGTGCTACGCGACAAGGCGGCCGAACTGACGCGGCAGTGCGGGCGCGACATCGTCGTGTCAGCGGTTTCGGCCCGCGATCCCAAACGCGACCGCGGCGTTTATCTTGGCACAGCACAGTGGTTCGACGACGCCGTCAAGATGGCGCAGACCGCCGAGATCGACGTGTTCGTCGAGCTGATCGGCGGCGACGAAGGCCCATCACGCTCGTCTGTCAAAGCGGCGCTCGAGGCCGGCCGACATGTCGTCACCGCAAACAAGGCGTTGCTTGCCAAGCACGGGGTGGCATTGGCCGAGATCGCCGAGAGGAAAGGCGTGCTGCTCAATTACGAGGCGGCGGTGGCCGGCGGCATTCCGGTCATCAAGACGATGCGCGAGGCGATGGCCGGCAATTCGGTGACCCGCGTCTTCGGCATCCTCAACGGCACCTGCAACTACATTCTGACGCGCATGGAAGCCGAGGGCCTGTCTTTCGATGCCTGCCTGAAGGATGCGCAACGGCTGGGCTATGCCGAAGCCGACCCGACCTTCGACATCGAGGGCCACGACACCGCGCACAAGCTGTCGATCCTGACCAGCCTTGCCTTCGGCACGAAGATCGCCGCCAACGACATCTACATGGAAGGCATCTCCAACATCAGCCAGGCCGACATCCGCGCGGCCGGCGATCTCGGCTACCGGATCAAGCTGCTTGGCGTCGCCCAACGCACCGAAAGCGGCATCGAGCAGCGCGTGCACCCGACCATGGTGCCGACGGCCTCGGTCATCGCGCAGGTGCACGGCGTCACCAACGCGGTGGCGATAGAAACCGACATCCTCGGCGAATTGCTGCTTTCCGGCCCTGGCGCCGGCGGCAACGCCACCGCGTCGGCGGTGATCGGCGACATTGCCGACATCGCCAAGAGCCGGCCTGGCTTCCAGCATGGTCCGGTCTTCGGCCGGCCGGCGAAGGAATTGAAGCCTTACAAGAAAGCGCAGATGCGCAGCCATGCCGGCGGCTATTTCATCCGGCTGACCGTGCACGACCGCCTCGGCGTTTTCGCGGCAATAGCCAAGCGCATGGCCGACAACGACATTTCTCTGGAATCGATCGTCCAGCATTCCGCCGGGCCGGAAACCGAGGCACAGAAGACGGTTATCCTGGTGACCCACGAGACGACCGAGGCGGCGGTGCGCAAGGCCGTCGACGGCATCACCAGGGACAGCCTTCTGACCGACAAGCCGCAAGTCATCCGCATCGAGCGGGCCGGATAGCAGTCTCACATTTTGCGTTTAATCGATTGATATTGCTGCGCTTTCAAAAAGGTCCAACGCAGGTCTTGCTGTTGTCACGGGGCTTTGACACAAGAAGCGCGTCTCTGGCGGGAGGCTAATGCATGTCGCCCAAAAGTGTGCAGCGGTTTTGGGACAACGACATGCATAATAAAAACAAAGTGCCAACGAGGATTGTCCATCGATGAATGTGGCCCAGAACATTGTCGCCGGCCTCGACCGGATACTGACCATGGAATTGGTGCGCGTCACCGAACGCGCCGCGGTCGCGGCCGCCAGATTGCGCGGACGCGGCGACGAGAAAGCCGCCGACCAGGTCGCGGTCGATGCCATGCGGCAGGAGCTCAACCGTCTTGCCATCAACGGCACGGTGGTGATCGGCGAAGGCGAGCGCGACGAGGCGCCGATGCTTTATATCGGCGAAGAGGTCGGTACCGGCCAAGGCCCGGCTGTCGACATCGCGCTTGATCCGCTCGAAGGCACGACGATCTGCGCCAAGAACCTGCCCAACGCACTGGCCGTTATCGCCATTGCCGAAAAAGGCAGCCTTTTGTTCGCGCCGGACGTCTATATGGACAAGATCGCGATCGGTCCGGGTTATGCCGACGGCATCATCGACATCGATGCCTCGCCGGCCGAAAACATCGCCAGCCTCGCCAGGGCCAAGGGCGTGCCGGTGGCGGAGATCACCGCCTGTATTCTCGACCGGCCACGCCATGGCGCGTTGATCGAAGCCGTGCGGGCGACCGGAGCCGCGATCCGTCTGATCGGCGACGGTGATGTCGCCGGGGTCATCCATACCACCGACCCGGACGAGACCGGCATCGACATCTATCTCGGCACCGGAGGCGCGCCCGAAGGCGTGCTCGCAGCTGCCGCCTTGCGCTGCACCGGTGGCCAGATGCAGGGCAGGTTGATCTTCGATACGCCGGAAAAGCTGGCGCGCGCCGCGAAGATGGGGATCTCCGACCCAAAACGGATCTACCACACGCAAGACATGGCACGCGGCGACGTGCTGTTTGCCGCGACCGGCGTCACCGACGGCAATATGCTGGCCGGCGTCAAGTTCGGCCGCAATTTCATCACCACGCACACGATCGTGCTGCGCTCGTCATCGCGGACCGTGCGCGAAATCAAAGCCAGGCATCAGGATCTGGAAAAGTTTTGATTTCGACTCAGTTAGCCGTTGCATATTGTGCGCAATGACAAATTGCAGACGGCGCGTCACGTGACGGGGGAAAGACGCTTTTTCCTCGATGTCAGGCAGTCGGCCACCGGCGTTTCCTGGGAACACCGGCTGACCGAGCGTCAGGACATGGCCGCGCTCGCCATCGCGCAAGGGTATGGCGTGCCTGACATCGTGGCACGTGTGCTGGCCGGGCGTGGTGTCACCGCCGAGCAGACCGAGCGGTTTCTGGATCCGACCATCCGCAATCTGCTGCCCGACCCGGCATCGCTGACCGACATGGACAGGGCCGCCGCTCGCATCGCCCAGGCGGTGATGGCCAGGGAAAAAGTGGCGATCTTTGGCGACTACGATGTCGACGGCGCCGCCTCGTCGGCGCTGCTCAAGCGCTTTCTCGCATATTTCTCGGTGGCGTCGGAGATCTACATACCGGACCGCATCTTCGAGGGTTACGGCCCCAATCCGGAAGCGATGCGCGAACTCGTCTCGCGCGGCGCGACGCTGATCGTCACCGTCGATTGCGGCACCAACAGTGCTGCTTCCATCGACGCCGCAAAGGCCGCCGGCGCCGACGTCGTGGTGCTCGATCACCATCAGGTCGGCGGGCCGCTGCCGGCGGCGGCTGCGGTCGTCAACCCAAATCGCGAGGACGACCTTTCCGGCCAAGGTCATCTTTGTGCCGCCGGCGTCGTCTTCCTTTGCCTGGTGCAGACCGCGAAGATCCTGCGCGGCCGCTTGCCGGATGCCGCACCGCCGGACCTGCTTGGCCTGCTCGACCTGGTGGCGCTGGGCACAGTCTGCGACGTGGTGCCGCTCACCGGCGTCAACCGCGCCTTCGTGGTCAAGGGGCTGCAGGTGGCGCGGCAGCAGAGAAACGAAGGGCTGGCGGCGTTGGCGCGGGTCTCGCGTATAGGCGAGCCGATCAGCACGTTCCATCTGGCCTTTCTGATCGGTCCGCGCATCAACGCCGGCGGGCGCATCGGCGACGCAGCACTTGGCAGCCGCCTGCTTGCAACCGACGACCCGGTCGAGGCCCGCACCATCGCCGAGACGCTGGATCGGCTCAACCAGGAACGGCAGTCGATGGAGCAGGAGATGCTGGCCGCCGCGCGCTCAGAGGCCGATGCCGAGCTTGCCGGCGGCAATGGTCCGGCCATCGTGGTGACAGCCAGCAGCAACTGGCATCCTGGCATTGTCGGCCTGCTTGCCTCGCGGCTCAAGGACCATGCAAGACGGCCGGCCTTTGCCATCGCCTTCAACGCCAATGGTGTCGGTACGGGGTCAGGCCGTTCGGTGTCGGGCTTCGACCTCGGCCGGCTGGTGCGCGAGGCTGCCGATGCCGGGCTTATCGTCAAGGGCGGCGGCCACGGAATGGCGGCCGGCATCACTGTCGAGCGGGCGAAGCTCGGCGAACTCAGGGCTTTCTTCGAAGAGCGCGCGGCGGTGGATGTGTTCCGCCTGCAAGGCGAGGAGAGCTTGGCGATCGACGGCGCGCTTGCCGCCGAGGGCGCGACGCTTGCGCTGCTCGATGCGCTTGAGAGGGCAGGGCCGTTCGGCGCCGGGCATGTTGCGCCGGTGTTCGCGCTGCCGCGCCACCGGCTTGTCGATGCGCGGGCGGTCGGCAGCAACCACATCCGCGCCGACCTGCAGTCGGAAAGCGGCGGCCGCATCCAGGCGATCGCCTTTCGCGCGGTCGACACGGCTCTTGGCGAATTCCTGTTCAAGAACAGGGGCAAGCCGGTGCATGTCGCCGGTTCGCTGTCGGGCAACCACTGGAACGGCAACCGCACGGTGCAGTTCCGCATCGTCGACGCGGCGCTTGCCTGAGAGCTCGCTGCCGCCCTGCCTAAGCGAGGACGGTCTGCAGCCGGGTCAGGTCGCCGATCTGCGCCATCGTTGCCTGGTAGCCGATACGGATCGCTTCGTCGGCGCGGTGGAATTCGGTCAGGCCGATATGGCTGAGCTTCGGCTGCAGCGATATGTCCGGCGGGTCGCCGGCCAGCCTGGCGCGCGAAATGCGGTCCTGGATGATGTTAAAGGCCTCGACCATGACGCCAGTAATGCCGAGCCGCGTCTCGCGCGACTGGCGTTCGGGATCGGCGTGGCCGGCCCTCGGCGCGTCTTTCTCGATGACCAGCTCGCCGGCATTGTGCTTGATCACCGCGGCGCGGCCGAACAGATCGTAGTGAAGGTTCACCGCAACCACGAGCGGCTGCTCGTAGGCACGGCAGACCGAGACCGGCACCGGATTGACCAGTGCGCCGTCAACCAGCACACGCCCATTGCAGGCGACCGGCTCGAACACGCCGGGCAGCGCGTAGGAGGCGCGCATTGCGGTGCTCAACGAGCCGCTCGACAGCCAGATCTCATGGCCGGTGCGGATTTCCGAAGCGACGCAGACGAATGGTTTTGGCAGGTCCTCGAAGCGGATGCCGGCTATGTGCTCGCGCAGCCGCGCATCGAGCTTCATGCCACCGAACAGGCCGCTGCCGCCTAGATTGAGGTCGAGAAGGCCAAAAATGCGCCGCCTGGTCAGGCTGCGCGCGAATTCTTCCAACTCGTCGAGCTTGCCGGCAACATAGCAGCCGCCGACCAGCGCGCCGATCGAGGTGCCGGCGATCATCGACACTTCGATGCCGGCTTCATCAAGCGCGCGCAGCACGCCGATATGCGCCCAGCCGCGCGCACAGCCGCCACCCAATGCCAGCGAAATCCCGGTTTTGCCCGGAGATTTGGTTTCGGATGCGCCCGCAGCCGAGGAGAGGCCATTGGCCTCCCGAACGTCAGGTCTGTTGCGCAATGACGCCCAGTCGAGCATCACAATCTCCCTTGTCCCACGGTCATCCTACAGGCGGGCCGTATCGAAATCATGAATATACGTGGCTGAAGTGCTGCGAATGGTTCATATTGATGGTGTATTGGGCTTTCGATTGGTTTTTTCCGCATCGAACGGCGGCTTGCTGCCGTCGCTGGCAAGCGTCCCTTTGCCATCGCTCAGCCCCACCGTCCGATAAAAGCATGAACGTCGGCCGGTGTGACAAGTTGCTTCGTGACCCAGCACTTTGACGCGCAACCATATCGCGTCCTGGTCACAATCCGTGAACATCTCGACGACCTGCTGGACATTGCCCGAGGTTTCGCCCTTCTTCCACAGCGCGTTGCGCGAACGCGACCAGTAGTGCGCGATGCCGGTCTCGAGCGTCAGCGCCAGCGCCTCGGCATTCATATGCGCGACCATCAGCAGCATGCCGTCTTCGGCATCGGTGACCACGACAGTGACGAGGCCGGCAGCATCGAAGCGCGGTGAAAGGACCGCGCCTTCCTCGAGTGCCTTCTTGTCTGTTGGAGCTTTCGGGAATTCCAATGCCGACATTCGCCGGTCCTTATCTAGCGAAGCCGGCAGGCCGATCAGATCCTGCCGCCGCGCACCATGGTGACGAAGCGGACCTGCTCTTCGGGTGTGTCCTTGAAGACGCCGGTGAAGGTTGAGGTCAGCGTGGTGGAGCCCTGCTTGCGGATGCCGCGCATGGCCATGCACATATGCTCGGCCTCAAGCATAACGGCCACACCGCGCGGATTGAGCACGTCCTGGATGACGCCGGCAATCTGCGCAGTCATCGCTTCCTGGGTCTGCAAGCGATGGGCGAAGATGTCGACGACACGGGCTATCTTGGACAGGCCGACAACCTTGCCGTCAGGCAGATAGCCGACATGCGCCTTGCCGATGATCGGCACCATGTGATGCTCGCAATGCGAGTGGAAGGATATGTCCTTGACGAGAACGAGGTCGTCATAGCCGGCAACTTCCTCAAAGGTGCGGCCAAGTTCCTCGGCTGGGCACATATCATAACCGTTGAACATTTCGCTGAACGCCTTGGTGACGCGCTTCGGCGTGTCGATCAGGCCCTCGCGGTCAGGGTTGTCGCCGGTCCAGCGCAACAAGGTGCGCACAGCGGCTTCGACTTCGGCCTCGCTCGGCCGGTCGGTGACCGGCTTTTCCATATAGGCAGACCGCGGCATGAGCTTCTTGATAACGGCGTCCATAAAGGCGTCTCCCGTAGTTCCTCTCTCAGGAGGAACGAGTTGAACGGACCACGACCTTTCGGGTGTCAGAAACTCGCCCGGTTTCCAGCCCGTAAGTGGCGTGAACAGAATTGGGCATGACGAGGTTTGTGGTCGCCTTGTCGATACCCGACTACCGCCATTATATATGTTCGTGCCGAGCGAAAGGAAGACGCCAGAGCGGCAATGACTGTTCGCTGGACGGCGACGGATTGGAAAAATATGATCGACGATGTCTACAATGCGAAAATTCTGGGTTTTGCCGGAAACATCGCACGGATCGGCCGGCTCGACCGGCCCGACGCAACCGCACGAGCACATTCCAAGCTGTGCGGCTCGACGGTGACCGTCGATCTGAAGATGGATGATGGCGTCGTCAGCGATTTCGCGCATGACGTGAAGGCCTGTGCGCTTGGCCAGGCGTCGTCGTCGATCATGGCGCAGCATGTCGTCGGCGCCAGCGCCGAAGAATTGCGCAGCGTGCGCGAGACGATGCTGAAGATGCTGAAGGAAAACGGCCCGCCGCCCGAAGGCCGCTTCGCCGACCTGAAATACCTGGAACCGGTGCGCGACTACAAGGCGCGCCACGCCTCGACCATGCTGACCTTCGACGCAGTGGTCGACGCGATCGGCCAGATCGAGAAGAAGCGGGCGGAAGAGGCGGCTTAAACCTTGGCGAGAAAACGCCGGCTTTCGGCGAATTCCGCCCGGACCCAGTCGGCAAAAGCCCTGGCTGGTTCGGAAAGGTCATTCAGCCTTCTGGCTACTAGCCAATAGGCGCCCGACGCGACGTCGATGTCGAAAGGCTTGATCAGCGCGCCGGACGCAAGTTCTTCGCCGATCTGCAAAAGATCGCCCAACGCGACACCGTGTCCAAGCAAGGCTGCCTGCTTCGAAAGCGAAGCATCGGCCAGCATCGGACCGCGCGCAGGCACGGCATCAGCCGTCACGCCCGCCGCTTCGAACCAGCGTGCCCAAGCCTGACGGTTTTCTTCGTGCAGCAACGTATAGCGACCAAGGTCGATCGGCTTTTCCAGAGCTGGGCCGGATGCAAGAAGTGCCGGTGACAGAACTGGGGAATCGACGACCGCGGCAAGCTGTTCGGCTTCGCTGCGTGGCCATGAGGTGGCGTGCGCACTGAAACGCAGGGCAAGTTCGGGCTGATCGCTGCGAAACTCTATCAATCTCGGGTCGACCTCAAGGGAAACGTCGATGTCGGGTCGCAACTCGCGAAAGCGGTTGAGCCGCGGCACCAGCCATACGGATGCAAGCGATGGCTCGACGCTGACACGCACCACGGACTGCGTCGGGGCCGCCGTCAATTCCGAAAGCAGCCTGTCGATGCCCTCGAAACTTCTGACCAACTGGTCGAGCAGCCGCTGGCCGGTGTCGGTCAACTCGACGCGGCGATGATGGCGGAAGAACAAAGGTTGGCGCAGGAAGGTTTCGAGCTCGCGGATCTGTCGGCTGATCGCCGCCTGCGAAACATAAAGCTCCTCGGCCGCACGGCTGAAGCTCAGGTGACGACCGGCTGCTTCGAAGCTTCTGAGAGCCGTCAGGGGGAGGTGTCCGCGCTTCATTCGCATAACTCAGAGTTATCTGACGTGGACGTTATACTCGTTTGAAGAGCAAGGCCAGCGGCGCTCTAATCGGTGCTCAAGGAGTGCCGCCATGATCCAGTTTCTCAACATTCTGGGCGATGTGATGCGGATCGCGACGTTTCAATGGTACGACGAGAAACCGCATAGGGATTGGTGCGAGGAGAGGCCGCCGACCAGCGTCGCCGTATGCCGAAGGCCGACGGCCGACCGCTATCCGGTTCGCCCTACCAGGCCATGACGGGATTGCCGGAACGGCATTGCGTTCCTGGCCCGATGCGCACATCTATCGCGTAGGGAAACGCGATGTGGAGACTGCGGTGGTCGGCCAACATCGGCATGCGCACGGCGCCAGGCCGATTCGACAAGGACGCAACTGGTCCGGCCCGTGGCGCAAGACGCCGGGCCGCGTCTTCGGCACGTCGCTTGTCCGACTTTACCAGCTGACGCTGTCCGGCTTCGTCGGCAATTCCTGCCGGCATCTGCCGACCTGTTCCGAATACGCGTACGAAGCGATCGCCCGCCACGGGCTGTGGGCCGGCGGCTGGATGGGGTTTTTCCGGGTGCTGCGCTGCGGACCGTTCGGCACGCACGGCATCGACCGGGTGCCTGAGGCACTGGCTGATCGCTACCTCTGGTTCACGCCATGGCGGTACTGGCGGATCGGGAAAAAACGTGGCGACCTGGACAGTTGACCGCAACTGTGCGGTGCACAGAGGGGTTGCTTTTTACGATCTGGTAGGGTTAACCGCAGCTTGCGCTGACATAGCGCATTTGAGACAAAATCGAGACAAGACACCTCGCTAAGCCGCTCCTGACACCCTTCAGGAGAGATTACCAAATGCGCCGGATAGATCGTCGTCCCTTCATTTTCGCCGTGGTTCTCTACGTCCTGGCGTGGCTGATGGGTTTTCCGATCCGTGCGCAATCGGCGCCGCTCGGGGACGTCGAATGCACGCTGATCGTCGACGCCGCAAGCGGCGAGACGCTGTATCGCCAAGGGACCTGTGATCAGCGCTTCAGCCCCGCCTCGACATTCAAGGTTCCGCTGGCGCTGATCGGCTATGATGCTGGAATCCTGAGCGACGAGCATACGCCAAGCTGGGAGTACAAGGCAGAGTTCAATGCCCCGAAACGGGACCGCAAGACCGTCGACCCGACGATCTGGGAAAGGGATTCGGTCCTTTGGTCCTCACGCGAGATTACGCGCCGGCTCGGCAGCAAACAGTTTGCCGGCTATGTGTCCAGATTGGACTATGGCAACACCGAAGTCTCCGGCACTGCCGGCAAGAATGACGGCCTCACCCATTCCTGGGTGAATTCTTCGCTCAAGATATCGCCGGTCGAGCAGGTCGATTTCCTGCGCAAGCTGCTGGCGCGAAAACTGCCGGTTTCGGACAAGGCCCATGCGATGACCAGCGCGATTGTCCCGACCTTCCGGGCAGGCGGCTGGACGGTGCAGGGCAAGACCGGAACGACCAGGCTCGGCGACAGCGCCGACAAGCGCTCGCTTGGCTGGTTTGTCGGCTGGGCGCAGACCGATGCTCGCAAGATCGTCTTTGCCCGCCTGGTAGTCGATACGAAACGTTCCGACACGCCAAAGGGACTCAAGACGCGGGCGATGTTCCTGAAAGATCTGCCGAATCTCCTCAGGTGACCTACATCCGGCTTTACGGCGCCGAAAACTGCCCATAAAAGACCGCTCGCCGCCGGACGCATCCGGCTCTTACTGATGCATCTCGTAGCCCCAAAACCGCTAAGCAGTCTTGGGCGACATGCATTTCACCACCCGCGCTCGTTTGCGGGACTGGATAGGAGAATCTTATGCTGAATTCCGTTTCCCTGACATTTCCCGATGGTTCCGTTCGCGATTACGACGCGGCGATGACCGGCGCCGGCCTGGCGGAATCGATCTCGAAGTCGCTGGCCAAGAAGGCCGTTGCCTATTCGATCGACGGCACGCTGCGCGATCTTTCCGACCCGATCGGCAGATCGGGCAAAGTCGAGATCATCACCCGCGAGGACCCGCGTGCGCTGGAGCTCATCCGCCACGATGCAGCCCATGTGCTGGCCGAAGCCGTGCAGGAACTTTGGCCGGGAACGCAGGTGACCATCGGGCCGGTGATCGAAAACGGGTTCTACTACGATTTTGCCCGCAACGAGCCGTTCACGCCCGACGATTTCCCGGTGATCGAGAAGAAGATGCGCGAGATCATTGCACGCAACAAGCCGTTCACCAAGGAGGTCTGGTCGCGCGAAAAGGCGAAAAGGATCTTTGCCGACAAGGGCGAGCGCTACAAGCTCGAGTTGATCGACGCCATCGCCGAGGACCAGGATCTCAAGATCTATGCACAGGGCGACTGGTTCGACCTCTGCCGCGGCCCGCATATGGCCGCGACCGGCCAGATCGGCAGCGCCTTCAAGCTGATGAAGGTCGCCGGCGCCTATTGGCGCGGCGACAGCAACAATCCGATGCTGACCCGCATCTACGGCACGGCCTGGGCCGATCAGGCGCAGCTCGAAGCCTATCAGACGATGCTGGAGGAGGCCGAGAAGCGCGACCACAGGAAGCTCGGCCGTGAGATGGACCTGTTCCACTTCCAGGAGGAGGGCCCCGGGGTCGTCTTCTGGCACGCCAAGGGCTGGAGGATGTTCCAGAACCTGGTCAATTACATGCGTCGCCGCCTCGACGAGCAGGGCTATCAGGAAGTCAACGCGCCGCAGGTGCTCGACAAGAGCCTGTGGGAGACGTCAGGCCACTGGGGCTGGTACCGGGACAACATGTTCAAGGTGACCGTTGCTGGCGACGACACCGACGACGACCGGGTGTTTGCGCTGAAGCCGATGAACTGCCCCGGTCACGTCCAAATCTTCAAGCACGGGCTGAAATCCTACCGCGATCTGCCGGTAAAACTTGCGGAATTCGGCAATGTGCATCGCTATGAGCCGTCCGGCGCGCTGCACGGGCTGATGCGCGTGCGCGGCTTTACCCAGGATGATGCGCACATCTTCTGCACCGAGGAACAGCTCGCCGACGAGTGCATCAAGATCAACGATCTGATC
Organism: Mesorhizobium sp. M0768; assembly: GCF_040320195.1. NCBI lineage: Bacteria > Pseudomonadati > Pseudomonadota > Alphaproteobacteria > Hyphomicrobiales > Phyllobacteriaceae > Mesorhizobium > Mesorhizobium sp. M0768. The sequence goes on along the minus strand of NZ_JAMYPD010000001.1, from coordinate 258,078 downwards.
CTCTCGACCTATGCCGATTTCGGCTTCGACGAAATCACCGTCAAGCTGGCGACCCGCCCCGAAAAACGGGTCGGCACCGACGCAATGTGGGATCATGCCGAGGGCGTGCTGCAGGACGTGCTCGACAAGATCGCGGCGCGGTCGGGCAACCGGATCAAGACGGGCGTCAATCCGGGCGAGGGCACGTTCTACGGGCCGAAGTTCGAATATGTGCTGAAGGACGCCATCGGCCGCGACTGGCAATGCGGCACCACGCAGGTTGATTTCAACCTGCCTGAACGGTTCGGCGCCTTCTACATCGGCTCGGATTCGGAAAAGAAGCAGCCGGTGATGGTGCATCGCGCCATCTGCGGCTCGATGGAGCGGTTTCTCGGCATCCTGATCGAGAATTATTCCGGCCATTTCCCGCTCTGGTTCGCGCCGCTGCAGGTGGTGGTGGCGACGATCACTTCCGATGCCGACGATTACGCCCAGAAGGTCGTTGCGCAGCTGAAGGCGGCGGGGCTGATCGCCGAAGCCGATCTGCGCAACGAGAAGATCAACTACAAGGTCCGCGAGCATTCGCTGGCCAAGGTGCCGGTCATCCTCGTCTGCGGCAAGCGCGAGGCCGAGGAAGAAACGGTCAATATCCGTCGTCTCGGGTCGCGTGACCAGGAATCACTCGGCCTCGCAGCCGCCGTGAGGCTGCTTGCCGACGAGGCGGTGACACCCGACCGCAAGCGCCGCGCGGCCTGAACCTATCGACGAGCAATGAATGGCGGTGGAGCGATCCACCGCCATTTTTATATTTTGTATGCCTGTCACGCCGCACGCCTATCTGGCAAATCGATCGACGTGCGCGTCGGCGACGCGCTGGCGCGACCCATGCACAAGGCAGCTTAGAGGGGCGCGTCTCAGTCGGCGCCTTCCTCGGAATCGATGGCCGAAGCCTCGGTGGCCAGAACCTCGATGTCCTGGTTGTGCCCAGCCACCACCGTAAAATCCTTCTGGTAGATGCGGTCGCGGTTCTTGGCGATGATGGTGTAGTCGCCCTCGGCCAGCACCATCGAGGCAAAGGCGCCGACGGTTTCCTTGATCGGATCGCCGGATTCGTTGAGCAGGGACCAGGAGGTGTCGGCGATCGCCTCGCCGCCTGGTTCGCGCACCAGCTTCATGGTCATCTCGGCGGCACGGTGCTCGACGGTCGCTTCGGTCAGCTTGCCGGCCTCGACGCGGATGTCGGAGCGGATGACCGCGTTCACCGCGCCATAGGTCGACACGACGTGGTAGGTGCCGGCATTGAGCCGCACGACGCTGTTCGGCTCGACATCGGGTATGATCAGGGCGCGATCGCCATCGGCCGCGGCGTGGCTCTCATAGATCGAGAAGCGCAGCTTCTTCGGCGGTATGCGTACCCCGCCGGACAGCACTGCATCGAGCTTGAGGCCACCGGCATCGAGCACGAGGCTCTCGCGCTTGGCTTCCTTGCCGACGGTGATGCGCTTGGTGGCGCCGGCCCGCCCGTAGGAGGCGTGGACCAGATACGAACCCGGCTCGAGCTGGAATATGGCGGTGCCGCCATGAGAGGAGGCGACCATCGTCAGCTTGCCGTCGCTGGCCGATTCGGGTTTGAAGACGCGCCAGACTATGCCGCGCGTGATGTCGGCGCCCTTGTCGGTCAATTGCGCCGACAGCGTGATCGCCCCGCTGCTGCCCAATGCCAGCGATGTCTCGCTTTTCGGAGGTGCATAGCCCGAAATTCCGGGAAGCTTCAGCTCGCCAAGGCCGTCCACATCCTGGGCGACGGCAAGCGAAACCGGCACCATCAACAGTGCGGCAGCGAGCCATATCAGGAAAAGACGCAATGTCCCCTCAAACATGCCTTGCGTTGAAGCCCAAGGCGGTGGCAATTTCAAGGCTTAAGAGTCCGGTCGGCTTCTGCTACAGGCTCTTTGTCCGGCGCGCCGCGCCAATGGCCAAGCCGCCCGATGTCCCGATGGTGCGCTTCAGCTCAAATTCCAGGAGACTTGCGCCCATGGCGTCGCCGATCATCGATTTTCTGCTGACCCGAAATTCCGCGCCGATCCCGGATTTGAAAGAACCGGCACCGGGCGATGCGGAGATCGCGACGATGATCGCCGCCGCCTCGCGGGTGCCGGACCACGGCCGGCTGGAGCCTTGGCGTTTCATCCTCTATCGCGGCGAGGCTCGCGTCGATATCGGCAAGAAGCTGGCAGCACTTGCCGAACAGCGCGAAGGGCCGCTGCCGGAAGGCCGCCGCAACCAGGAACTGGCGCGCTTTTCGCGCGCGCCGCTGGTCATCGGCGTGATTTCTATCCCCAGGGAAAACCCAAAGATCCCGCAATGGGAGATGTTCCTGTCCGGCGGCATGGCGGCGATGAACCTGATGCTTGCCGCCAATGCGCTGGGCTACGGCACCAACATGATCAGCAACTGGTATTCCGACGTGCCCGAGGGCAGGGCGATCCTCGGCCTGGCGCCGCATGAGCGGGTCGTCGGCTTCGTCCATATCGGCTCCTACCAGGGGCCAGCGCCGGAACGACCGCGGCCCGATCCGGCAAAACTCTATGCCGACTATTCGGGGCCGTGGGTGGGATAATTTCGGCGCGGAACAGCCCCCCTAAGGATCAAGCTCCGATGCCTTGGCTCGCGCCAGGAGCCGCTCTGCGAGCTTGAGATGCGGCCGGTCGTACATCTTGCCATCCATGCCAACGACCCCGGGATTTCCTGCCGCCTCGAACGCCTCGACGATCGCCAGGGCGCTTTTCACCGCTTGCGCCGAAGGCGTGAAGGCGGCGTTGATAACCGGCACCTGCGCCGGATGGATCGCCATCTTGCCGGTGAAACCGTCGCGCTCGGCCTCGGCGCATTCGGCCTCGAAGCCGGCCATGTCGCGAAAATCCGGAAAGACGGTGTCGATTGCCGCGACTTCCGCGGCACTTGCGGCAAGCATGGTCATGGTGCGGGCGAGGCGGAACACATCCGTGTAGCGGCCATTCGCGTCGCGCGTCGCGCGCGCGCCAATCGCCGCCGACAGATCTTCCGCGCCCCAAGTGAGGCCGACAAGCCGCGCGCTTGCCTTGGCGTAGGTTGCAGCGGCCATTACGCCGGCTGCGGTTTCGGTGATGATCGGCAGGATCCTTATCGCGCCATCCGGCAGGCCGCTTTCGGCTTCGTGCACCCTGAGCTTGGCCGAGAGATGCTGGACATCCAGTCCGCTGTTCGACTTAGGCAGCATGATGCCGTCTGGTTTCACCGGCACGAGCGCCGCCAGATCGTCGTCGGTCAGTCCGGTCGAAAGATCGTTGACGCGAACATAGATCGCGGAGCTGGTCCGGTGCCTGTGCGCGGCGATGAAACGCGCCGCTGTGTCGCGTGCCAGACCTTTGTGCTGCTCGGCAATCGAATCCTCGAGGTCGACGATGACCACGTCGGCGCCTACGCCAAGGCCCTTCTCCAGCTTCTTTTCCGAATCGCCGGGAACGAAGAGCAGAGAACGCATCGGCTATGCCTTTTTCATCATCATGGCTTGCCTCGTGCATTTGGCAACCAGCACGTCGTTCTGGTTATAGGCGCGATGCTCGAGCTCGACGATGCCGCGGTCCGGCTTCGACCTGGATTCGCGCACCGAAACCACCGTGGTCTCGACGCGAATGGTGTCGCCATGGAAGACGGGATGCGGAAACACCGTCTCCTTCATGCCGAGATTGGCGATGGTGGTGCCGACGGTGATGTCGTTGACTGAAATGCCGATCATCAGGCCCAGCGTGAACAGCGAATTGACCAGCGGCTTGCCCCATTCGCTCTTCGCCGCGAAGTCGAAGTCGATGTGCAGCGGTTGCGGGTTCAGCGTCATCACCGAAAACAGCATGTTGTCGCCTTCGGTCACGGTCTTGCGCAGCGTGTGCTTGAACACATGGCCGACAACGAACTCCTCAAGGTAAAGTCCGGCCATGGTCGATCTCCTCCGCTGCTTAAGGGTTGATAGGCGTTGCATACCGGGCTCGCAAGCCAGTTAACGAACATGGTGAACCGTTCATAAACCATTTGTGCCTACGGTCTCGACAGGGACCAGAAACCTTCTGGCAAAGGGCGTAAGCAGGCGACATGGTCGTTTCGCATTTCCTGAAATGGATCCACACGGCGAAGGTGTCGGAGCGCGCTGCGGCGGCAAGCGCGCTGGCTCGCACCTATGTCGACTCGGACCTGCCTTTCGAGGACCGCTGCGCTGCGGAGGCGGCGCTGACGCTGCTGCTCGACGACGCATCGTCGAAGGTGCGACTGGCAATCGCCGACGCGCTTTCCATGAGCCACCACGCGCCGCCGCAGATCGTCAGCGCGCTGGCCTCGGACCAGCCGGAAGTCGCAGCCTTGGTGCTGGCGCGCTCGCCGCTGCTCACCGATGCCGACCTGATCGATCGGGTTGCCGGCGGCCAGAAGGCGACGCAGAAGGTGATCGCCGACCGGCCGCGTGTCTCGATGTCGGTTGCGGCGGCGATCGCCGAGATCGGTGAGCCGGAGGCTTGCACCACGCTGCTCGCCAACAGCGGCGCCGATATCGCATCCGTCAGCTTTCGCCGCATGGCCGAGCGGCACGGCCATCTGCCTCTGGTGCGCGAGGCGCTGATCGCCGACACCCGGCTGCCCGCCGATTGCCGGCATATGCTGCTGGTCAAGCTCGGGGAGATGCTCAAGGGGTCGCCGCTGGTGTTGGCGCTGATGGGCGCCGCCAGGGCCGAGCGCGTCACGCGCGATGCTTGCATCAAGGCTTCGGTGACGCTGATCGAAGGCACGCGGACAGAGGAACATACCGCACTTGTCGAACATCTGCGCCTGCGCGGCGACCTGACCGCAAGCTTCGTCGTCCGCACCATTGCGCACGGCAAGGTCGACTTCTTTGGTTCGGCGCTGGTCGCGCTCAGCCAACAGTCCGAACAACGGGTGAGAGCACTGCTGGCCGGCGGCCATGACATAGCGTTGCAGGCACTGTTCCGCAGCGCCGGGCTTGCCGCCGCCACCCACGCCATCATTCTGCGCGCGCTGAAGGTCTGGCGCGAGGTCGCCAATGGCAAACGCCTCGCCGGCGTCCAGGAAGTCAGCTGGCTGATGCTGAAGGAATTGGGCGGACAGTCCGCCGAAGGCGATCTCGCCGGGCTGGTCAAATCGATCCATCTCGACGCGCTGCGCGAGAACGCACGCGGGCACGCGCTGGCGATCGCCGCTGCCTAAACCCGGTCCTTCGCGAAAAAATCCGGAAAATCCTCGATCGCGGCGGCAATGATGCGCAGCGAGGCGGCGATCTGCAGCATTTCGGCCGCGACGCTGCGCTCCGCGATGCCTGCTGCATACTGCCTGGCGACTGCGACGGTCGCCGTCTGCGGCTCGCCGGGACGCCTGAACAGCAGTTCGCGTGCCAGACCGCGCAGGAAATTGGCGATGGAAAGTGCTGTTTCAGGCGGGATCGCGGAACTTTGCTGCGCGTTGCGCAGCCGTAGGATTTCGAGGCCGACGGTAACCGCAGCTATGCCGCCGCCGAGAACCGCGTCGCCTTTCTTGCCGGCGTTCTGCAGCAGTGGCATCAACTGGTTGATCCGGTCGTAGGCAAGGCTTTCGAAGGCCGATCGCCGCGGCAGGCGGTCGTGCAGGCAAAGGCGTGCAAGATCTTCGCGCATGGTTTGCAGGATGCGGTTGACTGTAACCCAAGGGTCGGCGGGCAGCACGACGGCGAAGACGCCGATCGCCAGAAGAATGCCGACAAGGACCGCTGCCGAATTGGCGAGGAACGGCTCCGGATCGTAGGTCATGACCTGATGTGGGCTGAGGAAGGCGAGGAAATTGATCGCAAAGGCCGTTGCCACGCCGACGTAATGCGGATTGGCCATGCCCAGTGCCGCTGGCACCAGGATCGGGACGACGAAAACCGCGAACCAGCCAAAGCCCGGCAGCGCTGGAAGTGCTATCTGCCCGACCACAAACGCGAACGGCAGGGCGAGCAACGTGCCCTCGAAGAAGTTCCATGCCGACCGGATCGGATCGGCGCGCGCGGCGAACAAGCTGGAGACAACGGCGACCAGAATGACCGTGCCGGTCGCGTCCGACCATTTCGTCGCCAGCCAGAAGCCGGCGACCAGGAGCGTGGCGATTGCTGCGCGCACGGCATTGCGCGATGCCGCACGGTAATCGCGGTGCACCACCAGCGCTGGCTGCCGCCGTTCGCGACTGGCACGAGACGGGGGAGAGCGGAGTGCATCCAGGCCGCGCAGCACTTGCTGCATTGCCCCGGCGAAGTCGGCGGCAATGGTTAGGCGGGTGACAGTGCCAGCCCAGTCAATGTCTTGCCCGGCCGCGATGTCAGGCATCTGCCGTGCCTTGCCGGCGATTGCGTCGAGCCGCGCCACCCAGGGCGCCGTATCGTCCAGCGCGCCCGGCTTGGCTACCAGTTCGCCGACAACGGCCTGCAACTCGGCGCGAACGGGGATGAGGGCTGCATTCTTCGGCGCGGCGTGGGCATGCAGCGCACGCGCCGCTGACAGGGCCGACAGAAGCTGGCCGATGGTACGCCGGACCGGATAGGCGCGGGTGGCGAGGCTCGGCCCCTCCAGCCTTGCATAGGTGCGCATCTCGCCGAGCGTCTGGACGTCGCCGATCAGCTTGCGGTGCAGCCCGGCAAGCTTTTCCGCATCGCCGCCGGAAAAAGCGCCGTCCGCATAGGCCGCCAGGTCGAGAATGCCGCGTTTCAGTCTTGAGATGATGGCGTCGGCGGCCAGTTTCGGCAGGATCAGCCGGCTGGTCAACGCAGCGCAGACGATACCAAGCACGATTTCCGCGCAGCGCGCCACGGCGAGATCGATGACGAGGTGCGGCTGGCCGAAAGCCGGCAGGCCGATGATCATCGCGGTGTAGCCGGCAAGCGCCGCGCCATAGGCTTCCGGATTGCGTAGCAGCGACGAGACCAGCGAGCAGATGCCGATCCAGACGGCAAGAACTGCAACCAGCAACCAGGGGTTGGCATCGAAAAGAGTGGTAATGCCGATCGCCGCCAGCGCGCCGGCAAACGTGCCGAGGAGACGATAAAACCCCTTCGCCAGCACCATGCCGGCGACCGGCTGTGCGACGATGAACACCGTCATCATCGCCCATTGCGGGTGGTCGAGCTTCAGCGCATAGGCGGCCAATATCGCGATGAGGCCGGCCGAAACGGTGCGCAGGGCAAAGATCCAGTCCGAACGCGTCGGCCGCGTCAGGCCAGCGATCCGCGTGCCGATATCGTCCTTCAGCCGCGCCCAGGTCAAGTGCTCGTCTCCAGCTCAGAAGGCCAAGCTAGCGGCGGGAGCTCAGATATCCAGCACTTCCGTCTCGGCGAATTCCGCGCGTTCCTGGATGAAGCGGAAACGGGCCTCGGGCTTGGTCCCCATCAATGCGTCGACCGCATCCTTGGTCGCCGCCTCGGCATCGATAACGTCGACCCTGAGCAGCGTGCGCTTTTTCGGGTCCATGGTGGTTTCCTTGAGCTGGGCAGCCATCATTTCGCCCAGCCCCTTGAAGCGGCCGATTTCGACCTTGCCGCGCCCGGTGAATTCGGTGCGCAGGAGTTCGTCCTTGTGCGCATCGTTGCGGGCATAGGCGACCTTGCCGCCTTGCCGGATCGAATAAAGCGGCGGCACCGCCAGATAGAGATGGCCGCCGCGGACCAGGCTCGGCATCTCCTGGTAGAAAAAGGTGATCAGCAACGAGGCGATATGGGCGCCGTCGACGTCGGCATCGGTCATGATGATGACCCGGTCGTAACGCAGGTCCTCGTCGCGATATCTCGAGCGCGTGCCGCAACCAAGCGCCTGGATGAGGTCGGATATCTGCTGGTTGGCGGCAAGCTTGTCGTTGCCGGCGCTGGCGACGTTGAGGATCTTGCCGCGCAGCGGCAGCACCGCCTGGCTGGCGCGGTCGCGCGCCTGCTTTGCCGAACCGCCGGCCGAATCGCCCTCGACGATGAACAACTCGGCACCGGCGGCGGCATTCTGCGTGCAGTCGGCGAGCTTGCCGGGCAGGCGCAGCTTGCGCACCGCACTCTTGCGCGACACTTCCTTTTCCTGGCGGCGGCGCACCCGCTCGTCGGCGCGCGCGATCACCCATTCGAGCAGTTTCGAAGCCTCCTGCGGATTGTCGGCCAGCCAGTGGTCGAACGGGTCGCGGATGGCGCTTTCGACGATGCGGATCGCCTCGATCGTCGCCAGCCTGTCCTTGGTCTGGCCGACGAATTCCGGTTCGCGGATGAACACCGACAGCATGCCCGCCGCCGAGATCATCACATCCTCGGAAGTGACGATCGAGGCGCGCTTGTTGCCGACCAGGTCGGCATAAGCGCGCAAGCCGCGCGTCAGGACGTTGCGGAAGCCGGCCTCATGCGTGCCGCCTTCGGCGGTCGGAATGGTGTTGCAATAGGAATTGATAAAACCGTCGCCGCCGAACCAGGTCACCGCCCATTCGAGCGAACCGTGGCCACCCTGCTTCTCGCTCTTACCGGCAAACATTTCACGGGTCACCTGGAATTCGTCGCCGAGCGAGGCTTTCAGATAATCCTTGAGGCCGCCCGGAAAATGGAATTCTGCCTTGGCCGGCGTCGTGTCCTTTTCCCTGATCAGCGACGGGTCGCAGGTCCAGCGGATTTCGACACCGCCGAACAGATAAGCCTTTGACCGCGCCATGCGGTAGAGCCGCGTCGGCTCGAAAGCAGCGCCCTTGCCGAAAATCTGCTCGTCTGGATGGAAGCGGATCTTCGTGCCGCGGCGGTTGTGCACCTCGCCGAGCTGCTCCAGGCCGGTCACAGGAATGCCGCGCGAGAACTTTTGCCGATAAAGTTTCCTTCCCAGCGCCACCTCGACCTCGAGATGGTCGGACAGCGCGTTGACCACGGAAACGCCGACACCGTGCAGGCCGCCGGACGTCTCGTAAACCTTGCTGTCGAACTTGCCGCCTGAATGCAGCGTCGTCATGATGAGTTCGAGCGCCGGCTTCTTGAATTTCGGGTGCGGATCGACCGGAATGCCGCGGCCGTTGTCGGTGACGGACAGGTATCCGTCGGCGGAAAGCTCGACATCGATGAAGGTCGCATGGCCGGCGACCGCCTCGTCCATCGAATTGTCGATGACCTCGGCGAACAGATGGTGCATCGCCTTGTCGTCGGTGCCGCCAATGTACATGCCCGGGCGGCGGCGCACCGGTTCCAGCCCCTCCAGCACTTCGATGTCGGCGGCACTATAGCTCTCGCTGGCGTCGCGGGGCGCCGGCCGCTTCGCCGCCTGCACCAGCGGGTCGGCCGGGCGCGCGGCGGCGCGAGCCGGTTGCGGCTGCTTGTCCAATTTGGCGAAAAGATCGTTATTGTCGTCCATGCCGGTCCTGGATTCCGATGCTGCGAATCACCACCCGATACTGCCACGCTTTTGGCGGGCAGGCGACGGAGGTTCCTGTTACGTTCGAGGATAGGGCCTCTTACTGCAAAACCATTCGACAGCCAAGCGGCGGAAATGGGGTCGAAGGTGGAGCATCGACGTTTTGTAAACCCTGTCCGAAGGTTACGCCGGAAGATTGGCTAAAAGGCGGTATTTGCGGACTGTCGCTGACCTAGAATGCAGCGGAACCCTCAAGAGGCAGTCGCTTAAGCATGTTGGATTACAGTTCGCTCCTGCTCGCGGCGGCGCTGTCGGGCACGTGCCTTAGCATCACCATGTTTGCCATCTGGTTCAGCGCGCCACAGGCACGCTTTGTGCTGACGGTGGCGTGTGGCATTCTCGTGCTCGTCGCACATGTGGTGTTGTTCTGGCATTACACCAGGGATCCAAGCGCCTGGCTTTGCCAGATCGTGCTTGCGCTGCTCAGCCTCGGCTTCCTGATCATCTGCCTGTCGGCCATGCAATACCTCGGCATAGGCGACTACAGGCGAGCCATCTTGCCGACCTTGGTTGCGATGGCCGTTTGCGCGGGCGCGACGTATCTCGGGTTTGATGGTGTCGGCTTTATTGTCACCTACGCGACGGTAACGGCGCTGCTCTCGCTCATCGGGGCGATGTTCTGGATTGAGGGTGGTCACGATCGCCGGATATTGCTGGTCGTCTCGTTCCTGAGCGGCGTCTGTGCCCTGTCGTTCGGACTTTGCGGCGCGGTCCTGCTGGTCACGGGCCAATGGGTGCTCGGTGTAGCACCGGACAATTGGGCCGAGCGGGTGAATTCCGTCGTGGCCGTCGCCTGCATGACCGGGCTCGGCGCATTGACGCTCTCCCTGCACCATTTGCAGGCGCAGATCGAACTGAAGGCCGAGACGATGACCGATCCATTGACCGGGCTGATGAATCGGCGGGCGTTGACGGCACTCTACGGCGAGCGGGTCTTCGGTCCGTTCATGTCCGTTGCCATGTTCGACCTTGACCATTTCAAGAGGACGAACGACGTATTCGGTCACCCGGTCGGCGACCAGGTTCTGTGCCGCTTTGCCGCCGTCATCAGGAAATACGCCCGGACCGGCGTCGACGCCTTCCGGTTGGGCGGCGAGGAATTCGTGCTCGTCATGTCGCGGATGACGGAAGAGAAGGCCTATGACATTGCGAGCAAGATCAGCGTCGCCTTCGGCACGGAAGTCGTGGCCACCCAACTCGGTCCGTTGCGAAGCACAGTCAGCGGCGGCATCGGCTTTGGCGGAACAAACGGCACCGGTCTCGACGATGTGCTGGCCGAAGCCGACGCAGCACTCTATGCGGCAAAGCGCGCCGGGCGAAATCGCGTCGTCGTCCGGGACCGGGCGAGCAAGGCCGACGGGCCGGCCTTGCGTTCTGCCTGATTGAGGTTTCTATCTTCTTGTTAGACCCATGATCTTGTCCGAAAACCGGATTCCACTTTTCGGGATCATGATCTATTCCGCCGCACCCAGATATTCCGACAGCGGCGGGCAGGAGCAGACAAGGTTGCGGTCGCCGGCGACATTGTCGATGCGTGACACCGGCGGCCAGTACTTTGCTGCGGTGTCGGCATCGCCGGCTGGATAGGCTGCCTCCAGACGCGAATAGGGATGGGTCCACTGGCCGGCCAATGCCTCGGCGGCGGTGTGCGGCGCGTTGACCAGAGGATTGTCGCCCAACGGCCATTCGCCCTTCGCCACCTTGGCTGCCTCGCCGGCTATGGCGATCATCGCCTCGCAGAAACGATCCAGCTCGCGCTTGGGCTCGGACTCGGTCGGCTCGACCATCAGCGTGCCGGCCACCGGGAACGACATGGTCGGCGCGTGGAAGCCATAGTCGATCAGCCGCTTGGCGATATCGTCGACGCTGATGCCGGCGCTGTCCTTGAGCACGCGGGTGTCGAGGATGCATTCATGCGCGACGCGTCCGTTGCGCCCTTTGTAAAGCAGTGGGAAATGCTCGCCAAGCCGCGTCGCCACATAGTTGGCGGAGATGATCGCCGTCTCGGTCGCCTGCTTCAGGCCGGAAGCGCCCATCATGCGGATATACATCCAGGTGATCGGCAGGATGGAGGCACTGCCGAACGGTGCCGCCGCCACGGCATGGGCCGAGCCTTCGGTGACGTGGCCGGGCAGATATGGCTTCAGATGCGCCTTGACGCCGATCGGGCCGACGCCGGGGCCGCCGCCGCCATGCGGGATGCAGAAGGTCTTGTGCAGGTTCATGTGGCAGACATCGGCGCCGATATCGCCGGGACGGGCGAGGCCGACCAGCGCGTTGAGATTGGCGCCGTCGAAATAGACCTGGCCGCCATGGCTGTGGACGAGGGCACAAAGGTCGCGCGCGCCCTCCTCGAATACGCCATGCGTCGAAGGATAGGTGAACATCAGCGCCGCAAGGTTGTGCGCATGCTCGGCCGCCTTGGCCTGCAGGTCGACCATGTCGATATTGCCGTCCTCGGTGCAGCGCACGACGACGACGCTCATGCCGGCCATGGCCGCGCTTGCCGGATTGGTGCCATGCGCCGAGGACGGGATCAGGCAGACGGTGCGATGGCCTTCGCCGCGTGAGCGGTGGTAGCCGCGAATGGCGAGCAGGCCGGCATATTCGCCCTGGCTGCCGGCATTGGGCTGCAGGGTCACCGCGTCGAAGCCGGTGATCTCCGCCAGCCAGCCTTCCAGCTCGTCGATCATGGCGCGATAGCCGGTCGAATGGTCAGCCGGGGCGAAGGGATGCAGGTTGGCGACATCAGGCCAGCTCACCGGCATCATTTCGGCGGCGGCGTTGAGCTTCATGGTGCAAGAGCCGAGCGGGATCATGGCGCGGTCAAGCGCCAGGTCCTTGTCGGACAGCCGGCGCAGGAAGCGCATCATGTCGGTTTCCGAGTGGTTTTCGCGGAAGACGGGCTGGGTGAGGAACTCGTTGGCGCGCGGTTTTCCTGGCATGGAACTGCCGGCGGCAACGCCGGCCTTGGCGCCGAAAAGTGCTGCGATCGCCTCCAGATCGGCTTCGGTGGAGGTCTCGTCGAAGCTGATGCCGACATGGTCGGCGTCGATGACGCGCAGCAGCCGACCGGTCTTCTCGGCGGCGGCGGCGATGGCGCCGGCTTTGCCTTTCACTTCCACGGTCACAGTGTCGAAGCGGCTTTCGCCGAGTACCGAAACGCCCGCTGCCTTGAGGCCGGCAGCCAGGCGGTTGGCCAGCGTGTGGACGCGGCCGGCAATCGCCTGCAGCCCGGCAGGGCCATGCCAGATCGCATAGGCCGTCGCCATGTTGGCGAGCAGCGCCTGCGCGGTGCAGATGTTGGACGTCGCCTTGTCGCGGCGGATATGCTGCTCGCGTGTCTGCAAAGCGAGGCGATAACCGGGACGGCCCTTGCTATCCGTCGACTGGCCAACGAGCCGGCCGGGCATCAGCCGCGTCAGCCTGTCGGAGACGGCGCAATAGGCGGCGTGCGGCCCGCCAAAGCCCATCGGCACGCCAAAACGCTGCATCGGACCGACGGCGATGTCGGCGCCAAGCCTGGCCGGCGCATCGGTCAGCGTCAGGCCAAGCGGGTCGGCGATGAAGACGACCAGCGCGCCGGCCGCGCGGGCCTTGTCGATTGCTGCCTTGTGATCGCCGTAGACGCCGAACGTATCGGGCCAGGAGACCAGCAGGGCGGCGGTGTTGTCGTCGATCACCTCGCCGTCCACCTCGATGCCGAGCGGCTCGGCACGGGTGCGCACGACGTCCAGCGTCTGCGGGTGCGGCGTGCCGGCCAGTGCCACCTTGGTGCGCTTGTCGCGATGATGGCGCAGCGCGATGCCAACCGCTTCGGCCACCGCCGTCGCCTCGTCGAGCAGCGAGGCCGATGCCACCGGCAGGCCGGTCAGTTCCGTCACCAGCGTCTGGAAGTTGAACAGCATTTCCAGCCGGCCCTGACTGATCTCGGCTTGGTAAGGCGTGTAAGCCGTATACCAGGCCGGGTTCTCGAACAGGTTGCGCTGGATCACCGGCGGCACGTGGACGCCATGATACCCGGCACCGATGAAGCTCTTCAGCACCGTGTTCTTTGCCATCGTCGCCGCGAGCTCGGTCAGCGCTTCCGCTTCGCTTGCGGGGGCGGGCAGGGCCAGCGGCCGGTCGAGCCGGATCGACTTCGGCACTGCCTGACTGATCAGGGTCTCGACCGAAGGAACGCCGATCGTCGCCAGCATGGCTCTGACGTCATGGAGGCCCGGGCCGATATGGCGAGCCGAGAAGGGGTAGGGTGCTGCGGTCATCTTCCTGGTCCTGCTATCAACCAATATGGGCTTTGTAAGCGGCTTCATCGAGAAGTCCGTCGAGTTGGCGCTCATTGGCCAGCTTCATCTTCCACAACCAGCCGTCGCCGGTTGCCGCCGAATTGACGAGTGAAGGATCCGATGACAGCGAGGTGTTGGCCTCGGTGATCTCGCCGTCGACCGGCGCGTAGACATCCGATGCGGCCTTGACCGATTCGACCACCACGGCGGTGTCGCCCTTGGCCAGCTTCTTCCCCGGCTCCGGCAGTTCGACGAAGACGAGATCGCCGAGCTGCTGCTGCGCGTAATCGGTGATGCCGACCGTGGCGATGCCGCCCTCGACGCGCAGCCATTCGTGATCTTCGGTGAAATAGGTCTTTGCCATTGAAATCATCCTTTGCGGTAGCGATGGGGCTTGAAGGGCAAGGGGTGGATGTCGACCGGGATTTTCGTCCCGCGGACATCGGCGAACAGTTTTGCGCCGGATTTGGCAAGCGGCGTCTGGACGTAGCCCATGGCGACCGGATGACCGGCCGAGGGGCCGAAGCCGCCTGAGGTGACATGGCCGGCAGGATTGCCGTCGGCATCGAAAAGGGCAGCACCGGCGCGCGCCGGCTGGCGGCCTTCCGGCTTCAGGCCGACGCGTTTTTGCGCCGGACCGCGCTCCAGGACGGCGCGCAGCGCATCGGCGCCGATGAAGGCGCCAGAGGCGCGAACCTCCTTGGGGATGGCCCACATCAGCCCGGCGCTGGCCGGATCGATTTCCGGCGTGATGTCCAGCCCGTGCAGGCACAGTCCGGCTTCGAGCCGCAGGCTGTCGCGGGCGGCAAGGCCGACCCACATCACCCGCTCATCCTCGAGCAGCCTGGCGACGAGGTTTCTTGCATCCGCTTCCGGCAGGCCGATCTCGAAGCCGTCTTCGCCGGTATAGCCGGACCGGCTCATGAACCATTTTTCGCGCGGCTCGATGCCGTGCATGAACACCAGCGAACCGGTCTCGATGCCGGCGCGGGAAAGGGCAGCCCACGCCTCGGGGCCTTGTATGGCCAAGAAGACGCGGTCGAGCGCATCCACTTTTACATCGAAATCGCCCTCTGCATCGAAATTTTTGGCCAGTGCGCGCAGATGCTTTTCGTCGGCGGCGGCGTTGCCGGCATTGGCGACCATCATGAAGCGCTCGGCGCCGAGCCTAGTGACGATCAGATCGTCCAGAATGCCGGCCGCCTCGTTGAGGAAGAACGTGTATTTGGACTGGGAAATCTTCAGCGCGCCGGCATCGAACGGGCAGGCGCGGTTCAGAAGCGCTGCTGCGCCCGGGCCGCTGATTTCGAACAGCTTCATGTGCGAGATGTCGAACAGGCCGGCATGCTCGCGGCTGTGAAGGTGCTCCTTCATCACGCCGGCCGGGTAGGTCAACGGCATCGACCAGCCGGCGAAGGCGCCGAAGCGCGCACCGGCTGTCATGTGCAGATCTTCGAGGGGGAGGTGTTTGGTGTCGTCGCCCGTCATGTCATCTCCAGAGTCGCACGCAAGCGGCCGCGAATGGCGACCAGTCCGTGCCCCTCTGTCTGAAGCCTGAGAGACTCGCGCCCCGTAACTCTGTCGGCAGCGCTTACACCTTCGGCGCGGGGGCAAGCCCCGACTTTCCAGAGTGTCTTTCCCGTCTACGGTTCTTTTGCCTGAGAGATTTCGGGCGATTTCCCCTTCGGCGGCAGCTCTCGCTGCTCTCTCCCGCAAACAGGTAGGACTCGGTCAGGAGCCCTCGACTCGTCATCCATAGCCCGTGGACGACACCTTGTCACCTGCCGGCGACATTTTTACTGCCAAGTCTTCTGCGGGCCTTCTTTATAGGCAAGCCTTCGCTAACCACGCCGCTTGCCGGTTTCTCAAGACCTTGCCGATATACCGCATAAGGGCCGGCAATTACCGGCGGCGGGCGGGGAAGAAAATGGGCGAATTGATCATGAGCGCGCCGGTGGCCGGGCTGACCTCGAAAAATCGGATCACGGCGGAAGACGTGGTCATGCTGCGCGGCGAAGTGTTCGGCGACGGCGTGGTAACGCGCGGCGAGGCCGAGGCGCTGTTTGCGCTGGATGCAACGGCGAGGGACAAATGCACGGAATGGCTCGAGTTTTTCGTCGAGGCGGTCACCGATTTCATCGTCCACCAGGAAAAGCCGGCGGGCTATGTTTCGCAGGACAATGCCGACTGGCTGATCCGGACGATTTCGCGCGACGGCATGGTCGACAGCCAGACCGAACTCGAGCTGCTGGTGCATGTGCTGGAAGTTGCCAAATCATCGCCGAGCACGCTTTCCAGCTATGCGCTGGAGCAGGTCGCTCATGCGGTCGTGGACGGCAAGGGGCCGCTGATGACCGGCGGCAGGCTTATCCCTGGGTCGATTGCCAAGGCTGAGGTCGAGCTGTTGCGCCGCATCCTTTACGCCTATGGCGGCGATGGCAACATCGCCATCAGCCGCGCCGAGGCCGAGGTGCTGTTCAAGATCAACGAGCGGACAGCGGCGGGCGACAACGATCTGTCCTGGAACGATCTGTTCGTCAAGGCGATCGCCAATTTCGTCATGTGTTCGGCCGGCTACGAACCGCCGGTGCGCGACGTGGCGCTGCGCCGGGATTCGTTCTTCGAACAGGCCGATCCGGAAATCGGCGGGTTCTTCAGCCGCATGGTATCGGGCGGCCTGTCCGGCATCATGGAAGCCTATCGCTCACCCGGCGATATCGAAGCCGAGTGGGAGTCCAAGAACAAGGCAGCCGAGGCTCTGGCCCGCCGCGCCGAGTCGGTCGATGCCGGCGAGGCCAAATGGCTCGCTGAACACATAGGCGACCGGCCGCTGCAGGAGAACGAGCGCGCGCTGCTGACGCTAATCAAGCACGCCTCGCCGGAAATCCACCCGGCGCTGAAGCCGCTGATCGACAAGGTCGCATAAGCAGTCGCGCGACGCTATTGTTTGGCGGGCTCCGGCTTGGCACTGGTGTCGAAGCGCAACATCCATTTGAAGCTGCCGAACCAGTAGCGGCGCACGCCGCCTATGGTGCCGTCGGCGGTACGCGCGCCGATCCAGTTGTTGACGTATTGGATGAGGCGCACATCGTCCGGCCGCATCGCAAACGCCTCCGGCGTCCGCAACAGCGGGCCGCCCACCATTGTCAACTTCGCGTCATAGAGCCTTGCGGCCATTTGGGGCGTTGGCGATGTCGCGACCATTGCCTGTGCGTCGCCGCCGATGATCGCGGCGAAAACATCAGAGGTGTTGTCGAAAGACAGAATGGTCGCCTTGGGAAAAGCTTCCTTCGCGGCGGCTTCATCGGTGGAATTGGACAGCACGGCGATCTTGTATCCCTGCGCCGCCACTGCCTTGCCCGGCCTTTTCCCCAGACTGGCGATCGTCGCAACCATGCGGATATCGGCGGTGCCGGTCTGGTTGGAGAATACCACCTCGCGTGCGCGTTCCGGCGTGCTGGCGTAGCCCGCCGCGATCATGTCGAAATCACCCTTGAGCAGTCTTGTCTTAAGGTCGTTCCAGGGCACCTCGACCAGCTTCAGGTCGACGCCGAGATCAGACGCCAGCGCACTGGTCAGGTCGACATCATAGCCGGCGAACTTCCCGTCGGCCTTCTTGAGGATCCATGGCGGGTTGAGCGCCACGCCGACCGTCAGTGTCTTCTGGTCGATGATGCGCTTGAGGCTGTCGTCCGCCCGGGCTGGCAGCAGCGACAAAGCCAACCAGGCAGAAATGGCAAGTATAGTTGTGGCGATCATCTTAGCGCGCATTAATATAACCTCGCTGAGCCCGTCCGGTTGTCAGATTTACACAGAGGTGCCATTCTGTCGATAGCGGACCCTGATGGAGAGTTGCGATGTCGGCACGGATGGCGGTTACCGGTTCGATGATGTTCCTGGTTTGCCTCCTGGACAATCCGGCGAAGCTTTCGCTGCTGCCGGCGGCAGCGCAGGCTGCGGGGGCAAAACGCGTGGTCTGCTCCAGCGCCGACTACCGCTATTCCTATTGCGGGGTCGATACGCGCCGCGGCGTGCAGTTGACCTCCAGGCTGTCGAAGGCGCGTTGCGTATACGGTAGAAGCTGGGGCTATGACGGCGGCGGCATCTGGGTCGACAATGGTTGCTCGGCCGAATTCGCAGTCGCCGGCCCCAACCGCAATCCCTCTGCTGGCGACGTCGCCGCAGCCATTATCGTCGGCGGCGTGGTAGGCGCCATTCTCGACAACGGCAATTCGCATCGCCATCATTCCGATAATTACTATCCGAAGCCCCGCCCGCGCCGTTACGACCAATGGATCGATCCGACGCCGCAATTCGACAATCAGGGCAACCCCAACTTCGATACCCACGGCAACTACCAGGGACCGCATGGGCTGGGCAAGCTTGTCACCCCTGACGACAATCCTGACCTGAATCCGGCCCTGCGCAGCGACGGCGACGACAGCGACGACGACAGTTAGATGAAGCTTAGGTCAGGTTTCGGTCAGATGCCGCCGTACCAGTCGTAGCCATTGTCCTCCCAATAGCCGCCTCTGCCGCCGCCGATGTTGGCGAAGCCGTCGACCAGCTCGATCTTGTAGAGGTATTTCGGCATCTTGTAGCCGAGCTGGCGCTCGACGCGCACGCGCAGCGGCGCGCCGTTCTCGACCGGCAATGGCTTGCCGTTGAGGCCATAGGCAAGGATCGTCTGCGGATGGCGAGCATCGATCAGGTCGATCGAGCCGTAATATTTGATATCGCCGGCCAGGCTGCGGTCGATCGTATCGAGGCAGTGGAACATGACGTAGCGCGCCTGCGGCTTGACCACTGCCTGGTCGAGCACCAGCGACAGCGGCGTGCCGGTCCATTTGGCAATGCAGCTCCAGCCTTCGACGCAGTCGTGACGGGTGATCTGGGTGCGGCTCGGCATGTTCATCAGCTGCTCGCGGCTCAGCGACAGCGGTTTTTCGACCAGGCCTGAAACCTCCAGCCGCCAGTCGGCGAAATCGCTGGCGAGCAGGCCCTTGTAGAAATCGTCGTCCGGTGCGGTGACACCGTTCGGCCGCTGCGGCTGGCGAATGTCGGCCTCGGTGAACTCCGGCGCCAGCGCATCAGCGCCGGCAAGCAGTCGCTGCGCCCGCCAGGTCAGGCCATTGGCGCTTTCGAGGAAGCTGCGCAGGCTGTCGCCGACGCCAAGCTGGCTGTCGAAGGCGTCGCAGCCCGACAGCATGATGCCGGAAAGGCCGAGGCTGGCCGAGGTCAGGAACTTTCTTCGGCTTATCTGTAGCTTGGGGCTGATCTCGAATTTCGCCATGTCAGGCACTCCTCTCTGGCGCTTTGTCGCCATGCGCCGGCGGGTCGGTTCGGTACCACCCGGTGATGATGGAGCGCAGCTCGTTGATCGGGCCGGCGGCCAGGATCATCAGGATGTGGATAATGAAGAAGGCGACGAGCAGCAGCATCACCGTGAAATGAATGGTGCGTGCCGTCTGTCGGCCGCCGAGCAGATCATTCAGGAACGGCAGCACCGAATCCATGCTCGGCGACATGGCAAGGCCGGTGATGATCATCAGCGGCAGCAGCACGAACAGCACGCCGCCATAGGCCATCTTCTGCAGCGTGTTGTAGTCGCGCGTGTGATGGAACCTGAGCTTGGCGTGCTCGACAATGTCTCGCGGCAGGCGCCTGAAATCATCGAGGCGCGGGGCAAGATCGCGGCGCAAATGGCCGTTGATCAGGCTGGCGACCAGCCAGACCAGCAGCGTGGTGGTCAGCACCCAGGCGAAGAAGAAATGAACAACGCGCGCGGTGCCGAGATCGTAATAGGAAGGGATCGTCGCCCAGGACGGGAAGGCACGGGAGGTCTCCTGGCCGGCCGGACCCGACCAGCCGAGCACGCCAGTGGTATCGAAGCGCTTGCCGAAGATTTCGGTATAGCCGCGCGGGCCAGTCGCCGTATTCTCGGCGCCAATGGCGAAGACGGTGTTGTTGTAGCCAAAACCCGACTCCTTGCCGATATAGAGCTGCGGGCGGGCGTTGAAGATCTGCAGGCCGGAAAGCAGCATGAAGAACAGCGCGATCGCCCACAGCCAATGCGTCAGCCGCGTCCAGCGCGACTGCCGATAGATCAGCGTCGCATCCGTCGAAGCAGCGCTATCTGCCCCGGTGCTGGCTTCGCCTCTGGCAACTGATTCCATATTTTCCGTGCCTCCCTGCCAAGCGGTTCCGCGGCCTCGTCAGATCTCTTCTCCTCCCAATACGTCGCCAGCCTAAGCGATGTTTCACCCGATCACGGATTTATTACGGACTGCCGAGGCTGACGGCGAGGTTGACCGCGGCTGCCACGATGACCGTGTTGAAGAAGAACGACAGGATCGAATGCACAAGCACGACACGGCGCATTTGCGAGGTCGTGATGTTGGTGTCGGCGGTTTGGGCCGTCATGCCGATCACCGTAGCGAAATAGAGGAAATCCGAGCCTTCCGGCCGCTTGCCGCCCGGGAAGTCAAGGCCGCCGACCGGAATTTTCTTTTTTGTGTCGCCATCCATCGCATCGCCATCCAACCAGTAGATATGCGCGTAGTGAAGTGCCGCCATCGCATGGATGGTCAACCAGCCAAGCGGGATAGACAGCAGCGCCACCATAAGCTCGATGGTGTCCGCGCTCTTCTCCCTGTTGATCAATTGAAACAACGACATGATGGCAATAGCGACGACAATCAGCGTGACCGCGAAGATGGCCAGTACCGGCAGGTCCGTGTCGCCTGCATTCTTGCGCAGATAGCTGCCGGTAAGCCGCGGCATATGGGCGATGACAAGGACGAGATAGGCGGCAAAGAACACATTGGCGCCGATCGAATAGGCAAGCGGCGCACGCCAGACCAGCGCGGCGCCAAAGGCTGCCGCGCCGATGCAGGCCGACACCGCGAACGGCGTGTGGCGTCGCATGGGCATCTTGGTCGGGGTACCGGTCGCCATGGTCTCAGTCCGCTGACGCGGATTTCAGCGCTCCCCGTAGGATGCGGTCAAGCTCGCCCAGGAACCGCGAGCGATCCTGCGGCGCGAAGCTCGAATTGTAGCCCTTGCTTTCGCCCGTCTCGCGCAGATGCTGCTTGAGATCGCGCATTGCCACCGCCATGCCGATCGTTTCGGGCGTAAACGGGCGTCCGGTCGGACCAAGTACGTGGGCGCCAAGCGCCACCGCGCGCGCGGCAAGCGGGATATCGGCGGTCACCACAATGTCGTTGGACCGGGCATTTTCGACGATCCAGTCGTCGGCGGCATCGGCGCCCTTGGAGACGACGACATTGCGGATCATCGGATCGCGCGACGGACGCAAGCCGCCATTGGAGACGAAGGTGACGACGATGCCGTGCCGCTCGGCGACTTTTTCGACCTCGGCCTTCACCGGGCAAGCGTCGGCATCGACGAGAATAGCAGGTGCGGGCATCGTTGTTCCAAATGTGAAAGAGCCGGGCGGCGTCGCCCGGCTCGATCGATGATAGTCGAGCGGCTACTAGGCCGGCAACGCGCCGGATCTCTTGGCCGTCCAGGTGGCGATATAGTCCATCAGTCCTGGATTGAGGCAATCATAAGGTTCGAGCCCGATCGACTTCAGCTGTGACCTTATGCCGTCCATGCGGCTCGGATCGACACCGGATTCGATGATCGAGGAGACAAAGGCGGTGAAGCCCGGCGGCGACCAGCCGTCTTCCTGGAAGCGTTCCGGATGAATGAAGGACAGCCCCTTGAAAGCGTGGTCGCGCTCGACCGGGCCGTGCATGTGGACGCCGCAGCCGGTGCAGGCATGGCGCAGGATCAGCGCGCCCGGATCGACGATCTTCAGCTTGTCGCCGTTTTCGGTCACCGTCACGTCGTTTGTACCGGCAACCGCCACGACCGAGAACAGTGCGCCTTCCGGCTTCCAGCATTTGGTGCAGCCGCAGGCATGGTTATGGGCGATCTGGCCCTTGACCTTCACCTTGACCGGGTTGCTGGTGCAGGCGCAGACCAGCGTGCCGCCGGCAAAGTCGGCCTTTTGCCTGGGCAGTCCATTGTCGATTTTAGGATGCAGTTTTTCCGGCATTTTTGTCTCCTCCCTTGGTTCTATGCTGGTTCCGTTTCGATTACCGCTTCATTCTCCATACGGTGTTCTTGCTTGACGCGCTCTACCACCTTGAGCGCCTTGCTCAGATATGTATCGCGCACGAGAAACGATATTTCTTCTCTGCCGCGGTCGATCTCATCGAGGTCGATGCGAACGCGGTTGTTATTCCTAAGCGCTACCCAAAGATGTTCGCCGAATTGCCAGCTCTGCATACTGAGCGACTCGCTGAAATTCGGATATCGGATCCGAACCCGGATCAGTACCTCCTTCAATAGACTACCACGCTCCTGATCGACTTGCCTTCATGCATCAGGTCAAAGCCCTTGTTGATGTCCTCGAGCTTCAGCGTGTGGGTGATCATCGGATCGATCTCGATCTTGCCGGCCATGTACCAGTCGACGATCTTCGGCACGTCGGTGCGGCCGCGCGCGCCGCCGAAGGCGGTGCCCATCCAGGTGCGGCCGGTGACCAGCTGGAACGGCCGCGTCGAGATCTCCTGGCCGGCGCCGGCAACGCCGATGATGACCGACTTGCCCCAGCCGCGATGCGACGCTTCTAGCGCCTGCCGCATGACTTTGGTGTTGCCGGTGCAGTCGAAGGTGTAGTCGGCGCCGCCGATCTGGTCGGCGCCGCGCTTGGTCATGTTGACGAGATAAGCCACGACATCGCCGTCGATCTCCTTCGGATTGACGAAATGCGTCATGCCGAATTTCTCGCCCCATTCCTTCTTGTCGTTGTTCAGGTCGACGCCGATGATCATGTCGGCGCCGGCAAGGCGCAGGCCCTGGATGACGTTGAGGCCGATGCCGCCGAGGCCGAAGACGACCGCCGTCGCGCCTTGCTCGACCTTGGCCGTGTTGATCACAGCACCAATGCCGGTGGTGACGCCGCAGCCGATGTAGCAGATCTTGTCGAACGGGGCGTCGGCATTGACCTTGGCCACCGCGATCTCGGGCAGCACGGTGAAGTTGGAGAAGGTCGAGCAGCCCATGTAGTGGAACAGCCTGTCCTTGCCGATCGAGAAGCGCGAGGTGCCGTCCGGCATCAAGCCCTGTCCCTGCGTGGCGCGGATGGCGGTGCACAGATTGGTCTTGCGCGACAGGCAGGACGGGCACTGCCGGCATTCCGGCGTGTAGAGCGGGATGACATGGTCGCCCTTCCTGACCGAGGTGACGCCCTTGCCGATGTCGACGACGATGCCGGCGCCCTCATGGCCAAGGATCGCCGGAAACAGGCCTTCCGGGTCGGCGCCCGACAGCGTGAACTCGTCGGTGTGGCAGATGCCGGTTGCCTTGATCTCGACCAGCACCTCGCCATCACGCGGACCTTCGAGGTCGACCTCCATGATCTCCAGCGGCTTTCCGGCGGCGACGGCGACAGCGGCGCGCGTTTTCATCAGGCAATCCTCCCAAGGCAGTCTGCAATCCAGGTTAGATTTAACTTACCATTCAGCTCTGCGCTATGCATGAAGCGACGTTCTGACCCCGGATTTTCGTCAGCGCCCGCCGATTTGCATGCGGGATAGGCTCCGACTTTGCCTTGACCGGCCCCCTGAAGCCCATAAAACGGGAAGCCCGTAAAAGAAGGGCAGCCGAGGGACGAGGCCTACATGTTCACAAAGATCCTGGTCGCCAACCGTGGCGAGATCGCCTGCCGCGTGATCAAGACGGCGCGCAAGATGGGCATCGCCACCGTCGCGGTCTATTCCGACGCCGACCGCGACGCCGTGCATGTCGAAATGGCCGACGAGGCGGTGCATATCGGGCCTTCGCCGGCTGCGCAAAGTTATCTGGTCGCGGAAAAGATCATCGCCGCCTGCAAGGCCACAGGAGCAGAGGCCGTGCATCCCGGCTACGGTTTCCTGTCCGAGCGGGCATCCTTCTGCGAAGCGCTGGAGCAGCAAGGCATCGTCTTCATCGGCCCGAAGCCCAAGGCCATCAAGGCGATGGGCGACAAGATCGAATCGAAGAAGTTCGCCAACGCGGCCAAGGTGTCGACGGTGCCCGGCTGGCTCGGCGTCGTCGAAAGCGCCGCCCATGCCGAAAGAATAGCCGGCGAAATCGGCTATCCCGTGATGATCAAGGCTTCGGCCGGCGGCGGCGGCAAGGGCATGCGCATCGCCTGGAGCAAGGCAGAGGTGCGCGACGGCTTCGACCGGGCGCGGTCGGAGGCCAAAAGCTCGTTCGGCGATGACCGCGTCTTCATCGAAAAATTCATCGTCGATCCGCGCCATATCGAAATCCAGGTGCTCGCCGACGCGCATGGCAACACGCTCTATCTCGGCGAGCGCGAATGCTCGATCCAGCGCCGCAACCAGAAGGTCGTGGAGGAGGCGCCGTCGCCGTTCCTCGACGCCAAGACCCGCAAAGCCATGGGCGAGCAGTCGGTGGCGCTGGCCAAGGCCGTCGACTACCAGAGCGCCGGCACCGTCGAGTTCATCGTCGACAGCGACAAGAACTTCTATTTCTTGGAAATGAACACGCGGCTGCAGGTCGAGCATCCGGTGACGGAACTCGTCACCGGCATCGACCTGGTCGAGCAGATGATCCGCGTGGCGGCCGGCGAAAAGCTCGCCATCAAGCAGAGCGACGTCAAGCTGAACGGCTCGGCGGTGGAAAGCCGCCTCTATGCCGAAGACCCCTATCGCAACTTTCTGCCGTCGATCGGCAGGCTGACGAAATACCGGCCGCCGGAAGAGGGAAAATTCGGCGAAATCGTCATCCGCAACGATACCGGCGTTACCGAAGGCTCGGAAATCTCGATGTTCTACGACCCGATGGTCGCCAAGCTGTGCACCTGGGCGCCGACACGGCTGGCGGCTATCGATGCAATGTCGGAAGCGCTGGACAGTTTCGTCGTCGACGGCATCGAGCACAACATACCGTTCTTGGCGGCGCTGATGCAGCATCCGCGCTGGCGGGAAGGGCGGCTATCGACGGCGTTCATCGCCGAGGAATATCCCGACGGCTTCGCGCCGATCGTGCCAGACGCCGAGGAGAAAGGGGTGCTGGCCGCGATCGCAACCGCGGTCGAACTGCTGCGCCGCGACCGGCTCGACCGGCTGGGCGGGCGGCTGGCGCCGCATTCGGGCGCCTTGAAACGCGATTGGGTGGTGAAGATCGGCCGGGATTATCTTTCGGTTGCCATCGTCGAAGGCATGATTTCCATTCCGATGGAGCTCGACCTCACAATCGACGGCGGCAAACCGCTGACGGTGACCTCCGACTGGCGGCCGGGCGATCTCATCTGGCGCGGCGCGGTCGGCGGCCGCAAGGTTGCGGCGCAGGTCAGGCCGGTGCTGAACGGGTTCCGCATCGCCTGGAAAGGCATGTCGGTGACAGTCCGCGCCATGCTGCCGCGCACCGCCGAGCTCGAAAGGCTGATGCCGGAAAAAGTGGCGCCGGATACCTCGAAGATGCTGCTTTGCCCGATGCCCGGCCTCGTCGTCTCGATCGCCGTTGCCGAGGGGCAGGAGGTCAAGGCCGGCGAGACGCTGGCCGTGGTCGAGGCGATGAAGATGGAAAACGTGCTGCGCGCCGAGCGCGATCTCATCGTCTCGAAGCTCAACGCCAAGCCCGGCGACAGCCTTGCCGTCGACGCGGTGATCATGGAATTCGCGTGAGGCTGAAACCCGCCCTCGACGCCCGTCAGAAGTTGGCAGGACAGAGGGGGCGCGAAGGAACGCGACTTTGCAATTGGTTGAGCATGCTCGCTTGAGGAGGGACAAGGCGAGGCCGTGAGGAATTCGCAATTTTTTGCCGTCACAACGTATTTTGTTCTTGCTTTGTGCCGGCAGCTATGCTATTAATTTCGGCATGGTGCTAATTGGCTCCAGCGACCCGCCCGCAGTGGCGGGTTTTTATTTGCAGCCTGACGTCGGCGGGACAACGCCCTCTCTGTCCTGCCGGACATCTGCCCACGAGGGGGAGATTGGCAGCTTCGGCGGTTGCTCTAAACTTCCAAAGCTCCAATCGCTTCCGCTGGACTCGTGTTACCCGGTGCCGGACAATACATCTTCATCGACTGAGTCCTTGTGAGGCGGCGCGAAAAAACCATGGCGGATGAGAGACTTCCACGCGATCCCTTGCTGCGCGAGGCCTATGCAAAGGCGTCGCGGGCGGAGGCGGCGGCGCGTCGGTTCATTCATCTGCGCGTGCATTCGGCCTATTCGCTGCTCGAAGGTGCCTTGCAGCTCGGCAAGATCGTCGGCCATGCGGTGCAGGACGAATGCCCGGCAATCGCGGTGACCGACACCAACAATCTGTTCGGCGCGCTGGAATTCGCCCAGAAGGCGGTAAAGGACGGCATCCAGCCGATCATCGGCTGCCAGATCGACCTCGCCTTTTCCGGCGAGGCGAGCGACAGCCAGCGCGACCGAAGGCGGCAAGGACCGGAGATGCGGCCGGTCGTCCTGATCGCCGCAACCGAGGCCGGCTACGGCAATCTGGTCAGGCTGGTCAGCCGCGTCTACCTCGAGACACCGCCCGGCGAAGCGGTGCATCTGGCGAGCGAGATGCTGCAGGGCCACACCGACGGATTGATCTGCCTTACGGGCGGGCCGCGCGGTCCGATCGGCACTGCCTTGAAACAGGATCGCCGCGAACTCGCCGAGACCCGGCTGTCGGCGCTCAAGGGCCTGTTCGGCGACCGGCTCTATGTCGAGCTTGAGCGGGTCTCCGGTTACGACCGCGCCATCGAGCAGTCGTCGGTCGACCTCGCCTACCGCCACGATCTGCCGCTGGTTGCCACCAACGAGGCGTTTTTCTTCTCTCGTGAAGACTATGAGGCGCATGACGCCCTGATCGCCATCGCCGAAGGTTCCGTGGTTGCGGCCGACAATCGCCGCCGCCTTTCGCCCGACCACTTCCTGAGAAGCCAGGCCGATATGGCGAGGCTGTTCGCCGACCTGCCGGAAGCAATCGACAACACCGTCGAGATCGCGCTGCGCTGCTCGTATTACCCGAAGACCCGCAATCCGATTCTGCCGCGCTTTGCCGGCCGCGATGTCGCCGACGCCGATGCTGCGGTCAAGGCGGAGGCGCAGGAGCTTGCCAGGCAGGCACATGAAGGGCTGGAGGCGCGGCTGGCGGCGCACGGGCCGACGCCCGGCTATACCGTCGAGCAATATCGCGAAAGGCTGGATTTCGAGCTCGGCGTCATCGAGAAGATGAAATATCCGGGCTATTTCCTGATCGTTGCCGACTTCATCAAATGGGCCAAGGCACAAGGGATTCCGGTCGGCCCGGGCCGCGGTTCGGGCGCCGGCTCGCTGGTCGCCTATGCCACGACCATCACCGACATCGACCCACTGCGTTTTTCGCTGCTGTTCGAGCGCTTCCTCAATCCCGACCGCGTGTCGATGCCCGACTTCGACATCGACTTCTGCCAGGACCGGCGCGAGGAAGTCATCCGCTACGTCCAACAGAAATACGGCCGCGACCAGGTTGGCCAGATCATCACCTTCGGCACGCTGCAGGCGCGCGCGGTGCTGCGCGACGTCGGCCGCGTGCTGCAGATGCCTTACGGGCAGGTCGACAAGCTGAGCAAGATGGTGCCGTCGAACCCGGCCAATCCGGTCAAGCTCGCCGACGCCATCGCCAACGAGCCGCGCTTTGCCGAAGAGGCGGAGCGTGAGCCGATCGTGCAGACGCTGCTCGATACGGCGCAGAAGCTGGAAGGTCTTTATCGGCACGCCTCGACGCACGCCGCCGGCATCGTCATCGGCGACCGGCCGCTGTCGGAGCTGGTGCCGATGTACCGCGATCCGCGCTCGGACATGCCGGTCACGCAGTTCAACATGAAATATGTCGAGCAGGCGGGGCTGGTGAAATTCGACTTCCTTGGCCTGAAGACGCTGACGGTGCTGGACAGGGCCGTCAAGCTGATCCGCCGCCGCGGCATCGAGATCGATCTTGCCCACATTCCGCTCGACGACCCCGAAACCTACGCCATGCTGTCGCGCGGCGAGGTGGTCGGCGTGTTCCAGGTGGAAAGTGCCGGCATGCGCAAGGCGCTGATCGGCATGCGGCCCGACTGTATCGAGGACATTATCGCGCTGGTCGCGCTCTACCGGCCGGGGCCGATGGAGAACATACCGACCTACAACGCCAGAAAGCACGGCGAGGAGGAGATGGCGTCGATCCACCCGAAGATCGACCATCTCGTCAAGGAGACGCAAGGCGTCATCGTCTACCAGGAACAGGTGATGCAGATCGCGCAGGAGCTCTCCGGCTATTCGCTGGGCGAAGCCGATCTGCTGCGCCGCGCCATGGGCAAGAAGATCCGTGCCGAGATGGACAAGCAGCGCGAGCGCTTTGTTTCGGGCGCGGTCGAGCGCGGCGTCGGCAAGCCGCAAGCCGACTTCATCTTCGACCTGCTGGCAAAGTTTGCCGACTACGGTTTCAACAAATCGCATGCCGCCGCCTATGCCGTCGTCTCCTACCAGACCGCCTATCTGAAGGCGCATTACCCCGTCGAATTCCTGGCGGCATCGATGACGCTCGACATGGGCAATACGGACAAGCTCGCCGATTTCCGCCAGGATGCGCTGCGCCTCGGCATCGAGGTGGTGGCGCCGTCGGTCATGACGTCGTTCCGGGATTTCGAGGTCGGCGAGAACCGCATCTTCTATTCGCTGGCCGCGCTCAAGGGCGTCGGCGATGCGGCGGTCGAGCACATCGTCGCCACGCGCGGCGAAAAACCCTTCAAGAGCCTCGCCGATTTCTGTGAAAGGGTCGATCCGAAGATCGTCGGCAAGCGCGTCTTCGAAAGCCTGATCATGGCCGGCGCGCTCGACTGCTTCGGTCATGACCGCGCGGCGATGATGGCCGGCGTCGAGCGGATGATGGGGCTGGCGTCGCTGGCGCAGCAGAATGCCGTCACCGGCCAGCATGACATCTTTGGCGCCTCGCTCGGCGCACAGTCGCAGGCGCTCAACTTGCCGGCGACCGATCCCTGGCTCGCCGCCGACCGCCTGCACCGTGAATTCCAGGTGGTCGGGTTCTATCTCTCGGCGCATCCGCTCGACGAATACAAGGCGGCGCTGCAGAAAATGCGGGTGCAGACCTGGGGCGAGTTTTCGGCCGCCGTCAAACGCGGTGCTGCCGCCGGCCGGCTCGCCGGCACGGTGACCACCAAGCAGGAGCGCAAGACGCGCACCGGCAACAAGATGGGCGTCGTGCAGTTCTCCGACACGTCCGGCCAGTATGAAGCGGTGCTGTTTTCCGAGGGGCTGGCGCAATACCGCGACTTGCTCGAACCCGGCCGCTCGGTGGTGATCACCGTTTCGGCCGAGGACAGGCCTGAAGGCGTCAATCTGCGCATCCAGACCGTGCAGTCGTTGGAGGAAGAGGCAAGCCGTATCCAGAAAGCGTTGCGCATCTTCGTCAGAAATGACGCACCGGCATCGACAATCCAATCGCAGCTTGGCCAGCGTGGCGACAGTCAGGTGAGCATCATCGTCATCAAGGAAGGCGGCGAGGGCGAGGTCGAGATCGAGTTGCCCAACCGCTACCGCGTATCGCCGCAGATCGCGTCGGCGATGCGGGCGGTGCCGGGCGTGGTCGAGGTGGAACTGGTCTAAGAGTTAGCGCACGCTTATGAAGCGGCGATCTCCGCCGGTTGCGGTGCTCTCCGCTGCAGGTTGAGCAGATTTCCCATGAGGATCAGCAGGGCGCCACCGGCGGTGAAGGCGTCGATCTGCTCGTGATAGAGCAGCCATCCGATCACCGCCGACAGCGGCACGCGCAAAAAGTCCATTGGCGAGATGACCGTCGCATCGGCATAGACAAGTGCGCGGGCCATGCAGAAATGCGACGACATGCCGGTGAAGGCGATGAGCAGGATCCACGGCCAGAGCTCAAGCGGCGGGTTGCGCCATTCGTAAAGCGCCGGGACGAGGCCAAGCAGCGACTGGATGATCAGCATCCAGAAGATGATGCGCACGACGCTGTCCGTCCGCGTCAGCGACTTGACGAGGACCACCGAGACGCCGAAGCAGACCGCGGCTCCCAGCACGATGACATGTCCCGGATTGACCGCGCCGACGCCCGGACGCACGATGATCACAACGCCGATCAGCCCGAGCACGATCGCCGCCAGCCGTGGCCGGGACAGCCTCTCGCCGAGGAAAGCGACGGCCAGCAAAGCGGTCCAGATCGGCGTCGTGAATTCAATCGAGATCAGTACCGCAAGCGGGATCAGCGTCAGGGCGTAGAGCCAGGCAGCCTGGCCGGTATAGTGGACGACGTTGCGGGCGATATGAGCCAGCGGGCGTCCGGTGCGCATCGCCGCAAAACCGCCTGACATCATGACCAGCGGCAACAGGATGAAAAAGCCGATCACCGAGCGCAGCTCGAGCACCTGGAAGACGTTTAGTTCGGCCGTCGTGGCACGGCCGGCCACCGACATCGCTAGGAACGAGGCGATCGACAGCGCCATCCAGAACGCGGCCTTGGGGATCGAGGGTGCGGGTGCCATGCGGCTATGTCGCAAGCCGGAGCGCTCATCGCAACCGCTAGCCGACGCATTCGACTGGGCCAGCCGTGCAGCGTTGCAAACAGTGATGTTGAAGCCGGAACCCGCCGCTGAGGGAAGCGTTGGTCCCTCAGTGTTTGCGTGCTGTGTTTTGGATACCAACGAGGAGCGGTCCGATGAAATCACTTGCACGATTTGTACTTGCCGGCTGCCTGACGGCCGGGGCCGGGGCAGCGCATGCCGACGATCCGGATTTTCTTCGCTCATTCCAGGGGAATTTCGCCGGCAAAGGCATCGTCAAGGTGACCACCGATGCGCCGACGGTGAATGTCTCCTGTTATTTCAATTCCGACGCAACGTCGAGCTCGCTATCGCTCGACGGCAGCTGCCGCGGTCTTATCGTGGTAACGCGCGCCATCAGCGCCGATCTCAAATCGAGCGGGACGAAATACACCGGCACCTATGTCGGATCGCGCACCGGGCCGGCGCAATTGAGCGGCAGCCGCTCCGGCAACGCAATCAATCTCGGCATCCGTTGGGCCAAGGAGGTCAATGGCGATCGCAAGGCGCAAATGACGGTCGAGAAGAACGGCGAGAATGGCATGCGGCTGATCGTCGTCGATACCGATCCGAAAACCGGGAAGAGTGTGGTGACCACCCGGATCGATCTGCAGCGCACGTGATCTTCTTGTTTGATCATGATCTTTTTGAAAACCGATTTCCACTTTTCGCGTACGCGGACCTTCGGTTCGGGATCATGGTCTGGTTGTGAAAATATGACGCTTAGTACCGACGCAAAGACGGCTCGGGGTGGGCAGCAGTCAGTCCCGGCACAGCGATCTTGACGGGTTGGAAGCCGATCGGCAGCCAAGATTTCATCGTTCGTTTCGTTGGACCATCATAAACATTCGGGATCGGCCGAAACTTCCCCAACTTCGTCATCGTAGGGCGAAGCAGGAGCGAAGCGCCGTCGCGGAGACCCTGGGATCCATGCCGTTACCACGCGGCAGTGCGCCTGCGGACCAGTACCGAACTACCACCCCGTTCCGCGAAAAAGCTCGAACCACTCTGGATTGGTCTTCTCGATCAGCTCGATCTTCCACTGCCGCGGCCAGCGCTTCAGCGAGTTCTCGCGCTGAATGGCGTCACGAATGTCGAAATGTTCCTCGTACCAGACGGCGATTATATATTTGACAAACCCGACTTCCCCTAAAGGTCTCGCGATGCTACCTATCCGCGAGGTGTTTGGGGGAAACATGATCCGCATAGCAATCGTTGTAGCCATTGCCGCTAGCGCAACCGCATGCACTAGTCAGGCGAATGTTCCTTATTCGAGCAAGGGAACTTGCAAGAACTACCCCAGCTATGCCGCGTTCAGCGGAGGGGGCAAGTGGATAAAAATCAACATTAATGCCTGTATCCCAGACACACCAAATAAATCCTGCATGATGTATTCTGATGCTACCGGGCAAACGGTGATCAGGTGTAACCCGCTCACGCGCAAATCGGCAACTGCCGAAGGCCGTGCCAGACAGCTTGCAGGAAGCAAATACCCCTAATTCCACGCTGGGGCGCTACCCAGCCGTAGGGGAATGGCCTCTTAGAACATCGTAGGCTGTGAGCTTCGGCGGTCACGCCGGTCGCCTTCAATGGCATCCCTAATGAAGCGAGCAGACTTAGCGGTTGCCGTGCGGCACTCGCCGGGCCCAAGGCTATTCTCTTCTTCAATCCGCTCCGACGACAGAGCTTCTGACGCCATAGTAAAAATCAACTCTTTCGTGGTCATCGCGTCCCGAAGACTGGATTTTTCAGGCACGCCCTTTGCAGCCTTCATCTGCTTTGCCGTTTTGCCGAACAAGGTTGTGTAAGTTGCGTTTGTGCAAGCCGCGAAGTCGGTAGGTACTGTAACGCCGTGACCAGCCAACATGGCGGTGTAGTCATTCCGAGCGCTTCTTGCCAAAGCGCGCTTTGCGGCCCACTCGTTGGCGGCAGAGCCGGACTTCTGAAGAATCTCGTCGGCAAGGGTCGCATCGCCCTGCTTGGCACGAAGGAAAGTTTCTCTGACCTCGACGGCCAGCTTGGGGCTGAGATACTCGGCAAAAGCCAGTGCAAGTATCGGATGGGCGTATGTGCCGCCGTTCGGCCCTGTCTTTGAGCGCCAAATCAGAGACGTTTTGAATTGGTGGGATTTTCCCACTAATTTCTCATGCAGTTCTGTCGCGATCGCCATCCACTGGGGAAGGCGCTGGAAATCTGCAGGTCGCTGATTTTTTGAATATCCAGCGGCGGAATGGATATCCGTCACGCAAACGAAACCGTCCGCATCTTCGCGAATTAAGCGCCCACGTACCGTGATCTGGAATGCACTGTCCTTGTTCATTGGCATTAGCCTTTCCGCCGCTAACGGCTCGAATCGAGATGACCCCGATTGTACGGCGGATTACCCAGCGGCAACAAGCGATCGCGTTCTGCTAATGTTCCATCTCTGTGGTTGTGGGGATAAAGGGTGCCCGCACGGCCTATTTGGAGCGGTCGGCCAACCCCTTCTTAGGCTTCGGCAGTTCCTTGTCGTCCTTCGGTTGGGCCGACTTCACTACCTTTTTCAACACGCGGTCAAAGGCTTCCTCTGACTGGTCGGTTTCCAGTTCGCGCGCGGCCTCTTTGAATTTCTGCAATTGACTTTGCTTTTTAGTTGCCATTGTTTTGCCTTTCCTTCGGAGGGCAGCATGGAAGACGCTGAAGCGATACAAAAGCTCAAGCCATTTTTGGATAGTAACCCAAAATCGGAAGTGAAGAAAACATCGCTCACGGGCGAGGAAATCTTAGCGGTTTCCAATCCATGGGGCGACCCAGCGATGATAATAGCCTTGGATGATGATCAAGACGATACAATTGCGATACTAAATAAGATCATATTCCCCGAGAGGCTTTCAGCTATCTTTCATGTTGATAGCAAGAGGCTAGAAGTCCTTTGGACCGCCTATGCCTTGAGCAACAATAATAAGGAGGTTTTTGGCCGTTCCTTTGAATTCCACTACAATAACAAGACGCACAAATGTCACTTTGCAAAAGCGAGCGATGAACTCATCGCGTTATCCGCATTCATTAAACCCGTTGGCCCAACTGAAAATGGCTATCGAAACACGCTCTCTTTCATCAACTATGCCTTCGCTCTGGGCATTGACGAGGAGCCCGATAAAAGATTTGAGGTCCCAGCCTGCTTTTACATTGAAGACATCGACTATTCTGAAGACAGAATAATCGAGTTTCTCAACTGTTTGAACTTTTATATGTCTTACTATGACGCCCTCACCCCTCGGGTAATCATCCATCCGCCGCAATTGCCGAAGGCGCCTAGCGAAGTTGGAACCCGGTATCGTTATGAAAAGTTTCCCACCGTAATCTCTGCCCACCCGTTGGATTCCGAGCTACTCCAGTTCTGGGGCGCTACGGAGAATCCAGAGCCGGCCAGGAAATTTCTCTACGCTTACCGAATTATCGAGCATTCCGCTTTTTTCTTCGTGGAAAGCGCTCCCAAAATAGCAGTTCGAAAAGCGCTTATGATGCCCCACGCCCTTGATGATATTAGCGGTACGGCTGACCGCGTACTGGCAGCTGTCAGGTCTTCAACCATAAATGAATACCAGCGCTTTGAATCCGTCATGGCTAAAGCTGTGGACCCTCAGATCCTTTGGAAATTCCTGGAGGTCAACGTTGAAATGTTCTCGAAGAACGAGACGTTTGACGGGGGCTTTGAGATCGGTCCGTTGATCGCAGGGCTTCAGAGCAAGGACGATTTTATGAACAATGGAGTGCGGAATATCTGCAACTCGGCTCGCAAAATCCGGAATGCCCTTGCACACGGTCGGGAAGACAAGAACGCTACGGTTATTCTCCCAACTAGGTCCAATTATGAGAAACTTCGCCCTTGGTCCAACCTGATCGTTCGGGCGGCCGGGGAAATTATTCTATACGAGCACGCTTAGCAGGAATTTGGTTTCATTTTGTTAACCTATTTGCAAAGGGTTTTCTTGTATGTCATAATTTGCGCGACTATTTAGAGGGGAACGTAGTTCCCCCTCCGAAGGGCTTAACGGAGAACACGCCAATGACTATCGGTGGTTGAAGAGACCCGCCCCCAAAGGGCGGGTTTTCTCGTTTTAACGGCGTCTCCGTTTTTGAAGGGTTCTCCCTTCTAGAGCGGCAGCTTTAACTGCACCGGTTTCCGGTAATGATCCTTCTTGGCATCAAAAAGCTTGTCGGTAGGTAAGGCGCTTGCCCTTAGCGCCCTTCAAGGCAATGAGTGAGCGAACGTTGTCCTCGATGCCCATGGCCGAACGGTTGGAATAGCGGAAATCGAACTCTGCCAAATAGCGGTGCAGATGGTGTTCGGCGCAATGCTGGTAAACGCCTTTCATGCCGCGCTTGAAGATCGAATAGAAACCTTCGACGGTATCGGTGTTGATGTTGATGCGCTCGCCAGCGCCGTTGGTTTCGATGCGGCCGTGTTCGTTGACGCCATGCTCGACGCGGCTATGGGAAGCGAACTCGCCGCCGACGCGCTTGTAGCCATGGGCTTCGTCGGTCATCGTGCCGTTTCCTTTGCGATGTTGGCGCGAACAATCGGGACCACCTTGGCAATCGACGTGCTGTCGATATGGAAGGAACGGGCTATGCCGCCACGCTCCACAAGCGTAAGCACGGTGTTCTTGTGAGCCGCGCCGGTCCTCTGCTTCGGAACGCCAGCAAGGCGGCCAATGTAGGTTTCGTCCACCTCAACGGACTTGCCGTTGCCGCCCATGGGCGTGAAGTCATCCGAGCGCATGGCCTCGCGAATGCGGTGCGACAGGAACCGAGCCGTCTTGTAGGTGCATTCCAGAACGCGGTGCAGCTGGTGCGAGGAAATGCTCTTCTTTGACGAGCACATGAGGTGGATGGCCTGCAACCACTTGTGCAGGGGCAAATGGCTTTCCTCGAAGATCGTGCCCATGCGAACCGTGAACTGGCCACGGCAGGCGGCGCACTTGTAGAGGCCGTGACGTTCAACGCCGTGCGGGTTCTTCTTCGAAGGCTTGGAGCGAACGCCAGCCAGCTTGTAGTGCTTACCCATTGATCCGCAGTGATGGCAGACCGGACCCTGCGGCCACAGCATGCCCTCTACATGCTCAAATGCGGCGGCTTCATTATGGAAGTAGGGGCGGGACAGAACGGACATGGCGATAACTCCTTGGATTCGTTATCGCTCATCCCGTTTGGGTTTGTCAAATATATAATCGCCTACCAGACCAGGCGCTGCACGCCGTAGCGGCCGGTGAAGCGCGAACCTTGGCCGGATTTGTGCTCCGGCATGCGGCGGCCGAGATCGTTGGTGACGCCGATGTAGATCGTGCCGTGCTTCTGGCTCGCGGTCATGTAGGTATAGCCGGTCATGGCTGAAGGGTAGCTGGCACAGTTGCGGATACAAGCGCCGTTCTGAGCCGCTGTATTCTTCGGCTGACGTCACGGCATGGATCCCAGGGTCTCCGCGACGTCGCTTCGCTCCTGCTCCGCCCTGGGATGACGAAGACGTGGTGGCTTATCGCTAATCGCAACCCTGGAGATTGGCAGCCCGATCGGCAGGCTCCCATCCACAGCCCTTTCAGGCTCTGTCAAAGAACCAAAACCTCTGTGCAGAGGAACTAGTCCTCGACCGGTTCGGGCGGATGGGCATCGCGGCCCTTGCCGAAGGTATAGCCGGTTTCCACCGCCCTGCGGCCGAACTTGCCGCGCAGCGTGTCGATGGCGCCTTCGGCCATGGCGCGCTTGCGTGACTGGACGTCGACCAGGTCGGGCGGGTCCGCCCGGTCATCGTCGGAGAGATCGCTGACGCCAATGCCGAGCAGCCGGTATTTCGTGCCATCCGCTTCCTTGCGCAGCAGCTCGAGCCCGGTCTGAAAGAGGCGGTCGGCCAGCCGGGTTGGATCGCCGAGCTGGCGATTGCGCGTGCGGATCTTGAAATCCTGGGTCTTCAGCTTGAGGACGACGGTGCGTCCGGCAATGCCGGATTTCTTCAGCCGGGCCGAGACTTTTTCCGACAGCGCCCTCAGCACCGAAACCAGTTCGTCGACGGAGGCGATGTCGGTATCGAAAGTGGTTTCCGCCGAGACGCTTTTCGCGTCCTGGTCGGGAACGACGCGACGGTCGTCCTCGCCGCGCGAAAGCCGGTAGAGCCGGTCGCCCATGACGCCGTAGCGGCGCATCAGATCGCCACGTTCCATGCGCTGCAACTGGCCGATGGTGCGGATGCCGTCGCGCTCGAGCGTGGCGGCAAAGGCCTTGCCGACCCCCCAGATCAGCGTCACCGGCTGCTCGGCCAGGAAGCCGATAGCCTCGGCCTCGCCGATCACCGAAAAGCCGCGCGGCTTGCGGAAGTCCGACGCCACCTTGGCCAGGAACTTGCAGTAGGAAAGGCCGGCCGAAACGGTGATGCCGATCTCCTTTTCCACGCCGAGTGCGAAGCGCGCCAGCACCACCGCAGGCGGCAGGCCATGCAGGCGCTCGGTGCCGGCGAGGTCGAGAAAGGCCTCGTCGATCGAGAGCGGCTCGACCAGCGGCGTCAGCGCATGCATCATGGCGCGCACCTCGCGGCCGACGCGCACGTATTTTTCCATGTCCGGCGGCAGGACCACCGCTTCCGGGCAGGCTTCGAGCGCCTTGAACATCGGCATTGCCGAGCGCACGCCGTGGATGCGGGCAATGTAGCATGCGGTGGAGACGACGCCGCGCTTGCCGCCGCCGATGATCAATGGCCGGTCCTTCAACGCCGGGTTGTCGCGCTTTTCGACCGCCGCGTAGAAGGCGTCGCAATCGATATGGGCAAGGCGCAGCCGGTAGAGCTCCGGATGGCGGGCGAGCCGTGGACTGCCGCAGCGCTCGCAACGGCGTGCCTCGCTGCGCTGAAAACTCAGGCAGTCGCGGCAAAAACCGTGTTCGGGATTGTTGACAGGGGCCGCCATCGCTGCGAACATAAAGAGAACAAATGCAATGGTACGTCAGGACGGATGCCACGACAAGGCGGTGGGCCGGGAGAGAGCTCATGAATACGACCATAGCGCCGCTAGTGCCCGAGCTTTGGGCGGATTTCGAAGATCTTTTCGGTAGGCAAGGCGCCTGCTACGGCTGCTGGTGCACACATTTCCGGCTGTCGCCCGCAGCGCGCCGCGCGAGCAACCGGGAGCGCAACAAGGACCACATCAAGGCGCGGATCGAGGCCGGGCCGCCGCCCGGCCTGCTGGCCTTCGAAGGTGGTCAGGCGATCGGCTGGATGCAGATCGGCCCGCGCGCCGACGTGCCCGAATGGAACAACCAGGGCAGGGGGTCGGCGCCGATCGACCCCGCCGACGCCAGCGATCCGGGCGTCTGGGCGATCTCCTGCTTCTTCATCCGCACCAAAGCACGCGGCAAGGGCCTGTCGCACCGCCTGGTCCAAGGCGGCATCGACTTCGCGCGCGCGAACGGCGCGCGGCTGATCGAGGCCTGCCCGATCGATCTATCGAAGGATTCGCGCTCGATCGGGCTGTTCGTCGGCTCGTCGCGGGTCTTCGAGAAGGCCGGGTTCCAGCGGTTGGTCGAACGTAAGCCAGGCCGACCGCTGGTGCGGCTGGTGCTTTAGCCGGATGCGCTTTTGGCCTACAGTCGGCGTCTTGCCGCTGTAACGCTGTTTCACTAATACAAGCAATGATTTGGCCCGAGACAACGGAGAATCGACGTGAAGCGTGTATTGCCACTTGTTCTCGCCGTCGCGTTTAGCGCGCCCGCTTTCGCCCAGACCGTCGACAGCCAAGGCGCGAAGAAGCTTACCGATGATCTGGCACATTATTTCGGCAGGCAGGGTTTCGATATCGGGCTGGTGAAAATCACTGCCGACGGCGATGCGTACAAACTCGCCGTCGATTTCAAGCCGCTCGTCGCTTTGCTGTCGAAACAGGATTCCTTCAAGTTCGACGTCACGCCTTACGACATGCGGGTCAAGCCGCGCCAGGACGGGCAGTGGGACGTGTCGGCGGATACGTCGCTGACCGGATCGTTCGATTTCAAGGGGCCTCAAGGGCCGCAGCACATCGACTTTTCGGTGTCGAACAACAAGTTCACCGGTGTGTATGATCCGGCCCTGGTGGCCTTCGTCAGCGCCACGGGGTCAATGGACGCTATGACGATGAAAACCCGGGAGCCGAAGCAAGAGGCCGATGTCTCTGCCGGTGCCGGCACCGCCACGCTAAATTCGACGAAATCGGCGAATGGCGGCATCGATTTCACTGTCGCGGAAAAGATCTTGAATTTTGCTGAAGTCCTCAAAATCAACGATCCCGAGCGAGGGTTGAATTTCCCGGTCACCCTCAATGCGCCGGAATTTTCGGTGCATGCAAACGGCAAGGGTGTTCGGACAAAGCCGTTGATGGATCTGCTTGCTTTTGCCGTCGCTAATGAAGACGAGGCGAAACTGAAAGTAAATCAGGCGGAACTTAAGTCACGTCTCCTTGCGGCGTTGCCTGTCTGGGAAAGAATCGACGGAACGTACGCCTTCAAGGATTTCGCAATTGAGAGCCCAGTCGGCAAGTGGGGTGCGAAGCAGTTGGATTTGGCTAGCGGCATGGATGGCGTCTCCCAGAACGGCAAGATCAACTATGGGATCAAGGCCTCCGGTCTGACGATCCCCCGGCATTTGCTGCCCGCCTGGACTGGTCCACTGGTGCCGACGGATATCGACCTCAACTTCGGCGGTGCCAATATCGATCTCGACACGATGGCGAAGAAGGCGATCGAAGCCTTTGATCTCAATAAGAATCCGCCGTTGCCGGGGGAATTCGGCAAGGCTTTGGTCGCCGATTTCAAGGCCAAGAAACCCAAAGTAATCCTCGGCCACTCGACCGTGAAGAATGGCGACGTCGAAGTCGCCATGGAAGGCGAGATGACTTTCCCGGGCGGCGAAAAGCCTGATGCGACCGTGACCGTCGCTGTGGCCGGCTACGACAGGATCGTCGATGCCTTGAAGGAAGGCGCCAAGAGCGATGAGCAGATGGCGCAGGCCTTCCCCTTTGCGCTGGCCGTCAAAGGTTTTGGCAAGACGCTGCCGGATGGCCGGCTGGAATGGGTGATCAACACCAAGGCCGATGGCTCCGTTGCGGTCAACGGCGCCATGCTGAAGGGGCCGGATGAAGTCCAGGACGACAGCGCCGGCCAGGATGACAACTCGGGCGATGATGGCGCGAATGGAACGGACAATTCGACCGGGGGCGAGGATTCGGACGGCGGCGACAATGGCGGGGCAGGACCGAAGCTGCAGCCCTGAGCGCTCCCACTAAAGCCCCAGAGCGCTCGCGATCTTCGGCGCGGCGTCGCGCCAGTCTTCGACGACGATGACGCCGTCCGGCGGCGGCGGCAGGAAAGCGCGCAGCGAATTGTCGGCCATCAGATGGAAGAGATACGCATCGGCGACCGAGTTCTGCACCGACACAAGATTGGACGGCTGATCGTCGACGAAAGCGACCGGGCGGCCCTTGTTGCCGCGCAATTTGGCCACCGCCGGTCCCTTGGCCATTTCGGTGGTCAAAAGCGGGTAGGGCAATCCGAGCGCGTCGAGATGCGCACGGCGCACCACGCGGTGCTTGTGCGGCATGGCGGTTAGCAGAACGATCTCGGCGCTGTCGCTAAGCGCTGCAAGAGCATCCTCGGCACCGTCGGTGATGCTTTGCCAATCGGCCTGGGCGTCAAAGAATTCCCCCAGAAGTGCCGTAACCTCGGGCTGTTCGATCAAACGGCCGCTCGCCGTTTCGGTGATGTTGCCGGTGAGGCGGAAGGAAGCCAGCGTCAGGCCGAAGCCGCGCGATTTGAGGAAATGCGGAAACGGCCGGATGAATTCGAGCACGACGTCGTCGACGTCGAGCACCAGCAGCGGCCGGTCGTCGTCGGCCAGCTCCTCGATCTGCCGCGCCGTCTCGGGATCGTCGCTCATACCGAATGCTCATGATTGTCGTCGCCGAGCGGCAGCGCCCGCAATGCCTTGCCGACTGCGGCCGGCGGCGTCCCGGTCTCCTCGGAAAA
This sequence comes from Mesorhizobium sp. M0768, assembly GCF_040320195.1. Classification (NCBI taxonomy): domain Bacteria; kingdom Pseudomonadati; phylum Pseudomonadota; class Alphaproteobacteria; order Hyphomicrobiales; family Phyllobacteriaceae; genus Mesorhizobium; species Mesorhizobium sp. M0768. The sequence goes on along the minus strand of NZ_JAMYPD010000001.1, from coordinate 217,705 downwards.
ACGCATCAGCGTCGGCTCGTGGGCAAGGATGAACTGCAGCACGCCGGCCAGGAATCCAGGCTCGCCCGCCGCCCGGCGGATGGAATGGGCTTCGATGCCGGTGATCGCCAGGAAGCGGGGCAGAAGTTCCGGATCGGCGGCGACGAAGCCCAACGCCTTTACGGCAATGGTTTCCGCTTCCTCGCGCATTGACGCTGCGTTTGCCATCGCTACCTTCCTTCATGGGCGGAATCGTTCTGTTTTCGCAGTAGTGGCAAGTGTCGCCGGCAGCAAGCTCGCCCACCTGGAATCCGAACGCTTTTAGGGCGGCCGGTTTGCGTTTCGTCAATCATATTGCCGTATAGTGGGAACAGGTTTGGTGCGTGCCGACAAGGGGGCGCATGACGGCACCCTTCGAGTGGAAGGTCAGCCGGGACGGGAAATCGATGCCAAAGAAGGTTATGATCGTCGAAGACAACGAGCTCAACATGAAGCTCTTTCGCGACCTCATCGAAGCGAGCGGCTACGAGACGGTGCGCACACGCAACGGCCTGGAAGCGCTGGATCTGGCGCGGCAGCACAGGCCGGACCTCATCCTGATGGACATCCAGCTGCCGGAAGTGTCGGGCCTCGAGGTCACCAAATGGCTGAAGGAGGACGATGATCTCCACGTCATCCCGGTCATCGCCGTCACCGCCTTCGCGATGAAGGGGGACGAGGAGCGCATTCGCCAGGGCGGCTGCGAGGCATATATCTCCAAGCCGATCTCGGTGCCGCGTTTCATCGAAACCATCAAATCCTACCTGGGCGATGCCTGATGTATCTTTCCAGCCGAGCCGGAGCTTTGTGAAATGACCGCGCGGATCCTCGTCGTCGACGACATCCCAGCAAATGTCAGGCTGCTGGAGGTTCGGCTGCTCGCCGAATATTTCGAGGTCCTGACCGCCACCAACGGGCCGGACGCGATCGAGATCTGCGAGAACGGCAAGGTCGACGTCGTGCTGCTCGACGTGATGATGCCCGACATGGACGGGTTCGAGGTCTGCCGGCGGCTGAAGGGCGACCCGGCGACATCGCACATCCCTGTCGTGATGATCACCGCGCTCGACCAGGTTTCGGACCGGGTGCGCGGCCTCGAGGCCGGCGCCGACGATTTTTTGACCAAGCCGGTCAACGATCTGCAGTTGATGACGCGCGTCAAGAGCCTGGTCAGGCTGAAATCGCTGACCGACGAGCTGCGGCTGCGCGCCTCGACGACACGCAATATCGGCATCGAGGAGCTTTTGAGCCGCAACTTCGCTGCCGACGATGCGGTGCCGAAGGTGCTGCTGGTCGACGAGCGCAAATCCTCGTTCGAGCGCATCCAGAAGATGCTGCGCGGCAGTGCCGATCTCGACGTCGCCAACGATCCGCATGCCGGCTTCTTCCAGGCCGCCGAGCAGCCGTATGAATGCGTGATGATCTCGACGGCCTTCGCCGATTTCGACCCGCTGAGGCTCTGCTCGCAATTGCGCTCGCTCGATCGCACCCGTTTCCTGCCGATCATCCTTCTGGCGGACGAGGGCGAGGAGGGGCGTATCATCCGCGGCCTCGAACTCGGCATCAATGATTATCTGATGCGGCCGATCGACCAGCAGGAGCTGACCGCGCGGCTGCGTACGCAGGTGCGCCGCAAGCGCTACAACGACCAGCTTCGCGCCAGCGTCACCCAGACCATCGAGATGGCGGTGACCGATGCCCTGACCGGCCTGCACAACCGGCGCTATCTCGACAGCCATCTGCAGACGCTGTTCGACCGCGCCGTGGCACGGCGCCGGCCGCTGTCGGTGATGATCACCGATCTGGACCGCTTCAAGAGCATCAACGACGCGCATGGCCATGACGGCGGCGACGACGTGCTGCGCGAATTTGCGCGGCGGCTGCGCAAGAATGTGCGCGGCATCGACCTGGCCTGCCGCTTTGGCGGCGAGGAGTTCGTCGTGGTGATGCCGGACACCGACGGCGCGGTGGCCGAAAAGGTCGCCGAGCGCATTCGCGCCGAAATCGCCCAGCTGCCGTTTCCCGTCGGCGCCGAAGGCAAAGCCGTCGAAGTCACCGTCAGCGTCGGCGTGTCGTCGGTGCTGAAGGGGGTGGACACGGTCTCCGCGCTGATGAAACGCGCCGACCTTGCGCTCTACGAAGCCAAGAGCGGCGGCCGCAATCGCGTCGTCGCCAAGGCGGCTTAGCATCGAACACCAATTGCCGGGTCAACGCGACAAGGTTACGAATTTACCTTAATCCAAGCGATTTGCGAGGCTTGGTTAAGAAACGGTTGATTTCCATAAGTTGTTGCGCAAATGTGCAGCCCTTAGACGTAACCGGCACGAGGCTGGATCGCCGGTTCGACCCGAAGAATACCCCATGATGCTCAGGTCCGCCGCATCTCCTGGGTCCGTGGGGTCGGCCGGCCGGCGCTGGCACATAGTGGCCTCCTCGTACCGCTGCCAAACGCCGGCCGGCCCCCAATTTTCAAAACACATCAGGAGTCTACGCCAAGACCTGGAAAACGCTTGGTTTTTGTTGCGGCAGCGACAGCGCCCTTTGAAATAGCCGGCTGGGCAGGGCGTATGCGCCCGCAGTCGGTTGACAGGGCCGGTCTTCTATGCAGAAATTGGTTGGACCATTGAGCCATTGGTGACCCGTTGGCATGACCGAATTCGGCCTTTCCCCCATACAGGCAACTGCTCGCGACGACGCGGTGCTCAAGGCGCTGGCCGGCTTTGTGATGCGGGAAGCCCTCGGGCCCGGCCAGAGACTGCCGACCGAACGCATCCTCGCCGAGCGCCTCAAGGTGAGCCGCAACACCGTGCGCGAGGCGTTGACGCGCTGGGAAGGGCTCGGCCTGGTCGAACGGCGGCAAGGCAGCGGCACCTATCTCAAGGGAGTGGTCTCGCTGGACATGCTGCACATGCCGCTGACGCTGGCCGGCGGCAATGATTTCACCAGCCTGATGCAGACGCTGGAAATCCGCCGGGCACTGGAAGCGGAAGCCGCCGCCCTGTGCGCCGTCCGCGCGGGCCAGGCAGATCTCGTCGAGATCGGGCGCAAGCTCGACATTATGGAGCAGGCCTTCCACACCCGCGCCGGGATGTCGGCGGAGGAGGACTGGGAATTCCACCAGTCGATCTACCGCAGTTCCGGCAATCCGCTGTTCGAGCAGATCATCGCCGCCATGCACGAACTGTTCCATCGTTTCTGGGAGCATCCGCTCGGCGTTCGTGATTTCGGCCACGCCAGCTTTCCTTACCACCGCACCATCTACGAACGCATTGCCGCGCACGATCCGGAGGGGGCCCGGGCCGAGGCGCTCAAGCTGATCGCCACCGTCGAGGACGATCTGAAGCGCGGCGCGGCCAAACTCGAACTTTCAGGCCAGAAATGAGCGATCATCCCGCCGGTTTCGAAAACGACTATCTCGCCGAGGCAGCGACGCTTCTCGCCCATGACGAGCCTTTCCCCGGCGGCGCGGTGGTCCCGCCGATCTACCAGACTTCGCTCTTCACCTTCGCCAACTATTCCGAGATGGCCGACACATTCGCCGGCAGGCGACGTCAGCCGATCTATTCGCGCGGCGACAACCCGACGGTCATGGAGTTCGAGGCGCGTGTCGCCGCTCTCGAAGGCGCGGAGGCCGCGCGCGGCTTTTCCAGCGGCATGGCGGCGATCAGCGCCACGGTGCTTGCTTTCGTCGGTGCCGGTGAGCGCATGGTTGTCGTGCGCAATTGCTACGGCGATGCCTACCGGCTGTTCGAACGGCTTTTGCCACGGCTCAACATCAAGGTCGACTACGTCGACGGTTCCGATCCGGACGCGGTCGCGGCAGCACTTCCCGGCGCCAAGCTGCTCTACCTGGAAAGCCCGACGTCGATGATGTTCGAGCTCCAGGACATAACCCAGCTGGCGCGGCTGGCCAAAGAGCAGGGCATCATCACCTCGATCGACAATTCCTGGGCGACGCCGGTGTTCCAGAAGCCGATTTCGCACGGTGTCGACCTGGTGCTGCATTCGGCCTCGAAATATCTCGGCGGCCACAGCGACACCGTCGCCGGTGTGGTGGCCGGTTCGGCCGCCCACATCCGACATATCAACGAGCAGACCTATTCCTATCTCGGCGGCAAACTTTCGCCTTTCGAGGCCTGGCTGTTGCTGCGTGGCCTGCGCACATTGCCGCTGCGGTTGCCGCACCACATGAAGAGCGGGCTGACCATCGCCGAACGGCTGAAAGCGCATGACCATGTCGAGCGGGTCAACCACCCGGCCTATTCCAACCATCCAGGCAAGGCGACGCTTGCCGGCTATGCCGGGCTGTTCTCGTTCGAAGTGACGGAAGACATCGACATCCCGGCCTTCGTCGATGCGCTGAAACTCTTTCGCATCGGCGTCAGCTGGGGCGGCCATGAGAGCCTGGTCGTTCCGGCAAAGGCCTCGCTCGAGCAGACGCCGGGCCTGAATTCGATGGCGCGCTTCGGCGTCAGCCCACGAACCATCCGCTTCAGTGTCGGATTGGAAAGTGTCGAAGACCTGTGGGCGGATGTTGCCCAGGCCTTCGACAGAGCAAAAAGATAAAGGAGCCGTTCAAAATGGGAGTGCTGAACATGAAAAAACTGAGCATCCTTCTTGGTGCCGTCGGGGGTTTGGCGATTTCCGCCGGCAGCGTGCTGGCCGATTCCACGGTCAAGATGGTCGAGGTCATCACCAGCCCGCCGCGTACCGAATTCCTCAAGAAGCAGATCGCCGAATTCGAGGCGGCCAATCCGGGTGTCAAGGTCGAGCTGGTATCGCTGCCCTGGGGCCAGGCGTTCGAGAAGTTCCTCACCATGGTGCAGGCCGGCGACACGCCCGACATCGTCGAGATGCCGGAGCGCTGGATGGGCCTCTATGCGACCAACGGCCAGCTCGAGGATCTCGGGCCATACATGGCAAAATGGGACGATGCCAAAACGCTGGGCGAGCGTGCCAAGCAGTTCGGCTCGACGGTCGATAACAAGCAGTACATGATCCCTTACGGCTATTACCTGAACGCGCTGTTCTGGAACAAGAAGCTGTTCAAGGAGGCCGGCCTGGACGGTCCGCCGGCGACGCTCGATGAATTCGTCGAAGACTCCAAAAAAATCTCGGCGATGCCGGGCAAATATGGCTACTGCCTGCGCGGCGGCCCGGGCGCCTTCAACGGCATGCATATGTTCATGAACATCGCCGCTGGCAAGGGCGGCTATTTCAACGAGGACGGCACCTCGACCATCAACGAGGAAGGCTCGGTCAAGGGCCTGCAGATGCTCGCCGACATGTACAAGAACGGCCTGGCGCCGAAAGATGCGGTGAGCTGGGGTTTTAACGAGACCGTCACCGGCTTCTACAGCGGCACCTGCGCCATGCTGAACCAGGATCCCGACGCGCTGCTCGGCATCGCCGACAAGATGAGCGCCGACGATTTCGCCGTGGCGCCGATGCCGGTCGGGCCGAGCGGCAAGTCCTATCCGACGCTCGGTTATGCCGGCTGGGCGATGTTCGCCAATTCCCAGCACAAGGACGATGCATGGAAGCTGATGGCGACGCTGTTGTCGCCCAAGGACAATCTGGAATGGGCAAAGGAAGTCGGCGTCATTCCAATCCACAACGGCGCCGACCAGGACGCCCACTTCAGGACCGAGCAGTTCAAAGGCTGGTTCGAGGAACTGAACAACGGCGACAAATACGAGATGGTGACACCTCCGACGCATTTGGAAAATCTGGGCAATTTCGTCGACCAGGTGGCGATCAAGAATTTTCAGGAAGTGCTGCTTGGCCAGAAAGCGGCCAAGGACGTGGCTGACGAATGGGCCAAGTTCCTGACCAAAGAACAGCAGGACTGGCTGGCCAAGAACAAGAAATAGCTCTTCTTCCTTCTCCCGTTCACGGGCAGGGCAATCGCATTTGGATTCTTACGAAGATGGACCCCCACCCTAACCCTCCCCACAAGGGGGAGGGAACGCTGCCGCCCGCCCTTACTTCCCCTTTTGGCGCCGAAAGGCAGGCAATTTGCCGAGGTCAGCGCCAACGAAAGTCTCCCTCCCCCTTGTGGGGAGGGGCTAGGGGTGGGGGTACGTCGTAGAGCGAAAGCCTCGGCTTTCCATCTGCGATAGCCCTGCGTTCACGGGGAGGGGGTGTCACGAAGTGACGGATGAGGGCGGCGCCAACCCGTCGTGGCCCGTGTTGCCTCTCATCTGCCTGCCCGTCCTCCGCAGCAGCTGCGCTGCAGCTGCGGAGGGTGGACCGGCATCTCCCCGTAAACGGGGAAGGCGCTGTCGCCAGCCCGTGCTTACCCAGGAGACGATCCAGTACCAATGACCTATGCCGTGTCCGAAATCCGATCCGCCGGCAGGCCGCGAAAGAAGCGGCTATCCCATGCCGTGATCGAGCCTTGGCTCTATCTCAGCCCGGCGATCGCGCTGCTGGTCGTCGTGCTCCTGGTGCCGCTGGTTATCGGTGTCGGCTACTCGTTCCGCAAATTCTCCGCTTTCAAATCCGAATATGTCGGGCTTGGGCAGTATCAGGCGATGCTGTCGGATCCTGTGCTCGGGCAGGCGCTCGTCAACACGCTATGGTGGACGGCAGCCAGCCTGTTCTTCCAATTTTTCCTTGGACTTGGCCTGGCGCTGCTGCTCGACACGCCGTTCCGGGGCAGAAAGATCGTGCAGGCCGTGGTGTTCCTGCCTTGGGCGGTACCGTCCTTCCTCTCGGGCCTGACCTGGGCCTGGCTGTTCAACCCGATCATCGGGCCGCTGCCGCATTGGCTCTACGCCTTGGGGCTGAAAGCCGAGCCAACCAACGTGCTCTCCGATCCCTCGACAGCCATGTGGGGGCCGATCGTCGCCAATGTCTGGTTCGGCATTCCCTTTTTTGCCATCACCCTTTTGGCGGCGTTGAAGTCGATCCCGTCAGAACTGCATGAGGCGGCGGCGATCGACGGCGCCTCGCCGTGGCAGCGCTTCACCAAGGTGACGCTGCCGTTCCTGGCGCCGACCATCGTCATTACCGTCATGCTGCGCACGATATGGATCGCCACATTCGCCGACCTGATCTTCGTCATGACCGAAGGCGGGCCTGCCGGTTCGACCGCCACAGTGCCGGTCTATATCTATGTCAGCGCGTTCAAGTCGCTGGACAAAGGCTATGCCTCCGCAGTGGCGGTCCTGCTGCTTGTGCTGCTCATCGTCTACGCGGTTGCGCTTATCGGCATCCGCCGTTCGCTGGTGAGGCACGTCTGATGATTGCCGGACGCTCCGCTTCCTCGCGCGTCCTCGGCGGTATCGGCCTTTACGGCGCCATCGCCGCCTATATGGCCTTCGCGTTGTTCCCGATCTTCTGGACGCTGAAGATCTCGGTTACACCGGAGCGGCTGCTCTATTCCGAAGGCATCACTTTCTGGCCGTCGCAAGCGACGCTGCAGAACTTCGTCACCGTGCTCGAAGCCACCGATTTCCCGCGCTACTTCCTGAACAGCGTTATCGTTTCGGTGTCGACGGCAGCCTTCGTAACGGTCATTGCCACGCTGGCCGGCTACGCCATGTCGCGATTTTCCTTCCGCGGCAAGGCGACCCTGGCCATCCTGCTTTTGCTCACCCAGACTTTTCCGCTGGTGATGGTCATTCCGCCGATCTACCGCATTATGGGGCAGATCGGCCTCATCAACAGCCTGACCGGCCTCGTCATCATCTACACCGCGTTCAATACGGCCTTTGCGACCTTCCTGATGCAATCTTTCTTCGACGGCATCCCGAGAGACCTGGAAGAGGCAGCGATGATCGACGGCTGCACGCGCCTGCAGGCGATGCGCAAGGTGATCGTGCCGCTGACGCTACCCGGCATGGGCGCGACGCTCGGCTTCGTCTTTACCGCCGCCTGGAGCGAGTTGCTGTTTGCGCTGATGCTGATTTCCAGCGACGACCAGAAGACCTTCGCGGTCGGCCTGCTCACCTATATCGGCAAATTCGCGGTCGACTGGGGACAGATGATGGCGGCTTCCATCCTGGCGCTGATCCCGGTCTGCGTCTTCTTTGCCTTCCTGCAACGCTACCTCGTCACCGGCCTTACCGCCGGCGCCGTCAAGGGATAGATCGATGGCCTCCGTTACACTCGACAAAGTCCGCAAAGACTATGGAGCGGTGCGCGTTCTGCACGCAGTCGATCTCGAAATCGCCGACGGCGAGTTCGTCGTTCTGGTCGGTCCGTCCGGCTGCGGGAAGTCGACACTGCTGCGTATGATCGCCGGGCTGGAGGAGGTCTCCGACGGCGAAATCCATATTGGTGAGCGCCTGGTCAACGATATTGCGCCAAAGGACCGCGACATTGCCATGGTATTCCAGTCCTACGCGCTCTATCCGCACATGGACGTGTCGAAGAACATGGGCTTCAGCTGATGCTGAGAAAGGCCGGGAAGCCGGCGATCGATGCAAGGGTGGACAGTGCCGCCAAGCGGCTCGGGCTCGATGCGCTTCTGCAGCGCCTGCCTCGGCAATTGTCCGGCGGCCAGCGTCAGCGCGTCGCCATGGGCCGTGCCATCGTACGCGACCCGAAGGTCTTTCTCTTCGACGAGCCGCTTTCGAACCTCGATGCCAAGCTGCGCGTTCACATGCGTGCCGAGATCAAGGCGCTGCACCAGCAATTGAAGACCACTTCAGTCTATGTCACCCACGACCAGACCGAAGCGATGACAATGGCCGACCGCATCGTCGTCATGCATGACGGCCTCGTCCAGCAGGTCGGTGTGCCGCTCGATCTGTACGACCGGCCGGTCAACATGTTCGTCGCCGGGTTCATCGGCTCGCCCGGCATGAATTTTCTGTCTGCCGTGGTTGAAAAGGGCGCCAAGCCGGATGCCATCCTGGCCGACGGCCAGAAGCTGAGGCTGCCGGACGGCCTGCCGCTCAGGGATGGCGATGCGATCACCGTCGGCTTGCGGCCCGAGCATATCCGGCTCGCCGACAATGGCGCGCTGAAGGGCGAGGTGGGTGTCGTGGAGCCGCTCGGCCTGTCCACCCAGTTCTATGCCAGGCTTGCCGGCCAGCAGGTCTGCGTGTTTGCCATGGGCCGGGCCAGCGTGAAGCCGGGTGAGGCCGTGCGCCTGTCGGCTGATCCGGCATCGCTCCATCTGTTCGATCCGGCAAGCGGCGATCGCATCGGCTAGCCCTGTATCCCCGAAATGAAAAACGCCGCCCGGAAGGCGGCGTTTCGGTACTGCGAGAGAAAACCCGATTACTTGATCTTGGTTTCCTTGAATTCGACGTGCTTCTTGGCGACCGGGTCGTATTTGCGGAACGACAGCTTGTCCGTCTTGGTGCGGCTGTTTTTGCTGGTCACGTAGAAGAAACCGGTGTCGGCGGTCGACAGAAGCTTGATTTTGATGTTTGCGGCTTTGGCCATGATGTTCGTCCGTTGAATGTTCGTGGAGTTTTGGCCGCTGGAGCACGGGAAACACCCGGACGCGGGAAACTTGCCGCGACACATAAAGAACGCGCCCGGAAAGTCAACCCTTGTCCAGGTTCTGTGTCGTAAGCAGATGAGTTGTCCGGATTAGGTAGCACATGAGTTGTCCGGGTTTATGCCAGCCGATGGAGGCTGGGGACGAAGCGGACATTGAGTGCTACCAAAACCCGACAAGTTGATTGGGTGCCGACAGCCGCGGGAGGCTCCTGTGTGCCTCCGGCCGTCCTCTGGGTGGCGTCTCAGTTTGAATGCTGGCTATGAATATCGAGCGATGGACGGCTGATCGATCACCCAAAGCCAGTTCCCGTCACCTTGCCGGCGAGCGATTTCCGCAGTAACGGTGCCGTCGGCAAGGCGCGTGGAAGTGAGCGCCAAATCCCTGTTGATGATAGCCGGACGCTGATCTCCGAGATCAAACTTTCGTCCCGCTGCCACCAACTTGGCGTAAAATCGGCGGATGGCATCTCTGCCGCAGGCCAACTGTCCGTTGCCGGTATCGAGGATGGCACCGGGTTCGTAAAGAGCAGCCATTCCTTCCGCGTCTCCCGCTTGCTCGCGAGAAACCAATAGCCGCGCCAGGTCCTGGGGATCGCTTGCCGGTTTGCGGTTTGCTTCATCATTCATCGGCAGGCTTCCTGACAGCCAGATTCAAACCGAGATACGACCAGGTTCCGGTCACTCCGCCGCGACGGTTTCCGGTTGTAACGCCTTCTTCCAGTCTCCCGTCGTGTTCCACCAGCGGTTCGGGTTGGTGCGGTCGTCGAGACCCTTGGAGCGGCTGGCAAGCAGTGGCTGAATGCGGATCACCGGTTCCTGATAGCTGTGAACCTGATAAATCGCTTCGACGACGCGTGCGGCGAGCTTCTGGTCATCAGGCAGTTCGAACGACACCTCGACAGTCCCCGACCGCCTGCGCAATTCCGTCTCGGCGCCGGCGGCGGCACCTTCAAGCGGCCGGTAACGTTCGATGCCGTCCGCCGACTGAAAGGCATTGCTGTCATATTTGCCCATTTCGAGCGGCGCGATCGCGACCACCGCCTCCATGATGCGGTCGACATCGGCTGCCGGTGCCTGAAAGGTCACCAGCAGCAGCAGTTCCATCCGCAGCGATTTCGTTTCAAAGCCACTATCGATCATCCGAGGTCTCCCTGCTTATGCACTTTGGGGGAGCATATACTCGAGCCCTCCTGACATGGTTGTGTCAGTAGTTGGTCAGCAGTGGGAGCGATGTCGGCAGCTGGGCCGACTCAGAGGATTTTGCGGAGCAGCCTGGTGCCGACCAGCACGATATAGCAGGCGAAGAACAGGCCGAGCGCCCAACCGAAGCCCGACGGCCCGAAAGCGTCCATGCCGATGCCGATCGCCTGCGGGCCAAGCACCATGCCGACGCCGTAGCAGAGCACGAAGGCGGCGTTGGCGGAGGCCAATTCGTGGCCGGAAAGCTGCGAACCGAGATGCGCCAGGCCGATTGTGTACATGGCAGCGACCACACCGCCCCAGACGAACAGAAGCGCTGCCATCAAATGCCAGTTCTGCGCGAAGTACGGCATGAAGACCGTGCCGGCAAGCCCGACGGTGGCACAGGCCATCAGCAGATAGCGACGGTCGCTTACGCGGTCGCTGATCATGCCGATCGGGATCTGTAACAGCACGTTGCCAAGCCCGATCATGGTGAGCAAAAGGGCGGCGTCCGCCTCTGAGTAGCCGATGCGGCTACCGTAGACCGGGAACAGTGCAAAGCCGCCGGTCTCGACCGCGCCGAACACCAGCACGGCGGCGGTCGCCGTCGGCACCAGCCAGATGAAACGCAGGAAATTGCTGGTTTCGCCGTCCGAGACGATCGTCGGGCTCTCGTTGCGTGCCGCCAGGACCGGTATGGCAGCGAGCGTAACCAAGGCGATGGTAACGCCGAAGGGCAGGAAGCCACTGCTGCCGAGATGGGCGAACAGCCAAGGCCCGGCGGCAAAGCCGAGAGACAGCACGGTGGCATAGATGCCGAGGACCAGTCCGCGCCGGTGTGGCGGCGCCGAGGTGCTGATCCAGAATTCCGACAGGATGAACAGCACCGTCAGCGCGATATGCAGCAGCACGCGCAGCGGAAACCACATCCAGAAAGCTGGCGCGAAATGGAAACCGACAAAGGCCAGCGCCCCGGCGGCGATCATGGCAAGCATCGTCCAGGCGACCCCGAACCGCATGGCAAGCGGGGTGGCGAGCGGCGCGCCGGCGATAGAGGCGAGGCCGGCGACCGCGGTGTTGAGACCGATCATCGACGCGGAATGGCCACGCGTTTCCAGGATCACGCTGAGCAGCGGCATGCCAAGGCCGATGGCAATGCCGACGACGCTGATCGACGAGATCGCCGCGACCATCGGCAGCCAGTGTACGCGTTCCTTGCCCTGCGGCTGGGTATCGACTGTCATGGAATGCCTGGCTGCTCTAGAGAATTTCGCGGACGAAGCGATTGCGGACAAGCCGGTAGAACGGCACGGGACTGCCGGGGCTCAGCAGCGGATCCCAGGCGAGCCGCGTTTCCAGTTCCTCCAGGACCGTGCGCGTGATGTCTGGAATATCGGCTTGCCTGGCCTTGGCCAGCGGCAGCCAAACGACGTCCTCCAACTCGTTGGTCGGACCGCCACCCGGCAGTTCAACGGCGACATCGTCGCGCCATGCGGCGAGAAAGCGCGTATCGAAGCGGCGCACCCGGTTGGGCGGGGTGATGGCGCGTGCGACGAAGCGCAGCGCTTGCAGTGATGGGATGACGCCGTGTTCGACAAAGCCCTGCCAGTCGCGCCTGGCGGTTGCGAACACGCCTTTTTGACCGATCAGCAGGCCGGCCTCCTCATAGGTTTCGCGGATTGCCGACAAGGCAATGGCGCGGGCGCGAGCCGGGCTGGTGCGACCGATGCCAGCGGTCAATCTCGCTTCTTCCTCGGGATCAAGTGCGGTGGCTGTCGAGATGCGGCTGTCGGCCGGATCGGTGCGGCCGCCGGGAAACACGAATTTTCCCGGCATGAAGGCATGACCGGCGTGGCGGCGGCCCATCAGCACCAGGAATTCGTCGCCTTTGCGGTCGAGCAGGATCAGCGTCGCGGCGTCGCGCGGGCGTATAGGCTTGGCCTCGAGCGCGATCCGCTCAACCTTGTCGACTTCCGCCTTGGTCATAACGTCCATGCGGTCGACCTAGCGGAATCTTCTCCGATGCGAAAGTGGCGTCCAGCCATGGCGATTGCGCCAGCCTCGGTTTCAAGCCTCGGGATGCGACTCGATCAGATCTTCTTCACCGCCAAAGCCGTGCATATAAAACGCCCATTGCAGGCCGATGACAGCGCCCTTGACCGGCTGCAGCAGGACGACGGCCAGAATGATGGTCAATGGCACCCAGATGGCGATGTGCTGCCAGGTAGACAGCGTCGAGGTCGCCTCGACACCCATGAAGGCCCCGAGCACGATGTGGCCGACAATGACGACCACGAGATAGGCCGGCAGGTCGTCGGCGCGATGGTGGTGGAGCTCCTCGCCGCAATGATCGCATTTGTCGACGGTCTTGACGAAGGCGCGAAACAGCTTGCCCTCGCCGCAATGCGGGCAGCGGCCGAGCATGCCGCGCTTCATTGCCGTCCATAGCGGCCGGGCGGTCCGGCCCGAGTGATGTTCGCCACCGAAAATCCGTTCTTCCACCTGCAGTTCTGTTGGCATTACCGTCTCCTGCCGCGCGAGCCTGGACGCGATTGCGACGCCCGGGCGCGGCCTTTGGCCTTGTGGAACGACCGTTTGGAGCCGGGCAGCGGCTTTGGCTCGGTCAGCATCTCGAAACGCATCGCGCCGGCCATCGGCGCCACCTCGATCAGGCGAACCTCGACGCGATCAGCAAGCTGATAGCCCTTGCCGGTGCGTTCTCCGAAAAGCGATCGAGCAGTTTCGTCGTATATATAGTAGTCGCCGCCCAGGGTTGAAACCGGAATGAAGCCATCCGCGCCGTACTGCGGCAATTGGACAAACAGGCCCGATTTGGTGACGCCCGAGATGCGGGCGTCGAAACGGTCGTCGATGCGCTCGGCGAGATAGGCGGCGATCAGCCGGTCGACCGTGTCGCGCTCGGCGGCCATCGCGCGCCGCTCGGTCGCCGAAATCAGCGCCGAGACCTCTTCTAGCCGCTCCGCCTCGTCCTGCGTCAGGCCCCCCGGACCAAGGCCGAGTGCGGCAATCAGCCCACGATGCACGATCAGGTCGGCATAGCGACGGATCGGCGAGGTGAAATGCGCGTAGCGCTTCAGGTTGAGGCCGAAATGGCCTATATTGGCGGGCGAATATTCGGCCTGGCTCTGCGAGCGCAGCACCACTTCGTTGACCAGCCCCTCATTATCGGCGCCGCGCACGCGAGCGAGGATGCCGTTGAACTGGTTCGGCAGCATTTGCGCGCCGCGCGCCAGCGACAGGCCGAGCGTCTGCAGGAATTCACGCAGCGATTCCTGCTTGGCGAGCGAGGGCGCATCGTGGATGCGGTAGACCAGCGCCTGGCGCTTCGCCTCGAGTGTCTCGGCGGCGGCGACATTGGCCTGGATCATGAACTCTTCGATCAGTTTGTGCGCGTCGAGCCGCTCCGGCACGACGACCTTGTCGACGGTGCCGTCCTGCTTGAGCAGGATCTTGCGCTCGGGCAGATCGAGTTCGAGCGGCTGGCGGGTGTCGCGGCCGCGCTTCAGGATCGCGTAGGCGTCCCATAGCGGCTTCAGCACCGTATCGAGGATCGGGCCAGTCGTGTCGTCCGGTGCGCCGTCGATCGCCGCTTGCGCCTGCTGATAGGCGAGTTTCGCCGCCGACTTCATCATGACGCGATGGAAGGAATGTCTGAGTTTGTGGCCATCGGCCGAGAAAGTCATACGCACCGCTATCGCCGGACGATCCTGGCCCTCGCGCAGTGAACAGAGGTCGTTCGAGATGCGCTCCGGCAGCATCGGTACGACTCGGTCGGGAAAATAGACCGAATTGCCGCGCTTCAGCGCTTCGCGATCGAGCGCCGTGCCATAGCGCACGTATGCAGCGACATCGGCAATGGCGACGGTGACAATCACGCCGCCGGCGTTCTTCTCGTCGGTGTCAGGCATGGCGAACACCGCGTCGTCATGATCCTTGGCATCGGCCGGATCGATGGTGAGCAGCGGCAGCTCGCGCCAATCCTCGCGGCCGGCAAGCGTCGCCGGCTTGACCGCCTCCGCTTGGGCGATGACGTCGGCGGGGAAAATATGCGGAATGTCGTGTGCGTGGATGGCGATCATCGAGACCGCCTTTTCGCTGGTCAGCGACCCCAACACCGCCAGAACCTTGGCTCGCGGCAGCCCGTAGCGCGAGGCCCGTGCCGGCTCGACCTCGACCAGGTCGCCGTTCTTGGCGCCGTTCTGGAATTCCTTGTCGACGACCAGCTCCGGCTGACGCCTTTCCACCGGTTCGATGCGGAACGTGCCGTCCTTCAGCACACGGAAAACGCCGAGAACCGCATCGGTGCGCTTCTCGAATATCTTCATCACCCGGCCCGTATAGGCCGGACCCGCCGGATCGTCGGTCGGAAAGGTCTTGGCCAGCACGCGGTCGCCGATGCCCGGCGTCGGGCCATTGCCGCCGCGCGACACGCGGATCGCTATGACCGGAGGTTCGCCATTGCCAATCGCTTCGGTCGGGTGCGCCAGCAGCACACCGTCGGCGTCACGGCCGAAGATGTCGAGCACCGCGACGTGGGGCAGGGCGCCGACACGGGCAAGCCGCTTGCGCTCCTTGGTCAGCAGGCCTTCATCCTGCAGGTCGCGCAAGACGTCCTTCAGCCAGATACGGTCTTCGCCGCGCAGCGCAAACGCCTTGGCGATGTCGCGTTTTCCGGCGCGGTCCGGATTTTCGGCGATGTAACGCAGTATCTCGTCGCGTGAAGGCCGGTAATTGTCCCTGACCTTGGCACGGGTATCGGCGGTGCGCAGATCGCCGTGGCTTCTTCCGGAGACTTTGCGCGCCAACCCGTCCTATCCCTTTTTCCTGGCCGCCGGTTTTTTGGCCGCAGCCGGTTTCTTCGCAGGCGCGGCCGCTTTGCGGAAGGGCTTCCTGGCACCGTTGCCGCCCTTGGCTTCCTTTTCCGCAATGAGCGCCACCGCATCCTCGATCGTCACCGATTGCGGATCCTTGCCCTTCGGCAGCGTCGCATTGACCTTGCCGAAATTCACATAAGGCCCGTATTTGCCGTCGCGCACGACTATGTTGCCGCCGCCGGCAGGATGCTCGCCTAGTTCCTTGAGCGCAGCGGCTGTGCCGCCATTGCGGCCGCCTTTGCCCTTCAATTGCTTCTCGGCGATCACCGAGACGGCGCGATTGAGGCCGATCGAGAACACGTCCTCGATGCTGTCGAGATTGGCGTAGGTGCCGTCATGCAGCACGAACGGCCCGTAGCGCCCCAGCCCGGCCGAAATCATCTTGCCGGATTCCGGATGCTTGCCGACGTCGCGCGGCAGCGACAACAAGGCGAGCGCCTTTTCGTGATCGATCGAATCGACCGTCCAGCCCTTGGGCAGGCTGGAGCGCTTGGCATCCTTGCCGTCGCCGCGCTGGATATAGGGGCCGAACCGGCCATTGCGCAGCGTGATCTCCTCGGCGGTATAGGGGTCCTTGCCGAGCACTTTGGTGCCGTCTTCACCACCGCCGTTCTCGCCATTGGGATTGGCGGCGTCGCCGAGCTGGCGGGTGAAGGAGCATTCGGGATAGTTCGAACAGCCGACGAAGGCGCCGAACTTGCCGAGCTTCAGCGACAGGTTGCCGGTGCCGCATTTCGGACAGATGCGCGGGTTCGAACCGTCTTCCCGCGCGGGAAAGACCAGCGGCGCCAGTTCCTCGTTCAATGCATCGAGGACGTCGGTGACGCGCAACTCCTTGATGTCGGCGACGGCGCCGGAAAAATCCTTCCAGAAATCGCGCAGCACGTCCTTCCATGCGAGCTTGCCGTCGGAAATCTCATCGAGCTTTTCCTCCAGCGAAGCGGTGAAGTCGTACTCGACATAACGCTCGAAGAAGCTTTCGAGGAAGGCCGACAATAGCCGGCCCTTGGCCTGCGGCACCAGCTTGCGCTTGTCGATGGTGACATAGTCACGATCCTCGAGCGTCTTCAGGATCGCCGTATAAGTCGACGGCCGGCCGATGCCCAACTCTTCCAGCTTCTTGATCAGCGAAGCTTCCGAATAACGCGGCGGCGGCTCGGTGGTGTGCTGGGTGGCGTTGATCGCCTCGCGTGTGAGCTGCTCGCCGGCACGGATCTCGGGCAGGCGGCGGCTTTCCTCGTCTTCCGAATCTTCTTCCTTCTGCTCGATGTAAGCGGCAAGGAAGCCGTCGAAGCGAACAACCGAGCCTACAGCGCGAAGCTCGGCGGTGCGCGGGCCGTTGACTGCCTCGATCTCGACCGTGGTGCGCTCTATCTCGGCCGGCTGCATCTGGCTGGCGATGGCGCGTTTCCAGATCATCTCGTAAAGCCGCGCCTGGTCAGCGTCGAGATACTGCCTGACGGAAGCCGGCGTGCGCATGAAATCGGTCGGACGGATCGCTTCGTGCGCCTCCTGGGCATTCTTGGCCTTGGCGGAATAGTAGCGCGGCTTTTCAGGCAGGTATTTAGGGCCGAATTCCTTGGCAATCGCATCGCGCGCGGCAGAGATCGCCTCCGGCGCCATCTGCACGCCGTCGGTTCGCATGTAGGTGATCAGGCCGGTGGTCTCACCGCCGATCTCCATGCCCTCATAGAGCCGCTGAGCCACCTGCATGGTGCGGTTGGCCGAAAAGCCGAGGCCCGATGAGGCTGCCTGCTGCAGCGTCGAGGTGGTGAAGGGCGGCCCGGGATTGCGCTTGGTCGGCTTGGCTTCGACCGACGCCGCCTTGAAGCTGGCGCCTTCGAGCATCGCTTTGATGTCGTCGGCCTGCGCCTTGTTGGAAATGTCGAGCTTTTGCAGCTTCTTGCGCTCGAAGGCGGTCAGCCGCGCCTCGAAATTATCCTTGCGCGGCGTACCGAGAATGGCGGCGACCTGCCAGTATTCCTCGCGGATGAAGCGCTCGATCTCGGATTCGCGGTCGCAGACCAGACGCAGCGCCACCGACTGGACGCGGCCGGCGGAGCGGGCGCCGGGCAGCTTGCGCCACAGCACGGGCGACAGCGTGAAGCCGACCAGATAGTCGAGCGCACGGCGAGCGAGATAGGCATCGACCAGCGGCGCATCGATCTGGCGCGGATTGGCCATCGCCTCCAGCACGGACGCCTTGGTGATGGCGTTGAAGACGACGCGGCTGACCGGCTTGTCCTTCAACGCGCGCTTTTGCTTCAGCACTTCCAGGACATGCCAGGAGATCGCTTCGCCCTCGCGGTCCGGATCGGTGGCGAGGATCAGCCCGTCGGCGTCCTTGACCGCCTTGGCGATATCGGCGAGACGCTTTCCAGAC
This sequence comes from Mesorhizobium sp. M0768, assembly GCF_040320195.1. NCBI lineage: Bacteria > Pseudomonadati > Pseudomonadota > Alphaproteobacteria > Hyphomicrobiales > Phyllobacteriaceae > Mesorhizobium > Mesorhizobium sp. M0768. Next base: position 199,765 of record NZ_JAMYPD010000001.1, on the reverse strand, counting down.
GCGGTGTCGACGGCCCAGGACATGGCAAAGTCCTCATCCGGACGCACCGAGCCATCCTTGGCCGGCAGATCGCGGACATGGCCGAACGAGGCCAGAACCTTGTAGTTCTTGCCGAGGTACTTGTTGATTGTCTTCGCCTTGGCCGGCGATTCGACGACGACGACGTCCATACGGTCTCATATCAGTTGTGATGCGGCAGAAGAATTCCGCTGCGCGCGACGAAATCTCGTTCAATGTGTCGCTCACATGGCCGTGCTTTTGCATCCGGTCAAGGCCAAGCAGTCAAAATGCGGCCCTGTACCGAATGCGCAACCCAACGGCGCGCCATGCGATTTCCGCAATCCTGGACAAGGGAAATGAGCAGCCTATCGCTGGACAAACCCGGCAATTGATCCTGGAGAACGGGACAAACTCTCCCGCGGATATAAGAGAAACATCGAGCACGCGCCAGCCCTGCTTGAACAGATGCTGTAAAGCGCGCAATCGCTTGCCCGGCATTTTGCTCGGACAGTCGCAAGGAAGTACCGTGCTGAAAAGCTGGCCGCCGGGGCGGTTGGGTCGAGTTCCCAGCGACCAGCCGTGTTGCTGCCTGTTACAGCCGATCAGAAGCTCAAGGCCTAGTCGGCCTTGGCGATATGCCAGACGCCGCCGACACCCTCGCCGGTCACGTCGCCGGCCTTCTTGTCCTTGATGAACGTGTAGAGCGGCTTACCTTCGTAGGCCCACATCCTGGTGCCGTCGGTGCGGTCGACGATCGTCCACTCGCCCTCGGCCTTGGCGTTGGCGTCAGCCTTCAGCGGCGGCCAATTGGCGGCGCATTTGTCGTAGCAGTTCGACTTGCCCCCGCCTCGTCCTTGTCGTAGGTGTAGAGCGTCATGCCGCTGGCGTCGGTGTAGATCTTGGTGCCGCCGACCTCCGCTTCCTTCCACGCCTCGGCAGCGAAGGATGCGGCAGTGCCGAGCAAAAGCGCGGCCATGCCAATTGCGATCGTTTTCATGGACTTCTCCCTGGGTCATTTCGAAAAGCGTGCGGAACAACGCAGTTTCGTTTGATCAACGCTGCCTGGCTGCCCTTTCTTCCCGGGCGGGCGCCGACTTGCTACCCAATGTGATGGGGCCACGCGATGGTGATTGGCGGACGGCTGTTGTCGCGGCTATATGGCTGCGCAGTCATCGGGAGACGGAAATGGCATTGGACGTCGGCTATGTCAGTGCGATCGGGGCGGGAGCAATTTCCTTCCTGTCCCCCTGCGTGCTGCCGCTGGTGCCGCCTTACCTGTGCTATATGGCCGGCGTGTCGGTCGACGATTTCCGCGGCGAGGCCGGCATTACGGCAAAGGCCGGCGCGCGAGGCGCGCTGATTAATTCCTCAATCGCCTTCGTGCTCGGCTTCTCGACCGTCTTCGTCGCGCTCGGCGCCGGCGCCTCGACCATCGGCCATTTGCTGCGAGTCTGGCAGGAGCCGCTGGCAATGGCGGCAGGCGTGCTGATCATCCTGATGGGGCTGAATTTCCTCGGCGTACTGCGCATCCCTTTGCTTTCACGCGAGGCGCGCTTCCAGTCACAAGGCAAGCCGGCCAGCCTGATCGCCGCTTACGTCATGGGCCTGGCCTTCGCCTTTGGCTGGACGCCCTGTATCGGCCCGGTGCTGGGGCCGATCCTGACGCTTGCCGGCGGCCGCGAGACGGTGGGCGAGGGCGCGCTGCTGCTCGCCGCCTATTCGCTCGGCCTCGGTATTCCCTTCCTCGTTGCGGCGCTGTTTTCAGGCGCCTTCATGCGCTTTCTCGGGAAATTCCGCGTCCATCTCGGCCGCGTCGAAAAGGCCATCGGCGCGTTGCTGGTGGTCGCCGGCGTGTTTTTCCTGACCGGCGGCGTGCAGGCGGTGTCCTATTGGTTGCTCGAGAATTTTCCGGTGCTGGGGCAATTGGGATAGGTTTGCCGCCCGACATGGGTCTGTTCAGCCTTCGAAATAGCCCGGCTGGTCGATATCAGCGATCAGCCCGGGTCCGCTCGGCTGCCACCCCAGCAGCGCCTGGGTCCGTTCGCTCGAGGTCGGGACATCCATCGCCGCGAACATAGCGAACCAGCCAAAATGATCGGCGGCTTCTTCCGCGGACTTGGCGACGACCGGCACGTTCAGGCGCCGGCCGATCACGCCGGCGATGTCCTTGAACGGCACGCCTTCTTCGGCGATCGCGTGATATCGCCCGCCATCGGCTCCATGCTCGAGCGCAAGCCGGTAAACGCGGGCGGCATCGAACCGATGCACGGCAGGCCAGCGATTGAGCCCTTCGCCGATATAGGCCGACACGCCCTTCTTGCGAGCGAGGTCGATGAGAATAGGAACAAAAGCGTGGTCGCCTTGGCCATGGACCGACGGAGGAAGGCGCACAACCGACGCGCGCACGCCGCGTGCCGCCAGCGCGGCGGCTGTCGCTTCGGAGGCGCGGGGATACGAAGCGGAAGATGGGACAGGCGCATCTTCCTCGGTCGCGATACGGCCCCGCGCCTGGAGCGCGGTCCCGGAGGTGACGAGCAGGGGCCGCTCGGAGCCTTCGAGTGCACCGCCCAAGGCCTCGATGGCGCGCCGGTCCATCTCGCAATTTTGCGCGAATTTCGAGAAGTCGTGGTTGAAGCCGGTATGGATCACTCCATCAGCTGCCGCTGCGCCCCTGCTGAGGCTTTCGAGGGCTTCGAGGTCACCTCGATGCACCTCGGCTCCGGTGGCTGCAAGCGACTTGGCCGACGCCGCCGAGCGGGCGAGGCCGAGCACCTGATGGCCGGCGCCGATGAGTTCTTGAACGACGGCAGAACCGACGAATCCGGTCGCTCCGGTAACGAAAACACGCACCACGACTTCTCCTTGTTCGTTTCTGGCCACGACCATTTTCGCGGCTCAGTTGTGTCGTGATAGGCGCTTGAGAAAATACGATCTATGCGGTAAAGTCCGTATTATCTTCGCAATCGTCCGGAATGACCTGTGGATCCCCTTTCAGATGTGCTCTCGCTGCTGAAGCCGCGAAACTATATGTCGGCCGGTTTCGATGCTGGTGGTGAATGGTCGATCCAGTTCCCCGACCAGCAGCAAAGCATCAAGACCGGAGCGGTGGTCTCCGGCCGGTGCTGGCTGTCTGTGGAGGGTGTTGCTGACGCAGTGCGCCTTGAGACGGGAGACAGCTTCTTGCTGCCGAGTGGACGGCCTTTCCGCCTTGCAAGCGACATGAGCTTGACGCCTGTTGAAGCCGTCAAGATTTTTCCGCCTGCGCGAGCCGGCGGGGTCGTGACCCACAATGGCGGTGGTGATTTCTTTCTGGTCAGCAGCCGCTTCGCGCTTGGCGGCAATCATGCCGGCATGCTGTTGCGGATGCTGCCAGCCATTGTGCATATCCGCAAAGAGTCGGACCAGTCGGCGCTGCGCTGGTCTGTGGAGCGGATGATGCAGGAGCTGCGCGAGCCGCAGCCGGGCGGCTTTCTGATGATCCAGCACCTCGCCCACATGATGCTGGTTCAGGCGCTGCGGCTGCATCTTTCGGAAGGATTGAAAGGTGGCATCGGCTGGCTCTTTGCCCTCGCGGACAAACAGATCGGCGCGGCGATCAGCGCCATGCATGACGATCCGGCGCATGGCTGGACGCTACAGGAACTGGCGGAACGGGCCGGCATGTCGCGATCGACCTTTGCGCTCAGATTCAAGGAGACGGTTGGCGCGTCGCCGATGGACTATTTGACGCGCTGGCGAATGCTGCTGGCTGGCGACCGGCTGACGAATTCCAGCGATCCCGTCGCCGTCATAGCGCTTTCGCTCGGCTACGAATCCGAAAGCGCCTTCAGCACAGCCTTCAAGCGGGTCATGAACTGTTCGCCACGGCAATACGGCCGTGGCCGAGCCCCCAGCTTCGCATCACGCAACGAGGCGGAAGCCGCCTGAGCCGATCGGCTTGAGCGTGTCGCGGGTTGGAGGTTCCACCGTCTCACCGGAATTTAACCGCATTGGTGCAGCATGGCGCCGGTGCTACTAACGCTTCGATTCCAGACCCCTTTCAACGGTTGCTGTCCCCATGAGCCAGAGATCCTGCCTGTCCATCATCCTCGCCGCCGGTGAAGGCACGCGCATGAAGAGTGCAGTGCCGAAAGTGCTGCACACAATCGCGGGCCTGCCGATGGTTGCCCATGTCGTCAAGGCGGCCGAAGCCGCCGGCAGCGGCGAATTGGCGCTGGTGATCGGCCATGGCGCCGATGAGATGCGCAAGGCTGCACTCAAGTTTGCGCCGAAGGCCGAGGCTTTCGTTCAGGAAAAACGTCTCGGCACCGCGCACGCCGTGCTTGCCGCACGTGCAGCAATATCAAAAGGTTATGACGATATCTTGGTGATGTTTGGCGACACGCCGTTGATCGATCCGGAAGCGCTCGCGGCGGCGAGGCTGAAGCTGGCGGAAGGTGCGGCCGTCGTCGTGGTCGGCTTCCGTACGGAAAATCCTTCGGGCTACGGCCGGCTTATCGAAAAGGCCGGCAAGCTCGTGGCCATCCGCGAGGAGAAGGACTGCTCGGACGAGGAGAAAAAGATCACCTTCTGCAATGGCGGGCTGATGGCGGTCGCCGGCAGGCACGCGCTGAAGCTGCTCGATCAAGTCGGCAGCAAGAACGCCAAGGGCGAGTATTATCTCACCGACATCGTCGAGATCGCCGCTGCCCAGGGACTTGATGTCGTCGCCACCGAAGCCAGTTTCGAGAACGCGCTCGGCATCAACAACCGTGCCGAGCTTGCCCAGGCGGAAGGTATCTGGCAGCAGCGCCGGCGGCGCGAGGCGATGCTTTCTGGCGTTACGCTGATCGCGCCCGAAACTGTGTTCTTCTCGCACGACACCGAGATCGGCGCCGATACGGTCGTCGAACCCAATGTCTGGTTCGGGCCGGGCGTGAAAATCGCGACGGGGGCCAAGATCCATGCCTTCAGCCATATCGAAGGCGCCACCATCGCGTCGAATTGCGATGTCGGGCCGTTCGCGCGGCTGCGGCCCGGGGCCGATCTGAGAACCAAGGCCAAGGTCGGCAATTTCTGCGAGGTCAAGCAGGCGATCGTCGAGGAGGGCGCGAAGGTCAACCATCTGACCTATATCGGCGATGCCCGCATCGGTGCCGGCGCCAATATCGGCGCCGGCACCATCACCTGCAATTATGACGGCTATTCGAAATTCTTCACCGATATCGGCGAGGGCGCCTTCATAGGCTCGAACTCCTCGCTGGTGGCGCCGGTGTCCATCGGCAAGGGCGGCTACATCGCCTCGGGCAGCGTCATTACCGAAAGCGTACCCGACGATGCGCTGGCTTTCGGCCGCGCCCGCCAGCGGACTCTACCCGGCAAGGGCAAGGAGTTGCGAGAGCGTTTTTCTCAGGCCGCGGCGGCCCGCAAAAAAGGGTAGACTAGCGGAACTCGGCGACAAGCTGGATTTCGCCAACAATTGCATCGTTGAAGGCCGACAGGTCTTCGGCCGGGATCCAGTATTCCAGATGCGCCCGGCTGCCGGCATGCTGGACGCTGTAACGATCCAGAAAGCTGCGACGCACCTCGAAACGCGTCACGAAACCTGATCCGCTCGCGGGCACGTTCCAGTCTCGGGCGATCTGGGTGGCATAGGCCTCGCTGGTAACCGGATAGAAGATCGGCTGATCGGCAAGTCGAGGAGGAAAGGCGCGCATCCCTGCCCTCTGGATCAACTCCAGTTCGCGGGGACCAACCGGACGCCAAAGCGTCACCGTGTCAATTCGTTCGTTTATAGCCGCATCATGTCTTTGACTGATTTCTGGAGCCGTTGAGCCGAGATAGGATACATAAGCGGAGAAACTGAGCAATTGCAGTAACCGGATTGCAAGTGCGCCCTGTCATGGTGCATCTGTGCAGGATAGTCCGGCTGATACCGGACGAAATGGAATGTGATTTTTCGCGACAGCCCGGCAGTCTCTAAATAGCGCCGGGTTTGAGGTCGGAATCGGGGGCAAGCGCCATGTGCGGTATCGTTGGAATTGTCGGTGACTCGCCGGTCGCGCCGCTTATCGTCGATGCGCTGAAAAGGCTCGAATATCGCGGCTATGACTCGGCCGGCGTCGCCACGATCGAGCACGGCAGGCTTGACCGCCGCCGCGCCGAGGGCAAGCTGGTCAATCTCGAGCGCCTGCTGAAGGACGAACCGCTCGACGGCATGATCGGCATCGGCCACACGCGCTGGGCCACGCATGGCGTTCCGAACGAGAGCAATGCGCATCCGCATTTTTCCGACGGCGTCGCCATCGTCCATAACGGCATCATCGAAAATTTCGCCGAATTGCGCGACGAGCTGATGCGCGACGGCTACAGCTTCGCCTCGCAGACCGATACCGAAGTCGTCGCTCATCTGGTGGCGCGCGAACTGGCCAGGGGGCTGAAGCCGGTTGAGGCGGCGCACAAGGCGCTGAAGCGGCTGGAAGGCGCCTTTGCGCTCGCCATCATGTTCAAGGGCGACGAGGATCTGATCGTCGGCGCGCGCAATGGCCCGCCGCTCGCGGTCGGTCATGGCGACGGCCAGATGTTCCTTGGCTCCGACGCCATTGCGCTTGCCCCTTTCACCAATTCGATCACCTATCTGGAAGACGGCGACTGGGCGGTGGTGCGCCGCAACGAGGTCGATATCTTCGACATGGGCGGCAACAAGGTCGACCGCAAACGCCAACAGTCGCTCAGCACGAGCTTCATGGTCGACAAAGGCAACCGCCGCCATTTCATGGAAAAGGAAATCCATGAGCAGCCGGAAGTGATCTCGCACACGCTGGCGCATTATGTTGATTTCATCAGCGGCGTCTCGAAGCCGCTCGACCTGCCGTTCGATTTCGCCAAGATCGACCGGCTGGCGATCTCAGCCTGCGGCACCGCCTATCTCGCCGGGCTGATCAGCAAATACTGGTTCGAGCGCTATGCGCGGCTGCCGGTCGACATCGATGTCGCTTCGGAGTTCCGCTATCGCGAGATGCCGCTGTCGAAGAACGATGCCGCTTTCTTCATCTCGCAATCGGGTGAGACCGCCGACACGCTGGCGTCGCTGCGCTACTGCCGCAAGGCCGGCATGAAGATCGGCGCGGTCGTCAATGTGCGCGAATCGACCATGGCGCGCGAATCCGACGTCATCCTGCCGACATTGGCCGGCCCGGAGATCGGCGTCGCCTCGACCAAGGCGTTCACCTGCCAGCTTTCCGTGCTGGCCTCGCTGGCGGTGCGGGCCGGCGTGGCGCGCGGAACGATTTCGCAGGAGCACGAGAAAACGCTGATACGCGAGCTGTCGGAAGCGCCGCGTTATGCCAACCAGGTGCTAAAGCTCGACGGGCAGATCGAAAAGATCGCGCGCGACCTCTCGCACTACAAGAATGTGCTTTATCTCGGCCGTGACACCAATTTTCCGCTGGCCATGGAAGGTGCGCTGAAGCTCAAGGAGATCTCTTACATCCATGCCGAAGGCTATGCTGCCGGCGAGTTGAAACACGGCCCGATCGCGCTGATCGACGAGAACATGCCCGTCATCGTCATCGCCCCGCATGACCGCATCTTCGAAAAGACCGTGTCGAACATGCAGGAGGTGGCGGCGCGCGGCGGCAAGATCATCCTGATCACCGACAGCAAGGGCGCCGCGCACGCCACGGTGAAGACGATGGAGACGATCGTTTTGCCGGATGTGCCGGAAATCATCTCGCCGATCATCTACGCACTGCCGATCCAGATGCTCGCCTATTTCACCGCCGTGTTCATGGGCACGGATGTCGACCAGCCGCGCAATCTGGCGAAATCGGTAACGGTGGAATAGGTCTCGTTTAAAAACTTCGCCATTCCAAAGCGCCTTGGGGTTCAGTAGTGTCGCGCTGCAAACACACGCTGCGGTGAACCATGTCGGATGCTCTCAAGACCTCAGGCATGACCCGGCTGAGAAACTATTTCCTGACCGGCTTCGTCGTTTGCGCGCCGCTGGCGATTACCGCCTACATTGCCTGGTCGCTGATCGGCTGGGTCGATTCCTGGGTGAAACCCTACATTCCGGTACACTACAATCCGGACACGTACCTGCCGTTTCCAGTGCCGGGTTTTGGGCTGATCGTTGCCCTGATCCTCATCACCTTCATCGGCTTTATGACCGCCAATATCGTTGGCCGCGCCATCGTCAGCTTCGGCGAGCGCCTGCTTGGCCGCATGCCGCTGGTGCGCGGCATCTACCGTTCGCTGAAGCAGATTTTCGAGACCGTGCTGTCGAACAAGGGCGACATGTTCCGCCAGGTCGGGTTGGTCGAATATCCGCGCAAAGGGGTCTGGTCGCTGGTCTTCGTCGCCAGCGAGAAGGAAACCGAGATCAACCAGAAGCTCGACCGGGAAGGCGATCCGCTGATTGCCGTATTCATGCCATGTACGCCCAACCCGACGACGGGCTTTCTGATGTATGTGCCGAAATCCGACATTGTGCTGCTCGACATGACAATCGAGGACGGAGCCAAGCTGATCGTGTCGGCCGGCTTGGTGGCGCCGGCGGTCAAAATGGTGACGGTGAATGGCGAGCAGATCCACGGCGCGCTTGCCAATCCGCCGCTCGACACGATGCCTCAGCCGGCACGCAGGAGCCGCACGGCCTCGTCGCGGCCGAACAGATAGAGCAACAGGCGCAGCGCCGTGCCGCGTTCGGACTGCAATTCCGGATCGCGCGACAGGATCAGCCGCGCATCGTCGCGAGCGGCCTCGAGCAGGTCGGCATGCGCCTCGATGCGCGCCACCTGGAAGCCCGGCATGCCGGACTGGCGGGTGCCGAGCAACTCGCCTTCGCCGCGCAGCTTCAGATCCTCTTCGGCGATACGGAAGCCGTCCTCGGTCTCGCGCATCACCGACAAACGGCGTTTTGCCGTCTCGCCGAGCGGGTCCTTGTAGAGCAGCACACAGGATGAAGGCTTGTCGCCACGCCCGACCCGGCCACGCAATTGGTGCAACTGGGCGAGGCCAAAACGCTCGGCATGCTCGATGACCATGATCGTCGCATCAGGCACATCGACGCCGACCTCGATGACGGTGGTGGCGATCAGGATACGGGTGTCGCCCTGCTTGAAGGCGCGCATCGCATCGTCTTTGTCGGTGCCTTTCATGCGGCCGTGCACCAGGCCGATGCGGTGGCCGAACAGCGGCTTCAGCGAGGCAAAACGGTCCTCGGCCGACATCAGCTTGATCTCCTCGGATTCCTCGACCAGCGGACAGATCCAGTAGATTTTCTGGCCATCGGCGACGGCGTCGAGCATGCGTCCGATCAGTTCGTCGAGCCGTCCAAGCGGCAAGGTGACGGTGCGGATCGGCTGGCGGCCGGCCGGCTTTTCCGTCAGCTTCGACACATCCATGTCGCCGAATGCAGTCAGCACCAGCGTCCGCGGTATCGGCGTTGCTGTCATCACCAGCATGTCGGGCGCATCGCCCTTGGCGGTAATAGCAAGGCGCTGATGGACGCCGAAACGGTGCTGCTCGTCGACGACGGCGAACACGAGGTCACGGAACGTCACCGTTTCCTGGAACAGCGCATGGGTGCCAACGACGATGTCGATGTCACCATTGGCCAGCCCGGTCAGCGTGTCGGCACGCTCGCGGCCCTTTTCGCGACTTGTGAGGACGGCGACACGCAGGCCGGCCCGTTCCGCCAACGGCGCAATTGTTGCCAGATGCTGGCGCGCCAGGATTTCGGTCGGCGCCATCAATGCCGCCTGGCCGCCGGCCTCGACGGCACGCGCCATGGCAAGCAGCGCGACCACCGTCTTGCCGGAGCCGACATCGCCCTGCAAAAGGCGTAGCATGCGTTCGGGGTCACCGAGATCGGCGTTGATTTCGGCAAGCGCCATTTCCTGCGACATGGTCAGCGAATAGGGGAGTGCCACGCGCAGTTGTTCGACTATGCGGCCGTCGCCGACCAGTGGCCGGCCAGATAATCGGCGGACCTTGGCCCGCACCAGCGCCAGCGATACCTGGCCGGCCAAGAACTCGTCATAGGCAAGGCGCCGCCACGCTGCGCCGTCGACAGAGACGTCGATCGGGTCGGCAGGATTGTGGATGCGGTTGAGCGCATCGCTAAAAGCAGGAAAGGCGTGGCGGCGCCGGAACTCACCGTCCTGCCATTCGGGCAGCACCGGCAGGCGGGCCAGCGCCTGGCCGATGGCCCGACGCAGCACCTTGCCCGAGAGCCCGGCGGTCAGCGGATAGACCGGCTCGACCAGCGGCAGGTTTTCCGCGTCGCCGGCAAGTGCGATATGGTCGGGGTGAACCATGGTCGGGCGGCCGTTGAACCATTCCATGCGGCCGGAGACGACGACATGCTCGCCTACGGGCATTGCTTTTTCGAGATAGGCGGCATGGGCATGGAAGAAGGTCAGCGCGATCTCGCCGGTGTCGTCATGGGCGTAGACCCGGTACGGGACCGACCTGTTGCCGCGTGGCGGCGGCTGGTGGCGGTCGATGCGGACGTCGAGCGTAACGATGGCGCCTTCCTCCGAGCCGGCGATGCCAGGCCGGTTGCGGCGGTCGATGACAGTATGCGGCAGCACGAACAAGAGATCCCCGGCGCGCGCGGCCCGGTCGCCGAGGTCGGCTGCTACGACTTTTTCGATCAGGGCGCCAACTTTTGGCCCGACCCCGGCAAGCGAGGTGATCGGGACAAACAGCGGATCGAGGAGGGAGGGACGCATGATGTCAGCTTATGTTGCGGCGACTGTAGCGCAAGGCTGACACCGCCTTCTATCCACGCTATATGCGCCGCCTGGGCAAGGATGTTGCAAGATGACCGGAACGAAACGATCAAGCGAGGGGCTCGATGCCCGCCGCCGCAAGCTTCTGTTTCGTTCGTGGCACCGCGGCATGCGCGAGATGGACCTTATACTCGGCAGCTTCGCCGATGCCGAGATCGGCGCCTTGACCGGCGACGAAATCGACCAATATGAGAGGCTCCTCGACATTCCCGACACCGAATTCCTGCCTCTCGTCACTGGCGAACGCCCGGTTCCGGCGGATATCGACTGTACCGTCCTGCAAAAAATCCTGGCTTCGCGCCGGGAAATGACCTTCTGAACAACGTGTAGCCATGAGCCTTATCCCTACGATCGGTCTGCCGAAAGGCCGCGCCGGCCAGTTCATCGTCGATGGCGTCGCCGACGGCTACGAAGCCTTTGCGCTGGTGCAGGCTGCGCACGAGATCGCCCCTGACAAGCCGGTGCTGTTCGTGGCGCGCGACGGCCAGCGTCTGCCGGCGATCGTCGAGGCGCTTGCCTTTGCCGCGCCGGGCCTGCCGGTGCTGGAACTGCCGGCCTGGGACTGCCTGCCTTACGACCGCGTCTCGCCCGGCGCCGACGCCGCCGCAAGGCGGCTCGATGCGCTGGCAGCGATGATCGCGCTGGCGAAGAAGCCGCACCGCGCCGTCATTCTCACCACCGCGAACGCCTTGCTTCAACGCATTCCGCCGGCGGAACTCGTCGAGGCGCAGACCTTTCACGCCAAGCCCGGCAACCAGATCGACATGAACGCGCTGGTGTCACGGCTGGAGACTTCCGGCTTCGAGCGGGTGCCGACGGTGCGCGGCATCGGCGAATTTGCCGTGCGCGGCGGCATTCTCGATCTCTTCGCGCCCGGCTGGACGGAGGCACTGCGCCTCGATTTCTTCGGCGATACGCTGGAATCGATCCGCGTCTTCGACACCGCAACCCAGCGCACCATCGGCCAACGCAAGTCGATGGCGCTGCAGGCGATGAGCGAGGTGGCGCTGACGCCGGAAACCATCAGCCGCTTCCGCCGCGCCTACATCGAAGCCTTTGGCGCTCCCTCGCGCGACGATGGGCTCTATGCGGCGGTCAGCGAGGGCAGGCGGTTTGCCGGCATGGAGCACTGGCTGCCGTTCTTCTATGAGCGGCTGGAAACCGTGTTCGATTACCTGCCGGATGCGCCCGTGGTGTTTGATCATCTGGCGCATGAGGCACTGGCCGAGCGCCACACTCTGATCCTCGATCATTACGAGGCGCGAAAAAAACAGGCCGACGGCGCCTTGAAGGATGCCGTGCCCTACAAGCCGGTGTCGCCGGATCAGCTTTATCTGTCGCCCGAGAACCTGATTGCCTCGCTTGGTCCGCGCGAAGCGATCGACTTCACCTCCTTCGACGCGCCCGATGCCGGTGCGAAAAAGGTGTTCCATGCCGGCTCGCGCCATGGCCGCAGCTTCGTCGAGGAACGCGCCGACCCTAACGCCAACGTCTTCGACGTCGTCGTCAAACACATTTCCGACGAGCGCGCTGCACGCCGCCGTGTCGTCGTCGCCGGCTGGACTGAAGGTTCGCTCGACCGGCTCGGCCAGATCCTGGTCGAGCATCACCTTGGCAATCTGGAGCCGGTGGCGACGCTTGCCGAAGCCGAAAGGCTTGAGCCAGGGCAGGCGGCCCTGGCCGTGCTGCCGCTCGAATCCGGCTTCGAGACCGAGAAACTGGTCGTCGTCGCCGAGCAGGACATTCTCGGCGACCGGCTGATCCGGCGCTCGAAGCGCAAGAAGCGCGCGTCCGACTTCATCGCCGAGGCTTCGGCATTGTCTTCAGGCGATATCGTCGTGCATGCCGACCATGGCATTGGCCGCTTCATCGGGCTGCGCACCATCGAGGCGGTCGGTGCGCCGCACGATTGCCTTGAAATCCACTATGCCGGCGACGATCGGCTGTTCTTGCCGGTGGAAAACATCGAGCTGCTGTCGCGCTATGGCTCGGATTCGGCCGAGGCGACGCTCGACAAGCTTGGCGGCGGCGCCTGGCAATCGCGCAAGGCACGGCTGAAGAAACGTCTGCTCGACATGGCCGGGCAGCTGATCCGCATCGCCGCCGAGCGACAAATGCGGGCCGCACCGGCGCTGGTGCCGGCGGAAGGCCTCTATGGCGAGTTTGCGGCGCGTTTCCCCTATGAAGAAACCGACGACCAGCAAACGGCAATCGATTCGGTCATGGGTGATCTGGGCGCTGGAAAGCCGATGGATCGGCTGATCTGCGGCGATGTCGGCTTCGGCAAGACCGAAGTCGCGCTTCGTGCCGCCTTCATCGCGGCGATGGAAGGCTTTCAGGTCGCGGTGGTGGTGCCGACGACATTGTTGTCGCGCCAGCATTTCAAGACCTTCTCGCAGCGCTTCTCCGGCCTGCCGATCCGCGTCGCCCAGGCCTCGCGGCTGGTCGGCGCCAAGGAACTGGCCGAGACCAAGAAGGGCGTCGCCGAAGGCCAAGTCGACATTGTCATCGGCACGCACGCACTGCTCGGCTCCTCGATCTCGTTCAAGAATCTCGGCCTGCTGATCATCGACGAGGAGCAGCATTTCGGCGTCAAGCACAAGGAGCGGCTGAAGGATCTCAAGACCGACGTCCACGTTCTGACGCTGTCGGCGACGCCGATCCCGCGAACGCTTCAGCTTGCCTTGACCGGGGTGCGTGAGCTGTCGCTGATCGCCACGCCGCCGGTCGATCGCATGGCCGTGCGTACCTTCATCTCCCCTTTCGATCCGCTGGTCATCCGCGAGACGCTGCTGCGCGAGCGCTACCGTGGCGGCCATTCCTTCTACGTCGTACCGCGTATCAGCGATCTCACGGAAATCCATGATTTCCTGCGCGAATCCGTGCCTGAGCTGAAAGTGGCGGTGGCCCACGGCCAGATGCCGCCCGGCGAGCTCGACGATATCATGAATGCCTTTTATGACGGCCAGTACGATGTGCTTTTGTCGACCACCATCGTCGAATCCGGCCTCGATATACCGACCGCCAATACGCTGATCGTACACCGCGCCGACATGTTCGGCCTGTCTCAGCTCTATCAGTTGCGTGGCCGCGTCGGCCGTTCGAAGGTGCGCGCCTATGCGCTGTTCACTCTGCCCGCCAACCGCAAGCTAACCGATACAGCCGAGCGTCGGCTGAAAGTGCTGCAATCGCTCGATACGCTAGGCGCCGGTTTCCAGCTGGCCAGCCACGACCTCGACATCCGCGGCGCCGGCAATCTGCTTGGCGAAGAGCAGTCGGGCCACATCAAGGAGGTCGGCTTCGAGCTCTACCAGCAGATGCTGGAGGAGGCGGTGGCCGAAGTGAAGGATTCCGGCGAGGTGCAGGACGGCGGCTGGTCGCCGCAGATCGCCGTCGGCACGGCGGTGATGATCCCGGAAAGCTACGTCCCGGATCTGCAGCTCAGGCTGGCGCTCTATCGCCGTCTTGGCGATCTCGAAAATACGGAAGAGATCGATGCTTTCGGCGCCGAGCTGATCGACCGGTTCGGACCGTTGCCGGAAGAGGTAAAGCATCTGTTGAAGATCGTCTTCATCAAGGCGCTTTGCCGCAAGGCCAACGTGGAGAAGCTCGACGCCGGGCCGAAAGGTGTCGTCGTCCATTTCCGCAAGCGGGAATTCCCCAATCCGGTCGGGCTGGTCAAGCTCATCGGCGAACAGGGCTCGCTGGCCAAGATCCGACCCGACCAGAGCGTCGTCTTCAGCCGTGACTGGGCGACGCCCGAGAAGCGGCTGGCTGGCTCAGCGGTTGTCATGACGCAGCTGGCGCGGCTGGTGGAGAAGGCGGCGTAGCAGCGCGTGGCTGGTGCTCTGGGCACAGCCGCATCGGCACTTTCGCAGTGCCGTGCTCATTCGCCACGCGACCACTTCCGGTCTAGAATAGGAAATCGGCTTCGTGTATGGAGCCGCGACCCCATATGGGGCGGATTGGCGGGCGATGGCGTCCGTGTGAAAGAGCGTTAGGTGCTTCGATGACGAAATGGTCGCCGAATTCGTGGAGAGCCAAGCCGATCCAGCAGGTTCCTGCCTATCCGGATCTTGCCGCGCTGAGGAACACGGAAGCCCAGCTTGCCACGTTTCCGCCGTTGGTTTTTGCAGGTGAGGCACGCAAGCTGAAGAAGCAGCTTGCAGCCGTCGCTGCCGGTGACGCATTCCTTCTGCAGGGCGGCGATTGCGCCGAGAGCTTCGCCGAGCATGGCGCCGACAATATCCGCGACTTCTTCCGCGTCTTCCTGCAGATGTCGGTGGTGCTGACCTTCGCCGGCGCCCAGCCGGTGGTGAAGGTCGGCCGTGTCGCCGGCCAGTTCGCCAAGCCGCGCTCGTCCGACAATGAGACCAAGGGCGGTGTAACGCTGCCGAGCTATCGCGGCGACATCATCAATGGCATCGAGTTCGACGCCAAGTCGCGCATTCCCGATCCTGCAAGACAGGAGATGGCGTACCGCCAATCGGCGGCGACGCTCAACCTTTTGCGTGCCTTCGCCCAGGGCGGCTACGCCAGCCTGGAGAACGTGCATCAATGGATGCTCGGCTTCGTGTCCGACAGCCCGCAGGGCGAGAAATACGAATCGCTCGCCAACCGCATCACCGAGACGATGGACTTCATGAAGGCCGTCGGCATCACCTCGGAGACCAATTACGCGCTGCGCGAGACGGATTTCTACACCAGCCACGAAGCGTTGCTGCTCGGCTACGAGGAGGCGCTGACCCGCGTCGATTCGACCTCCGGCGACTGGTACGCCACCTCTGGCCACATGATCTGGATCGGTGATCGCACGCGCCAACCCGACCATGCGCATGTCGAATATTGCCGCGGCATCAAGAACCCGCTCGGGCTGAAATGCGGTCCGTCGCTGACGCCGGATGGCCTGTTGCAGCTCATCGACCTGCTCAATCCGGAGAACGAGCCCGGCCGGCTGACGCTGATCGCCCGCTTCGGCTCCGACAAGGTTGCCGACCATCTGCCCAAACTGCTGCGCGCGGTGCAGAAGGAAGGCCGCAGCGTGGTGTGGTCGTCCGACCCGATGCACGGCAATACGATCGAGGCCGCCGGCTACAAGACACGGCCATTCGACCGCATCCTGAAGGAGGTGCAGACCTTCTTCGAGGTGCACCGCGCCGAAGGCACGCATCCGGGCGGCATCCATGTCGAGATGACCGGCAAGAACGTCACGGAATGCACCGGTGGCGCCCGCGCCATCACCGCCGAAGAGCTGCAGGACCGCTACCACACCCATTGCGATCCGCGCCTCAACGCTGACCAGGCGATCGAGTTGGCGTTCCTGGTCTCCGATCTGCTCAAGAAGAGCCATCCGGTCCAGCACAAGCAGGCCGTTAACGGCTGATATGATCTGAACTTTGATGTCATTGAAGAAGCGCCGGGCGAAAACCGGCGCTTTTTGTATTCAATCCCGCCGGTGTCGCATTTGCTCGTGCCTAACGCGCGCAAAACTGGAATCCTGCCAGGCGATGGCAATTGCATCGGGAGGCCGACATGGCTGACAGTCACACCGGATCATGCTTGTGCGGGGCAGTGCGGTTCAAGACACGAGGACCGCTACGCGGTGTCATCTACTGCCATTGCTCGCAGTGCCGGAAGCAGAGCGGGCATTTTTATGCGGCGACCAACGTTGCCGACCGCGACATTACAATCACCGGCGCGGAGAGCATCACCTGGTACGAGGCCTCTTCGTTCGCCAGGCGCGGCTTCTGCAAGACATGCGGCTCTCTATTGTTCTGGAAGCCGAGCGATGACGGCTATGTTTCGGTGATGGCAGGGCTGTTCGACGCGCCAACCAGGCTCCAAGGCGAATGTCATATCTTCGTCGGCGACAAGGGCGATTATTACGCCATCGATGACGGGCTGCCGCAGTTCGAGAAGTCGACGCCGTCGATCAAGGTGGCAGACGGCTGATTCTTTGCAGAGGCCGCCTTATTCCCTTGGTCCAGCCATTGCGCTATCCCCTGCCGGTGATTCCGAAGGGTTTTGGCATGCAGCGACTGATCGACGCTTTTTACAATTCGGTGCGGGCGTTTCGCAAACTGGCCGCCGGCGAGGAGGCCTTCCAGCTGGAGCTGACGCTGCTCGTGCTTGCCTTGCCGCTCGGCTGGTTCCTTTCGGAATCGTGGCGCGGCTATGCGTTGCTGATCGGCGCGGTGCTGCTCATGATCATGATCGAGGTGCTGAACACCGGCATCGAGGCGGCATGCGACGCGTTCAGCCGCGAATTCAACGTCGATATCCAACTGGCCAAGGATTGCGGTTCGCTGGCGGTGCTGATTTCGGTGGTGATCGCTGCCGGCGTATGGGGCGTCGCCGTCATCGAGCGGATCCTCGGGGTACCGATCTGACGTTTCAGACACTACATGCCGGTCAACTGAGGGGCCCGACATGGCCGATACCACCGGATTTTTGTTGCTTGAACGTGAGGCCCTGCCGGACGATCTGCGCTGGCTGGTCGAAAAATATCCGCGCGAGGACTGGCAGGCGCATGCCAATATCCACGGCATAGCCAATATGTGGCTGCAGCGGCACGACATGTTCCGCGAGCTTGGCGGCATGCTCACCAATGGTATCGGCGATTATCGAGAAAGTAGGCTGAACGCGCCGGAATTCGCGCGCTGGTTCGCGCCGCGCCTCAACCATTTCCTCGGCAATCTCGACGGCCATCACAATGTCGAGGACCATCATTATTTCCCGGTCTTCGCCAGGGCCGAGACCCGTCTGAAGCGCGGCTTCGAGATTCTCGATGCCGATCACCACACAATCCATGAGGGACTGGAGCGCAATGCCGAGGCGGCAAATGCCTTCATCCGCACGCTTCAGGAGAGCGAAGACAAACAGCGTTTCGCCGCCGATGCCTATGCCGACGAGAACGGCCGGCTGATCGCCATGTTGACCCGGCATCTTGCCGACGAGGAAGACCTGATCATTCCGCTGATCCTCGAGAAGGGTGATCGCGCGCTCGGCATTGATTGACGATCAGCTTCCCTTGTGGAGTTCCTTCTTGGCGACGATATGGGCCGCGAGCCAGCCGAGGATGGCCACAACGAGGCCGATTGCCAGAGCGATCAGTAATCGCTCGTGACGAGCCAGCGCTTGGCCGACGATGTGCTCCGCGCCCAGCCCGAAGACATAACCGACAGTGCAGAACAGTGCCGCCCAGACCACCGATGAGATGGCGTTGAGGATGACGAAGCGCGCCGCCGCAATGCCCGACAGCCCGGCGGCGATGCCGCCGACCAGGCGGAGGCCATAGATGTAGCGGTTCGACAGCACGAAAATGTTGGGATGAGAGGTGACAAGGCGGTAGGCGTGGCTGAAGCCCGGCCGGGCTCGGAGCTTGATCACGAATTTATGGTCGGCGAAGCTCCGTCCCAAGATGAAGAAGAACGTGTCGCCACCGAAGGCGCCGAGCGCGGCTGCGAGAAACGCCTGCCACGGGATGAAGACATGCTGATGCGCAAAAAAACCGCCAAGAATTGCGGCGCTTTCGCCCTCTGCGACGCAGCCCAGAAAAACCGCGATCAATCCATATTGCTCAATGAGACGATGGATGACTTCCGTCATGAAGACGTTCGCTGCTTCGACAGAATGTCGTCGATGCGCTTCACCTGCTCGGCCAGCCGGGCGATCTCGTCTCGCATGCCGATGATCTGGCTGTGGCGCAGTTCGTCGAGCTTTTCGTGTAACGCCATGATCTCGATCTCGGCCTTGAGATTAACCTCATAGTCGTGGGCGGCGTCGATTCGATCGCGCTCCGTCTGGCGGTTTTGCGCCATCATGATCACTGGCGCCTGCAGGGCGGCAACCATGGAAAGCACGAGATTGAGGAAGATGAAGGGATAGGGATCGAAGGCGGCGCGCGACAAGAGCCAGACATTGCCTGCCGTCCACAGGATCAGGAAGCCAATGAATGCCAGGATGAAGGACCAAGAGCCGCCGATCCGGGCGATGGTGTCGGCCAGGCGATCTCCAAACGTCTGGTGAAAGGCGACGGCCTTATTGGTGTCCTTGGAGATCGTGGTGCGCTCGAGCGTAGATTGCAGTACCCGGCTTTCGAGCGCGCTGAGGCCGTCCGGCTTTCGCTTCAGCCAGCGGCTTGCCAGGTCCTCGATCGTTTTGTTCATCGTCGCCTCCGTCGTCCGCGATGAGGTAGAAGCTGCCGGTTCCTACGGGAAGTGGTAGATTGACGCGATGGGGTCAGGAAACAATGGTGGATTTTCAGAAAATTCGCGCCCGTGCAGCGAAGCGCAAAGGCGGTGAGGCAGCGCTGACGTCGCTGCTGGGTCCTATGCCCGACAATGCCGCGGTGGCAAAGATTGCGGACGACCGGATCCTGTCGACTATGGCCGAGCGGGTTTTTGCCGCCGGCTTTGTCTGGCGCGTCATCGAGCAGAAATGGCCGGGTTTCGAGGAAGCATTTCTTGGCTTCGAGCCGAAGCGGCTGCTGTTCCAGCCTGACGATTTCTGGCACGATCTCACAGCCGACAAGCGCATCGTCCGCAATCCGCAGAAGATCAAATCCGTACGCGACAACGCAGCCTTCGTCGAGCGCGTGTCGAAGGAGCATGGCAGCTTCGGCAAGTTCCTGGCCAATTGGCCGGCGGATGACCAGGTCGGATTGATGGCCTATCTCGGCAAGCATGGCAGCCGGCTCGGCGGCAATACCGGCCAGTATTTTCTGCGCTGGCTGGAGTGGGACGCCTTCATCGTCTCGGCCGACATGGCGGCAGCGCTGCGCGACGCCGGGCTCGACCTCGCGCAGAGCCCGACATCGAAGAAGGACCTGGGCAAGATCCAAGTGCAGATAAACGCCTGGGCGGCGGAAACCGGACTGCCGCGCCGGCACATTTCGCGCATTCTGGCAATGTCGATCGGCGAGAACCATCCGCCGGAAGCCTTGCGCGAATATATGGGCGAATAGGATCGACTGTTTGGTCCAAACGAACGCCATTGCTCGACGAATTTTGCCGCGCTAAACCCACGGGCATGACAGACAAGACCGCTCCAGACATATTGCGCATCGCCGTCGCCCAGCTCAATCCGACGGTCGGCGACGTCGCCGGCAATCTTGCCAAGGCACGCGAGGCGAGGGCGGATGCCGCCCGCCAAGGCGCCGACCTCGTGCTGTTTACCGAGCTTTTCCTTGCCGGCTATCCGCCTGAGGATCTGGTGCTGAAGCCCGCCTTCCTGAAGGCCTGCGAGCGGGCGGCGGAGGATTTCGCCGGCGATACCGCCGACGGCGGCCCGGGTTTCGTCATCGGCACGCCGTTGAAGCGCAAGACCGGCACGCACAATTCGATCATCTTTGCCGATGGCGGCAAGATCCTTGCCGAACGCTACAAGCTCGATCTGCCGAATTACGGTGAGTTCGACGAGAAGCGCGTCTTCCAGGCCGGTCCCGAGATCCAGGGGCCGGTCAATTTCCGCGGCGTGCGCGTGGGAGTGCCGATCTGCGAAGATATCTGGGGCGAGGTTGCCGTCTGCGAGACGCTGGCCGAAAGCGGCGCGGAAATCCTGCTGGTCCCGAACGGCTCGCCCTATTACCGCGGCAAGGTCGACGTCCGCCACCAGATCGTCATCCGCCAGGTCATCGAATGCGGACTGCCGATTATCTATGCCAACCAGCTTGGCGGCCAGGACGAGCTGGTTTTCGATGGCGCATCGTTTGCCATAGGTTCTGACAAGACGCTGGCCTTCCAGATGAGCCAGTTCGAGGAGACGGTCAACGTCACCACCTGGAAGCGAAAGAATGACATCTGGGTCTGCTCTGACGGACCGATGTCGAAAATCCCGGAGAAGGAGGAGGCCGACTACCGCGCCTGCATGTTGGGCCTGCGCGATTACGTCAACAAGAACGGCTTCAAGAATGTCGTGCTCGGCCTCTCAGGCGGCATCGATTCGGCGATCTGCGCGGCACTTGCCGTCGACGCGCTCGGCGAGGAACGGCTGCGCGCCGTGATGATGCCTTATCGCTACACTTCGAAGGACTCGCTCAAGGATGCCGAGGACTGCGCCCGCGCACTCGGCTGCCGCTACGATATCGTGCCGATCTTCGAGCCGGTCGAAGGTTTCCTGCACGCGCTGACGCAGCTTTTCGAGGGCACCAAGGAAGGTATTACCGAGGAGAACCTGCAGAGCCGTGCACGTGGCACTATCCTGATGGCGATTTCCAATAAGTTTGGCTCGATGGTGGTCACCACCGGCAACAAAAGCGAGATGTCGGTCGGCTACGCGACGCTCTACGGCGACATGAATGGCGGCTTCAATCCGATCAAGGATCTTTACAAGATGCAGGTCTATGCATTGTCGCGTTGGCGCAACGCGCATGTGCCGCCGGGTGCGCTCGGTCCGTCCGGCGAGGTGATCCCGACCAACATCATCGACAAGGCGCCCTCGGCGGAACTGCGAGAGAACCAGATCGACCAGGATTCGCTGCCGCCCTATCCAGTGCTCGATGACATATTGGAGTGTCTGGTCGAGAACGAGATGGGCGTCGACGAGATCGTTGCGCGCGGCCATGACCGGGCGACGGTGGCGCGGGTCGAGCACCTGCTTTACGTCGCAGAATACAAGCGCCGGCAGGCGGCGCCCGGCGTGAAGATCACCAGGAAGAACTTTGGCCGCGACCGCCGTTATCCCATCACCAACCGGTTCAGGGATCGCGGGTAGGCCATTGGCCTGCGTAACGGTTTAGCCATGGCCAACCTTGAAATTAGCTTTGACCTGTCGCGGATCGACTTCCGGGCGACATCCGACATTTTGAAGGCGAGCTATTGGGGCAGCGGCCGCAGCGATGAACTGCACCGCCGCGCTTTTGCCAACTCACTGTGCGTCGGCGCCTATGTCGGCGGCAATCAGGTCGGCTTCGGCCGGGCGATCACCGACCGTACGGTATTTGCCTATCTCGCCGACATAATTGTCTGGCCCGGGTATCGCGGACAAGGCATCGGAACCCGGCTTGTCCAGGCGCTTATCGACCACTCGGACGTCAAGACGGTCACGCATTGGAGCCTGTCGACCAACGACGCCCATGCGGTTTACGAGAAGCTCGGCTTCAGGCCTTCCACCGATGGCCGCTATATGCGCCTCGACCGTATCCCGGCAACCTGAACAGAGGCAGCGCACAACCCGCGATTGTTGCAAAATCGTCTCACTGCTTGGACCAGATGCGCTTTTGGCTATCTACTGACTTGGCGCGGCGTTGAGGCGTCTCTATAAACACCTCTCCGCGATTCCCCTTCAGGAGGAACCGAATGCCAGGATTTGACATCGTTATGCGAGGCTGCGAAGCCTAGGTCTTGGTCAGTGCGCCGCGAGATAGCCTCGCGGCAAGGCTGAACCGAGGCAGGTATTTCGCCGCTGCCGGTCGCCGCCCCTCTACAGGGCCGCCAAATACGCCAAACCTCCGCATCTCCGGGCGCCAAACGGCGCCGACGCGGTTTTTCAATTTCTACTTTCGTGGGATCGGGCTCGTTTGCGCCCGAATGACATCATGACTCGTTTTCGAATAGATTTGCGCGCGGGCGCCTTTCGCAGCGTTCTTGGCTTCACGCTCAGTCATTGGCGGTGTCAGCCGTGGCGGCTTGCCGGCATTATGGGCACATTCCTGCTGTCGACCTTGGCCGACGTGCTGACGCCGCTCTATTCCGGCCGGCTGGTGGATCCCGTCGCCAGCAGTGCTGCGGCCGACGATGTTGCGTGGAACGCGGCGACAGCGGCCTTTTCGATGCTGGTGGCCCTGGCGCTCACCGGTGTCGTGCTGCGCAATCTCGCCTTCATGGCCATTGTCGAGCTGACGTTGAAGATGATGGCGGATATCGCCGCCGACGCCTTCCACCGCGTCCAGCGCTTCTCCACCGACTGGCACGCCAACAGCTTCGCCGGATCGACGGTGCGCAAGATAACGCGCGGCATGTGGGCGCTCGACCTGCTCAACGACACGATCCTGATCGCGCTGCTGCCATCGGTCGTCATGCTCGTCGGCTCGACGCTGCTGCTTGGCTGGTTCTGGCCGCTGATGGGTGCTGTCGTCGCCACCGGTTCGGTTCTGTTCATCGCGGTGACGACGATGCTGTCGCTTGGCTATGTCGCGCCCGCGGCAAGGCTTGCCAATGCGTGGGATACACGGCTCGGCGGCTCGCTGGCCGACGCGGTAAGCTGCAACGCCGTGGTCAAGGGTTTTGGCGCCGAGGAACGCGAGGAGACGCGGCTTGCCGAGGTCGTCGCCAAATGGCGCGGTCGCACGCGCCGCACCTGGATGCGCGGCACCGTCAACGGCACCACGCAAGGGACGATGCTGCTGCTTTTGAGGGCAGCGGTCATCGGGTTCTCCCTGCTGTTGTGGTCGTGGGGGCAGGCGAGCGCCGGCGATGTCGCCTTCGTGCTGACCTCATTCTTCGTGCTGCAAGGCTATCTGCGCGACATCGGCACACATATCCGCAATCTGCAGCGCTCGATCAACGACATGGAGGAACTGGTCGACTTCCAGTCCGAACCACTCGGCATCGAGGATCGGCCCGGAGCCAAACCGATCCGGATCACCGATGGCCGTATCACCTTCGACAATGTCACGTTCCACTATGGCAGCCACCGCCTGCCGCTCTATCGCGACTTTTCGGTGGACATCGCGCCGGGCGAACGGGTTGGGCTGGTTGGCCATTCGGGCTCCGGCAAGACGACATTCGTCAAGCTGATCCAGCGCCTCTACGACGTGACTGCGGGCAATATCCTGATCGACGGCCAGGATATTGCGAATGTGGCGCAGGCGTCGCTGCGCGCACAGATCGCAATCGTCCAGCAGGAGCCGATCCTGTTTCACCGGTCGCTGGCCGAAAACATCGCCTATGCTCGGCCGGCCGCCACGCAGGCCGAGATCGAGCACGCGGCGCGATTGGCCAGCGCGCATGACTTCATTGCCAATTTGCCGAAAGGCTATGGCACGCTGGTCGGCGAGCGTGGCGTAAAGCTATCGGGTGGTGAGCGTCAGCGCGTTGCAATCGCACGCGCCTTTCTTGCCGATGCGCGCATTCTCATCCTGGATGAGGCAACGTCGAGCCTCGATTCGGAATCGGAGGTGCTGATCCAGCAGGCGATGGAGCGGTTGATGGTCGGTCGCACGACGCTGGTCATTGCCCACCGGCTGTCGACGGTGCGGGCGCTGGACAGGCTTTTGGTGTTCGATCGCGGCCGCATCGTCGAAGAGGGCTCGCATGACCAACTGATCCGGCTGCAAGGCGGCATCTACCGCCGGCTGTTCGAACGCCAGGCGCTTGAACTGACCAAAGGCCTGGTGATCTGACGGTTGCGGTGCCGCGCGTCTTGATAGACGTGCGGCGCTGCAGTCTTTTCTTCGCCTTTGTCATGTTCTATGTCTGCCGCCGAGCGCGGGGGCGCGTCTTGTCAACAGCAAAACCATCCGGTACGCCCCGCTCATGACAGTTACCGTCCGTTTCGCCCCGTCACCGACCGGCCGCATCCATATCGGCAATGCGCGCACCGCTTTGTTCAATTGGCTGTTCGCCATCAAGAACAAAGGCCGCTTCATCCAGCGCTTCGACGACACCGACGTCGCCCGTTCGACGCAGGAGTTTTCCGACGCTATCCTATATGACCTGCATTGGCTGGGCATCTTCCCCGATGCCACGGAGTACCAGTCGCGGCGGGTCGAAATCTACGATGCCGCACTGGAGAGGCTGAAGGAGGCGCGCCTCGTTTATGCTTGCTATGAGACGCCTGAAGAGCTCGACCTGAGGCGCAAGGTGCGCCGCACGCGTGGCCTGCCGCCAGTCTATGGCCGCGAGGCGCTGACGCTGGCACCCGAGCAGGTGGCGGAATATGAGGCCGATGGCCGGCGGCCGCACTGGCGCTTTCTGCTGCCCAACTTCAGCAGCGATCCGCTACAGCCGGAGCGCACCGAAATCCACTGGAACGACCTGGTGCGCGGCGAAGAGACCGTCGACCTCGCCTCGCTTTCAGACCCGGTTCTGCGGCGTGAGGACGGCACCTACCTCTACACATTGCCTTCGGTTGTCGACGACATCGACATGGGCGTCAGCCATGTCATTCGCGGCGACGACCACGTCACCAATACCGGCGTCCAGATAGCCCTGTTCCGAGCACTTGGCGCGGAGCCGCCGGTGTTCGGCCACCACAATCTCCTGACAACGGCATCAGGCGAGGGACTTTCGAAGCGCACCGGCGCGCTGTCCATCCAGAGCCTGCGTGAGAGCGGCATCGAGCCGATGGCGATCGCTTCGCTGGCGGTGCTCGTCGGCACCTCGGAAAACGTCGTGGCGGTGCCAACGATGGCCGAGCTAGTCGAGCGCTTCGATCCGGCTGCAACATCGAAATCCGCCGCCAAATTCGACCCGGACGAGCTCTTCGTGCTCAACCGCACGCTGCTGCATCACATGCCGTTTTCCGAGGCGCGCGACCGGCTGATCGTGCTCGGCATCTCCGGCGAACAGGCCGAGTCTTTCTGGCTGGCCGTGCGCGGCAATCTCGACAGGCTGGCCGATGCGGCGATCTGGTGGCGTACGCTTCGAGACGGTCCAGAGGAGCCGGCGGAGTTTTCCGACGAGGACCGCGACTTTCTTCGCCAGGCATTCGAGTTGCTGCCGGAAGAGCCTTGGAACGGCACCGTCTGGAAGGACTGGACGGGCAAGATCCGAGCGGCGAGCGGCCGTAAGGGCAAGGCGCTGTTCATGCCGCTCAGGCTGGCGCTTACGGGACAGCCTTCGGGTCCGGAGCTTGCAGATCTGTTGCCGCTGCTGGGTCGGGAAGGAACGTTGGCCCGACGACCCTGACCTTGCGCTGCTCCGGCGGCGGCAGCGATGTCGGCGAGGGCACAGGTTTGACAGCAAGGCGTCTGATCGCCCCACGGTCGAGGCCGTCTTGCGCATTGGCCAAGGACTCCGGGTCGGCGCCCGGATCAGGCCTGGCAACCGGCAGCGGAATGAACGGGGTACTCTCTACATTCGCCTCGGATTGTTCCCGGGTTGGCGGGTTGCCGGCGATGATCTCGAAATTCTGCGCGGCGTTGCAGCCGCAGGTCGGCGGCCGCGGCATGTCGGATTGCTTGTAGAGGTAGGCCGTCGGCAGTTCGATATAAGGCCTGCCCGTCACCGAAGACGTCATCGACGCCGAATCGCTGTTCACGCCGCGCGTGTAGAAAACCTGCATCTCGGTGCCGGGGCAGCTCGATTCGCAATTCTTCTGATCGCGCTCGAAATCGCCCAGCGAGGCAGCATTCGACATCGGGAAGAAATAGCCGTCGCAGGTCCGCACACACATGGTGCGGAATTCGCCTTGGGGCTGGCCCATGTCGGCGCTGTTGAGCACGGTGCGGATGTTGCCCGGCTGGCTCAGTTCTTCAGCCTGGTCGGCCTCTTCGGGCTGACTGCCCAAAAGCTGGTCGAGCAGGTTTCGCTTGCCGTTTTCACGGTTGGCTTCGCGGACCGGCGCGGGCGTCCGCGCCGCCGCATCATCGCGGCAGCCATTGGCGTCAAGCAACGTCAATATGCGCGCACGATCACGTCGCGAACCACCGCCGGCAAGGTCGCCGCGCTTGGCCTGCAGGGCGTCGAGATTGGCTGCCATGCGATCGATGGTGGCGTCGAGTGCTGCGCATGCGTTGGCGTTGCGGCGAGACAGCGAAAAGCCGCAGCCGGCGCTGCTGGCCTGGCTGACGGCCTTTGAAATCTGCTGGCGCTGCCGGACGATTGCGTCGTCATATTTCCTGAGCAAAGCCGGTTTGCCGCCGCCACCACGAGAAGCGGCGGCAAGATCGGCTTCAAGCTGGCGGCAGAGGCGCGGAGCGGCCCGCGCCTGAGTGACGGCAATGTCGCACATTAGCAGGGCACCGAGCAGCGCGGCGGCACGCGTCAGCTTCCAACATGCGCCCGTCATCCCTCCGAAACTCCGCCTGCCTGTCGTTCAGAAAGCTACCGCGCTTGCGGTTAATCGTTTGTTTAGCATACCGCCGATTCCAGCTTCAGCCCAAATCGGCGATGGCTTGCGCCAGTGCGCGGCTTCGATCACGACCGGTGCTGTCATATCGACCACGCCACACGACATATTCGGACAGAACCAGAACCGCGACATCCTGGCGTTGCACGAAAAAAGGCGTATTCGCCTAGAAGAATGCCTGGATTCAGTAACGCCCGGAGGCTTGGCATGACCGCGATTACCCGTCGAGCCGCACTGCAATTTGGTCTTTTGTGCCTGGCGATGCCGGTTGCCTTGGCGCAGGAAAAGCCCATCACGCCGGATTGGGGTACCAAATTGGTCGAAGCTGCCCGTGAGCAGATCGGCGTCACCACACTCTACGATCCGACCTATACACGCCTGGCCTATCCGGGCGGGGACGTTGAGCCCGAGCGGGGTGTGTGCACGGATGTCGTGATCCGTGCCTATCGCCGCGCCTTCGATCTCGACCTGCAAAAATTGGTGCATGAGGATATGCGGGCCAATTTTGCCGCCTATCCGAAGGCTTGGGGCTTGAAAGCGCCGGACCGCAACATCGACCACCGCCGTGTGCCCAATCTTGCGGTCTATTTCGAGCGGCGCGGTGCCGCCTTGCCCGTCAGCCAAGACCCCGCCGATTATCGGCCTGGGGATCTCGTCGCCCAGATGCTGCCCGGCAATCTGCCGCATATTGCCATCGTGTCGTCCAATCGCTCCACATTGGTACCGACAAGAAGACTGGTCATTCACAATATCGGCGGCGGCGCCAGGGAAGAGGACACTTTGTCTGCCTTCAGGCAGACAGGGCATTTCCGGTTCAAGCCAATCTGAGAAGGCCCATGGCTAGCCCAGCTCGACGATGGCTTGCGCCTTATGCGCGGCTTCGACCACTGCCAGTGCGGTCATGTTGACGACACCGCGCGACGTCACCGACGGCGTCAATATGTGCGCCGGGCTGTCGGTGCCGAGCAGGATCGGGCCGACATGCAGCGCGTCCATCATCGTGCGCAGCGCCGTCAGTGTGATGTTCGCCGAATCGAGATTGGGGAACACCAGCAGATTGGCTTCGCCTTTCAGCCGCGAATGCGGATAGACGCGTTGGCGCAGCTGTTCCGACAGTGCCGAGTCGGCATGC
This sequence comes from Mesorhizobium sp. M0768, assembly GCF_040320195.1. Lineage (NCBI taxonomy): Bacteria > Pseudomonadati > Pseudomonadota > Alphaproteobacteria > Hyphomicrobiales > Phyllobacteriaceae > Mesorhizobium > Mesorhizobium sp. M0768. The sequence goes on along the minus strand of NZ_JAMYPD010000001.1, from coordinate 171,844 downwards.
ATCTCGCCGTCGCATTGCAGGTCGGGCGCGATGCGCGCCAGGATTGCCGCTGCCTGCCGCATCTTCATGGCGCTTGGCGAATCGCGGGAGCCGAAATCAGAATGCGACAGTAGCGCTGCCTTGGGCTCGATGCCGAAACGCTGAATTTCCTCGGCCGCCAAAACGGTCATTTCCGCAATTTCTTCGGCGGTCGGGTCGACGGAGACATGGGTATCGGTGAGGAAAATGATGCCGTGCTGCGAAATCAGCATGGAAAGCGTCGACAGGTCGCGATCCCTAATGCCGGCGCGCGGTCCGATGATCAGCGTGACGTTGCGCAAATGGCGCTCGAAACGGCCTTCGAGGCCGCAGACCATGGCGTCGGCGTCGCCGCGCTTCAGGGCAAGGGCGGCGATCACCGTATTGTCGGTGCGCACCATAGTGCGCGCGGCTTCCGTCGTCACCCCACGCCGGCCGGCAAGCTCGATCAAAAGGTCGACATAGTGGCGGTAACGCGGATCGTCTTCCGGGTTGATCAGGCCGAAATCGACGCCCGGCTTGATGCGCAGCCCGTAGCGCTTCAGCCGCACCTCGATGACATGCGGGCGGCCGATCAGGATCGGTTCGGCAATGCCTTCCTCGAGCACGACCTGGGCGGCGCGAAGCACGCGCTCGTCCTCGCCGTCGGCATAAATGACGCGCTTGGAGCTCGACGTCTTGGCCATCGAGAATACCGGCTTCATGACCAGGCCGGAGCGGAAGACGAAGCGGTTCAGCTTGTCGATATAGGCGGCGAAATCGGTGATCGGCCGGGTCGCGACGCCGGTCTCGCAGGCTGCCTTAGCGACGGCAGGGGCAATGCGCAGGATCAGCCGCGGATCGAAAGGCGAGGGGATCAGGAACTCCGGACCAAAGATCGGCGTCTCGCCGGAATAGGCACGCGCGGCAACGTCGGACGGCTCTTCGCGGGCAAGCGCTGCAATCGCTCGCACGGCAGCCATTTTCATCTCTTCGTTGATGGCGCTTGCGCCGCAATCCAGCGCGCCACGGAAGATGTAAGGAAAACAGAGTACGTTGTTGACTTGGTTGGGGAAATCGGAGCGGCCCGTGCAGATCATCGCGTCGGGCCGCGCTGCCCGCGCCGCTTCCGGCATGATCTCGGGATTGGGATTGGCCAGCGCCAGGATCAGCGGCTTGGGCGCCATGTGGTGGAGCAATTCCGGCTTCAGCACGCCGGCGGCAGACAGGCCGAGAAACACGTCGGCGCCGGGCAGAACGTCGGCCAGCGTGCGCGCCTCGGTGTCCTTCACATAGGGGTCTTTCCAGCGGTCCATCTCCTCGACGCGGCCCTTATGGGCGACGCCGAACCGGTCGGTGACCCAGATGTTTTCGACCCGCGCGCCGAGCGAGACCAGAAGGTTGAGGCAGGCGAGCGCCGCAGCACCTGCGCCCGACGTGACGATCTTGATGTCCGCGATGGACTTGCCGGCGAATTCCAGCCCGTTGAGCACGGCGGCGGCGACGATGATGGCGGTGCCATGCTGGTCGTCATGGAAGACCGGTATGCCCATGCGCGCTTTCAACTGCTCCTCGACCTCGAAGCATTCGGGCGCCTTGATGTCTTCCAGGTTGATGCCGCCGAAGGTTGGTTCCAGCGCCGAGATCGTCTCGACCATGCGCTCGATGCCCGGTGCGTCGATCTCGATGTCGAAGACATCGATGCCGGCGAACTTCTTGAACAGCACCGCTTTGCCCTCCATCACCGGCTTGGAGGCGAGCGGACCGATATTGCCGAGGCCCAGCACCGCCGAACCGTTGGTGACAACGCCGACCAGATTGGCGCGGGCTGTATAGTCGGCGGCGGTTGCCGGGTCGTCGCGGATTTCAAGGCAGGGGGCGGCGACCCCCGGCGAATAGGCAAGCGCAAGGTCGCGCTGATTGCCCAGTGGCTTCGTCGCCTGGATTTCCAGCTTTCCGGGACGGGGGTGCTTATGGAAATAGAGCGCTGCTTCGTCGAGGTCGGATCGGGCCGCCTTCTTGCTTTCGCCTGTCATGACGGCCGCCTCCTCAGTTCAGTCCGTTTGATGTTTTGAGTCTCTTAGCATGCAGCCGAGGCTTTTCGAGAGGTGATATGTCGCAAGCGCGAGCTTGCGGCTTGCACCCCCGCCCTCCTGTGCGGTCTGCCATTGAGATGTTGGGGCGATAGGCGGGGTGCTGCGGCGAGGTACGCCGCCCAGTTCGAATGTCTGGTGGCGCTCGTCGCTCAGAGGCCTCGCGGCGAAACAAGTCGACATTGCAGTTCTCCAAAATCCGTGAGATTCTTCGAAAAGTCGCACGAAATAGCGTGCGAACAACAAAGCGCCCCGACGTTTTCGGCGGACATCCAAACGCATCACAGATCGTGCCCCTGATTGTCGGTCGGACTGCTTAACCTGCCAAGGGAGGACGACAATGACTGTACGGCCAGACCCGACTTTCCACGCGACTGCCAAGCTCGCAATGCAGGCGCCAGTCGAAAATTTTGCCTACACTTTGATGTTGAGTCCCGACTTCTCTCAGCCAGATGGACTAGCCATAGTTGACGTAAACCCGAAGTCGAAGGACTACGGCAAGGTCGTCCATAGCGTGATAATGCCGAACAAGGGCGACGAGTTTCACCATTTCGGCTGGAACGCGTGCTCGTCGGCCCTTTCGCCGCTGAATGGTCACCCGTTTCTCGAGCGCCGCTTTCTGATCATTCCCGGTATTCGATCTTCGCGCATTTACGTCATAGACACCAAGGGCGGACCGACCAAGGCCAAGATCCACAAGGTCATCGAGCCAGAAGAGGTGTTTGCCAAGACGGGCTATTCCAGGCCTCATACGATTCACTGCGGTCCGGAAGGTATTTATGTCTCGACGCTTGGGGGCGGTGGCCCTGACGGCACCGACGGACCTCCCGGCATCTTTGTCATGGATTGCCAGACGTTCGACGTCATCGGGCGCTACGAGATCGATCGCGGGCCGCAGGACAAGCAATATGATTTCTGGTGGAACCTGCCACGCGACTACATGGTGTCGAGCGAGTGGGCCCTTCCGCCCCAGTTCGAGCAGGGCATCGTGCCTGAAGACCTCCTGTCGAACAAATATGGACACCGGGTGCATTTCTGGAATTTGCGCGAACGTAGGAACGTGCAGACCATCGATCTGGGCGCCAACCACCAGATGGCGCTGGAAGTCCGCCCCGCCCATGACCCGGTCAAGGAATACGGTTTCCTTGGAGTGGTCGTCGACACGACAAACCTCGAGGGATCGATCTGGACCTGGTGGCGCGAGGGCGGCAAATTCCATTGCGAAAAGACGGCGACCATCCCGCCCGAGGCAGCCGCTAAGGATGACCTGCCGCCGTTGCTTCAGGGCTTCGAGGCGGTGCCGCCGCTAGTAACCGACATCGACCTGTCGCTCGATGACCGATTCCTCTACGTATCCTGCTGGGGCACCGGCGAGATGCGCCAATACGATGTGACCGATCCGATGAAGCCTAAGCTTGCAGGGTCCATCCATATTGGCGGCATCACGCGCAAGACCAAGCATCCCGGCGGCGGCGACTACAGGGGCGGACCGCAGATGGTCGAGATCAGCCGCGACGGCAAACGCGTTTACTGGACCAACTCCCTGTATTCGACTTGGGACGACCAGTTCTATCGCGATGGTATTCCGGCAGCCATGGTCAAGGCCAATGTCGGCGAGAACGGTGGGATCACCCTGGACAAGGACTTTTATGTCGAGTTCCCCGAGGGGTATCGCTCCCACCAGATTCGTCTGGAAGGCGGCGATTGCTCGACGGATTCGTTCTGCTATCCGTCGGTGTAACCGACTGCCCGGGTCAATAAAGCGATGAGCGAGTGGACGACGGCCGGTCTCTGGCTGGCCGTCGTCGCCAGCGGTATTTATCACGGTATCAATCCTGGCATGGGCTGGCCGTTGGCCGTTTCGACCGGACTTTTGGATAGACGTGCCGGCGAATTGTTCCGGGCGCTCGGCCTTTTGGCAATGGGCCACTTTGTGGCGATGATCGGTATCCTGCTGCCCTTCGGCGCGATGCTGACGCTCATCGTCTGGGAACGACAGATTCGCATCGCGGCGGGATTGATTGTGATCGCAGCCGGGATCTATCTCCTGATCAACCGGCGCCACCCGCGTGTTCTTGCCCGTATCCCGCCGGCACAACTGGCCTTGTGGTCCTTCGCGGCCGCCACCGCGCATGGCGCCGGGCTGATGCTGGTGCCGATTTATCTCGGCCTGTGCCAGGCAGGCGATCTCGATGTTGGACACCAGGCGGCTATAACGCTCATGGCAGGTAATCTGATCACCGCCACCGCCGTCTCCGTAGTCCATACGGCCGCGATGATTGTAAGCGGCGGTGTTATCGCCATTGCCGTCTATCGATGGCTCGGACCCAAGTTCATCTCACAAAGCTGGTTCAATCTCGACACTGTGTGGGCCGTGAGCCTGATCCTGGTGGGGGGAATTGGGATCGCGAGTATCGGATTCGCTCGGTAGGTTGCATGCATTGGCAAAGGAATTCTCCCTTCTCCGGATGTCAGGAAAGATCAGATCGCATCATGCGGCGCTCGCAACCCAACAACCGCAAAGGGTCGTTCTTCCGCCGTCCAGCGGGTATCAAGCCTTGGATTCTGCCACTAAAACGCACTGACATAGAGGCCGCCGTCGACCGGTATGTTCTGACCGGTCAGGTAACCGGCATGGACCGAGCAGAGGAAGGCGCAGATCTGGCCGAATTCCTCCGGTGTACCGAGCCGTTTGGCCGGAACGTTGGCTGCTGCTTGCGCTTTGCGCGCGGCGGCGGCGGCTGGATCTTCGGGCGTGCCGGCCTCGTGCGGGCCGCGCAGCCGGTCGGTGTCGAGTTTTCCCGGCAGCATGTTGTTGATCGTCACATTGCGGTCGATCACCGTCCGCGCGACGCCGGCAAGGAACGAAGTGAGGCCGGCGCGGGCGCCGGACGACAGGTCGAGGCCGGGGATAGGCACATAGACCGACAGCGAGGTGATGTTGACGATGCGGCCGAAGCCGCGCGCCGCCATGCCGTCGATCACGGCCTGAACCAGTTCGACAGGGGTCACCATGTTCTGGGTGACGCCCTCGAGGATCTTTTCGCGGTCGAGCGCGCGGAAATCGCGAAACGGCGGACCGCCATTGTTGTTGACGAGGATGTCGGGATCGGGGCAGGCGGCAAGCAGCGCCTTCTGGACATCGGGCTTGGATACGTCGCCGACGATTTCGGTCACCTTGACGCCGAATTTCTCGCGCAGTTCAGCGGCGGTTTTGGCCAGCACGTCGGCGTTGCGGCCATTGATCACCAGATCGCAACCTGCCTCTGCCAGTGCCATGGCGCAGCCGCGTCCCAAGCCTTTGCTCGAAGCGCAGACGATGGCCTTCTTGCCGCGAATGCCGAGATCCATGGTGATTTTCTCCTCCGATTGCCGCGGCAACCTATCCGGATGGCTGGACCAATCGCAACCGTCATACGGTTGTTGCATGAATCGGGGCATAGGCTCAGGCGAAAGCAACGGTGACAAATGATGTCCGGCGCAGAGCCCCGCACTTTCCGCAGCATGTTCATCTCCGACGTCCATCTCGGATCGAAGGCGGCGAAGGCCGAATTCCTGATCGATTTCCTGCGCCATCACGATGCCGATATCATCTATCTCGTCGGCGACATCGTCGACGGCTGGCGCCTGAGACGAAGCTGGCATTGGCCGCAAAGCCATAACGACGTGATCCAGAAATTGCTGCGCAAGGCGCGCAAGGGCGCCAGCATCACCTACATCGCCGGCAACCATGACGAGTTCGCGCGACAGTTCCAGGGCGTTCATTTCGGCGGCATTGTCGTCGCCGACCGCGCCATCCACGAGACCGCCGATGGCAAACGCCTTCTTGTCATCCATGGCGACCAGTTCGACACCGTCGTCCATAATGCGCGCTGGCTGGCCTATCTCGGCGACTATGCCTACGACGCGGCGATGCTGCTCAACCGCGTCATCACACGTCTGCGCCAGGTGCTCGGCCTGCCCTACTGGTCGTTCTCGTCCTGGGCCAAGGTCAAGGTCAAGAAGGCGGTGAATTTCATCGGCTCGTTCCAGACCGCGCTGACCGAGGAGGCGCGCCGCTCGCATGTCGACGGCGTGATCTGCGGGCACATCCACCATGCCGCGATCGAAAGCTATGAGGACGTGCAATATATCAACACCGGCGATTGGGTGGAGAGCTGCACGGCGGTGGTCGAGCATTTTGACGGCCGGATGGAGATCCTGCACTGGGCGCATGTCCTGCCGGAGACTCCGGTCGGCAGCGAGGTGCTCGTGCCGATCGACATCAAGGGCAGGGCAGTCCAGGCGGCTTGACCAAATCCGGCCGCATCTCGCTTCAATCGGTTAGGCCAGCGGTTTCATCGACTTTTTCGCCGTGTTAAGCAGCGGCAGGTGTGGCGGGCCGACCCGGCTGAATGCCGTGCCGACGGATCGCCTGTCAATGTCCTCGCTGCCGCCGCTTTCGCCCGAACAGCTCGTCAAGCCACGCCATTTCGAACTGCGCATGAGCTTGATCTTCTTTACGCTCTTCGTTCCGCTCGGGACGCATGTGCCGTATTTCCCGCTGTGGCTGCAGGCGAAGGGGTTCCATGCCGAGCAGATAGCCGTGATCCTCGCCGCGCCGATGTTCCTGCGCGTGGCGACGACGCCTTTTCTTACGGCGCTGGCAGACAAAGCGAGCGACCGCGCCAATGTCTATGTTGCGCTGGTCGCCGCATCGCTGATCCTGTCCGCCGGCTACCTCCTGCCGCCGACCTACGCAACGGTACTTGCCGTGTCGTTGGCCCTGACGGTCGTCTGGACGCCGCATTCGCCGATTGCCGATTCGCTCGCCCTTTCAGGTGTTCGCCGCTTCGGCTCGAATTACGCAAGCATGCGCAAATGGGGCTCGATCTCCTATCTCTGCGCCAATCTCGCCGGCGGTTTCATCCTGTCGGCGAGCGGTGCCCAGGCTGTCCCGGTGATCATCTTCGCGGCGCTGTTTGCCGCGCTAGCCGCCGGACTGATTGCGCCGCGCCTCGGCCGTCCACGCCGCGCCTCGCCGCTTTCGGCCGCCGATATCCAGCAATCGGCACCGAAACTCCTCAACCGATACTTCCTCTATTTTTCGACAGGCGTCGGCGTCATCACCGCCAGCCACGCATTTCTCTACGGTTTCGTGTCGATCTACTGGAAGTCGATCGGCATCAGCGATTCGGTTGTCGGGCTTCTGTGGGGCTGGGGCGTCGTCGCCGAGATATGCATGTTCGTCGTTTTCACCCGCGCTTTCGCCTCCTTCTCGGTCGTCTCGATCATGCTGATTGCCGGGATTGGCGCAATCGTGCGCTGGTTCGCCTTTCCGCTGATCTGGCCGCTTGGGCTTGGCGTTGGCGGGTTTTTCGCGATCCAGACGCTGCACGCGGTTTCGGTGGCGCTGGTGCTGATCGGCCTGCAAAAGATGATCGGTGAGACGGTCGCGGAAGAACGCACCGGGGCGGCGCAAGGCATCGCCTACTTCTCCAATGGCTTCTTCATGGCGGCGGCGACGCTGATTTCCGGTCCTCTTTACGACCGCTTCGGCGCGAATGGCTTCTTTGCGATGATCCCGATCGCCCTGACGGGCCTGGCTCTGATCGGGCTTGCCGCGCGTTCAGCCCCACAGCGCCCGCTCGGGCGGTGACACCAGCGAACCTTGGTAGACGAGACCGGGAACGCGGTCGCGGGCCAGCAGCAGCGGACCGTCGAGATCGACGAAATCGGCATCCTGCGCCAACAGCACGGCCGGCGCCATCGCAAGCGATGTGCCGACCATACAGCCGACCATGACACCAAGACCCAGTTCGCGGGCGCGGTCGCGAAGCACGAGCGCAGCGGTCAGGCCACCCGATTTGTCGAGCTTGATGTTGACGGCGTCGTAAAGGCCGACAAGCGCTTCAAGGTCCTTCGCCTCGTGCACGCTTTCGTCGGCACAGATCGGTACCGGATGCGCGATGTGGCGAAGAATACCGTCATGTCCCGCCGGCAGCGGCTGTTCGATCAAGGCGATACCGTGCTCGGCGGCAAAGGCGAGGTTTGCGACGATATTGTCGTCATTCCAGCCCTCATTGGCGTCGAGAATGATTCGGCTGTCGGGTGCTGCCGCCGTCACTGCACGGATGCGCGCGATGTCGTTGTCGCCGCCGATCTTGACCTTGAGTAGCGGGCGCTGGGCGTTAGCGCGGGCCTGCGCCGCCATCGCCTCCGGCTCGGCGAGCGACAATGTATACGCCGTCTCAAGCGGTCGTAACGGAACGGTTCGTATCGTATGCGCCACCGGTGTTCCGCTGATCTTCGCTTCCAGGTCCCAGAGCGCGCAGTCGATGGCACTGCGTGCCGCGCCGGCAGGCATGGCATCGAGCAGGGCGATGCGGCTGATGCCGCGCGCGATCTCGCTGCGCATCGCCTCGATCGCGTCGCGCACATCCTCCATGGTTTCGCCATAGCGCTTGTAAGGGACGCATTCGCCGCGTCCTGTACGGCCGTTTTCGGTGATGGCGCAGGAAATCACCTCCGCTTCGGTCTTCGAGCCGCGCGAAATGGTAAAGGTCCCGGCTATCGGAAAGCGCTCGGCCTCGACCGAAATGACACGCGCCATATTTTTCTGCTCCGGCTGTGCAACAAGGAGGATATCGGCAAATCGACAGGTCGGCCCCGTCAGGCTAAACAGGACGCCATGTTGACCATCCGCAAACGCGACGCAAGCGGCCCTGCCAAGGAGCCCGACCACCAGCCGCGCATCGCGATCGGCGAGGAGGGCGGCGTTCTCGGCTGCGCTTTCTCGGGAACCTGGACGACGCGCACCGTGGCGCTGGTCGATGCCGAGATGCGCAAGATCGAGAAGCGCAGCGGCTTCAAGACGCTGGCGCTCGACCTTTCACAAATCGAGAAGATGGACACAGCCGGGGCGTGGCTGATCGACCGCCTGGTCAGCAGCTTCGAAAAGAAGGGCGTCGAGATCACGATGCAGGGGCAAAGCGAGATTGCCTCGATCCTGCTCGGCGCCGTCGGTGATGCGGTCCGACGCGAGCCCGAATCAGGTCCGGCAAAGCCGCCCAACTTCATCATTCGCGGGCTCGAGGCGGTTGGCCGGCGCGTTTATGAGATGCGCGACGATTTCCTGGCCGCAATGAATATCCTCGGCGCCACGATACGCGGCTCGCAGATGAAGCTTGGCCGTGGCCATGCCGTCAACATGGCGGCGATCTTCAACCAGATCGATCGCATGGGTGTCGGCGCCATACCGGTAGTCGTGCTGATGTCGGCCATCGTCGGTGCGATCGTCGCCCAGCAAGGCGCTTATCAGCTCAGCTATTTCGGCGCCGACATCTTCGTCGTCGACCTGGTCGGGGTGCTGATCCTGCGCGAGCTCGGCGTGCTGATGACGGCGATCATGATCGCCGGCCGCTCCGGCAGTGCGATCACCGCCGAGATCGGCTCGATGAAGATGCGCGAGGAGGTCGATGCGCTGAAGGTGATCGGTCTTAATCCAATCGGCGTGCTGGTGTTTCCGCGGCTGGTCGCGCTGGTCATCGCGCTGCCTTGCCTGACGATCGTCGCCAACTTTGCCGCGTTGGGCGGCGGCATTTTGGCTGCATGGCTCTACTCCGATATTGCACCGGCAGCGTTCATCGACCGGCTGCGTGTCGCAATCGACCTCAGCACCATCTTTGCCGGCCTGATCAAGGCGCCGTTCATGGCCATGATCATCGGCATAATCGCCTCGGTCGAGGGCATGAAGGTTGGCGGCAGCGCCGAATCGCTTGGCCAGCATGTGACCGCCTCAGTGGTGAAGTCGATCTTCGTGGTCATTATCCTCGACGGGCTTTTCGCCATGTTCTATGCAGCGATCGAGTTCTGAGATGGCGCTGCCGGGCACAAACACGACCAAGGTGGCGGCGAAAGCCAAAGAAGACGAGATCGTGCTGTCGGCGCACGACGTCACGGTGTCGTTCGCCGATCAGGTCGTTCTCGACAAATTATCGCTCGATATCTGGCGCGGGGAGATTCTCGGGTTCGTCGGTGCCTCCGGTGCCGGCAAATCTGTTCTCTTGCGCACCATCCTTGGCTTGACGCGCAAGCAATCGGGAACAATCAAACTGTTCGGGGTCGACGTCGAGAGGGCAACCGAAAGGGAGCGCCTTCGCATCGACATGCGGCTTGGCGTGCTATTCCAGCATGGTGCGCTGTTTTCGGCGCTGACCGTCCTCGAAAACGTCCAGGTGCCGATGCGCGAATATCTCGATTTGCCGAAGAAGCTGATGGACGAACTTGCCATGCTCAAGGTCGAGCTGGTCGGACTGCCGCCGGATGCGGCGCAGAAATTCCCCTCCGAGCTCTCCGGCGGCATGATTAAGCGTGCTGCGCTGGCGCGCGCTCTGGCGCTCGATCCGGATATCGTCTTCCTCGACGAACCGACTTCCGGGCTCGATCCGATCAGCGCGGCTGAGTTCGACGAATTGGTCGTCAAACTGCGCGATACGATGGATTTGACCGTGTATATGGTCACGCACGATCTCGACACGCTGTTTACCGCGTGCGACCGCGTGGCGGTGCTCGGCAACAAGAAAGTGCTGGTCGAGGGCACGATCGACGACATGCTCAGGAGCGAGGAACCCTGGGTAAAATCCTATTTCCGCGGAAAACGCGCCCGGCAACTTGATCTTGCGGCGCGCGCATAGCCATAAGTGAGCAATGGAAACCAGGGCCAACTACGTCATTGTCGGCATTTTCACGCTGGCCGCGATCCTCGCGGCTTTCGCTTTCGTCTATTGGACGGCGGCAATCGGCGAAAAGGGTGAGACGACGGTGCTGCGCGTGCGCATTCCAGGCTCCGCTTCGGGGCTCGGCCGTGGCAGTTTCGTGCTGTTCAATGGCGTCAAAGTCGGCGACGTGCGCCGTGTCTATATCGACGTCGACAATCCGACCGCTGCTATCGCCGACACCGAAATAGACCGGAATACGCCTATCACCAAGTCGACGCAGGCCGATATCGGGCTTGCCGGCCTCACCGGCCAGGCCAACATCGAGCTCAAGGGCGCCGACCCCAAAGAGCCAAAACTTCTCGACGAGGCGGAAAAGGAAGGCCGTGTCGCCGAGATCGTTGCCAACCCGTCGGCGGTCACCAATCTGCTACAGACAGCGCAGAACATCTTCACCCGCGCCGACAAGGTCCTTTCGGAGCTCGAAGGCTTCACCAAGGATGTTCGCGGGCCGCTGACGCAGACCGTCAACAATGTCCAGACCTTCTCCGATGCACTGGCTAGGAATGCGGACGGCGTCGACAAGTTCCTGGCCAGCGTCAGCTCGCTGGCGGACGAACTGAAGGGTGTTTCAGGCAAACTCGACGGCACCCTGAAGGCGGCGGAAGGGCTACTCAACGCCGTCGACAAGGACCAGATCAAGAGCATCGTCGCCAATGTCGACACGGTCACTTCCAACCTCAAGGAAACCAGCAAGCAGTTCGACACGGTCATCAAGAACGTGGACACCGCGGTCGGCTCGATCAACGACTTCGCCCAGAAGACGCAAGGCACACTGGCCAAGGTCGACGGCGTTCTCGACGGCATCGATCCGGCTGAGGTTCGCACCGCGCTGGCCAATATCCAGAAGGCCAGCGAAAACGCCAACGAGGCTGCCGCCGACATCGCCAAGGTGACCAACAAGTTCGCCAACCGGGCCGACGACATCGACGAAACCATCAAAGACGCGCACCAACTCGCAGGACGCCTCAACGATGCCTCGGTGCGAGTCGACGGTATCCTTGCCAAGGTCGACAAACTGCTCGGCTCCGGTCAGGCCGACGGCGTCATGGCCGATGCCAGGGCGACGCTCAAATCGTTCAAGCAGGTCGCCGACACGCTGAACGCCCGCCTCGGCACCATCACCGACAATCTGGCGCGGTTCTCGGGACAGGGGCTGCAAAACGTCGAATCGCTGGTCCAGGACAGCCGTCGTTCGATCAACCGCATCGAAGAGGCGGTGACCGACCTCAGCCGCAATCCACAGCGGATCCTGTCCGGCGGCGAGGGTGAGGTCCGGCAGTTCGACGGCAGGGTGCGCCGTTGACTTCGGCCTGCGCCCACCGCAAGAACATAGCTGGCAGATGCGCATTGTTTCCACGATCCGGGGGGGATCGCGTTTGAAGTCGATCAGTTCAGGCAGCGTCAGATCGAGTGGGTTCAAGGCCGGAGTGGCACTGCTGGCGCTTTCGCTCGCCGGCTGCGCGGCGCTGGGCGGCAAGCCGGCGCCGCTGGATACGTTCGAGCTTTCGGCGCCGTCGCTGGAAGCGCGTGCCCACAGCCGTCGCCAGATCCTCATCGCCCAGCCATCGGCGCTCAAGGCGCTGGACAGCCAGAACATCGTCATTAAGCCATCGCCGCGATCGATCCAGTATCTCAAGGGCGCGCAATGGGCCGACCGGCTGCCGATGATCGTACAGGCGCGGCTGGCAGAGACGTTCCAGCGCTCGGGCAGCTTCACCGGCGTTGGCAAGCCAGGCGAGGGGCTGGCGATCGACTATCAGGTGATCGTCGAGATCCGCTCGTTCGAGGTGCGTGTCGACGGCGGCGAACATGCCGAGGTCGAGCTGTTCGTGCGCCTGTTGAACGATCGCAACGGTGAAGTGCGGGCGTCGAAGACGTTTAGCGCCATCGCGCCCGTTTCGGGCAATGGCAACCAGGCCTATGTCGGCGCGCTCGATGCCGCGTTCGGCGATGCGGCAGGGCAAATCGTCCGCTGGACGGACACCGTGATCTGACACAGCCGGAACTGCCGGCACGGCACTCTACAGCGCCAATGGAATTCAGTACGGCATAAAAAAGGCGGGAAATCCCGCCTTTTCGTTTGTTCTCTGTCGCCCGCTTAGTGCAGGCGGCCGCTGGCGTGGGCCAGCATGGTGTAGACCTTGCCGGTATCCGACGTCAGGTAGGTCTGTGCCATGATGTTGTCGCGGTCGTTGCGCGACACGTCCTTGAGCAGCTTTTCGAAATCGTCACAGTAACGATCGACAGCAGCGCGGAACTCCGCCTCCGACTGATATTTGCGGCGGATCTCGTCGAACGTCTGCTGGCCCTTCAGCGTGTAAAGTCGGCGCGTGAAGACGTCGCGCTCGCCGCGCCGGTAGCGGTTCCACAGCTCGATCGAGGCATCGTGATCGATGGCGCGTGCGATATCGACCGAGAGCGAGTTCAGCGATTCCACGACATGAAGCGGCGACCGCGCAGCGGGAGCCGGGCGCGGCGCTTCGGCAGGCGCTGCCGGCTTGGCGTCGTCTTCGCGTGATGCACCGGTCAGGAGGTCACGCACCCAACCGCCCTGCGGCGTGCGGCCGTTGGGGTCGCGCTGGCGCGGCGCTTGGTCTGCGGGACGTTCGAGGTCGAGCGTGCCGCGCAGCGCCGTCTCGCCCGAAGGCGCCTGCGGTGCACGGCGCTGTTCGGGAGCCGGAGCCGGGCGACGTGGCGGTTCGGCGGGGCGTGCGGCAGGCGCTTGCGGCGCCGGACGCAGGTTGCGCTGTTCCGAACTGTCGGCGCTGCGGCCAGATTTCGCAACGATTTCAGAAAGTTCCTTCAGCGCGTTGATCTGCTCTGAAACGGCACGGCGGATAGCCGTGGTTGATTCCTTTGCCTCTTCCGGCATCTCGATGACGCCTTTCTTAAGCTCGGCCCGGGTGAGGTCGAGCTCGCTCTTGATCGAGCCGGCGGTACGCCGCATCTCCTCGGTCGCATCGGCAAAGCGCTTGGTTGCCGAATCGACCACTTCGGAAATCGCGGTACGGATCTTGTCGGCGGATTCCAGCGTCTTGCCTTCGGCGTTCTGCAGCGTCTGGCCGACCAGATTCTCGAACGAGCGCATGACCCTTTCGAGATCTTCCGATTTCTTGACAAGACCGACGGCAAGGTCCTCCAGCGACGATTGCCTTTCGAGCGTGTGCTCAAGATTGCTCTGGGCCGAGCTCAACAGGTCCGAGGCACTGGAAAGCAACCGGCTGTGCTCGTCGAACTTGGTGGCGATTGAAGCAACCTCGCGCAAGGTCGACGACGACAGCTCGGTGAGCCGCGTCGTGTTCGAATCGACCAGACGCGCCGAACTGGCGAAGGTCTGCGCGGTCTTTTCCGTGGTCGCCGCGAAGCTTTGCGTGCTCCCGGTCAGGCGTTCGTCGACCTGGCCGAGATTGGTCGCCGCCTGCTCGATCAACTGACCGAGCTGCGAGCTGGAGGTGGTCATGCGGCCGATGAGGTCGGCAACGCTGTCGGCAAGCGTCGAGCGCGCGCCTTCGACGGCCGACAGGGTTTCGGCCGTACGGCTGGCGAGGGCGTCGACGAGGGCGGCGTTTTGAGTGCGCAGCTTCTCGGTCGCACGTTCGGTGACCTCTTCCATGCTCTTTTGCAGCTCGGAGCCGCCCTGGGCGAAGCGCTCGACCAGAGGCCGTGCCGTCTCGTCCAGGATTTTCGATATTTCGGCCGAACGTGCCGCAAGCATCGTATTGAGCTCGCGAGTATTGGCACCGATGGTCTTTGCAGCGTCATTGGTGCTCTGGCCGATATGCTGGCCGACCGCGGTGAAGGTTTCGGCGATCGAGTTGGCGCGCGAGACCAGTTGCGCCTCGGCACCCGAGACTTGTTCGTTGAGCTTTTGGCCCATTGTCTCGGCGGAGTAGGCGAGGCGGTTCTCGACGGTGGCGACCTGCTCCTCGACGCGGGCCGCAGTGGCGGCAGCACTCGATGCCAGGCGTTCGTCGGCACCGGCAAGCAGCTGCTCGATTTCACGGGCATGGACGGCGAGTTCCTGGCCAGTCTGCCTGGCGCGTTCGGCAACCCGCTGCTCGGTGCTGGTGAAGGCACCGACAATGGTGTCGGCATGTTCGCCGATTGCGGTGCTGCTGTCAGCGATACGGGCCACCAGGCGATGATCGGCCTCCTCGAAGATGCGGCCGATCTCGGACGCACGGGCCGAAAGTGCTTCAGAGCCTTCGGCAATGCGCGAAATAAGTTGCTGGTCGGCGGCATCGAAAATGCGACCGAGATCCGACGCACGTGCCGCGAGAGCTTCGGCGGATTCGCCGATGCGCACGCCCAGCCGCTCGTCGGCTGTTTCGAAATTGCGCAGGATGTCGCCGGCACGCGCAGCCAGCGACTGGGCCGTTTCGATGGCGCGAGAGACCAGCCTGTGGTCCGCCGCGTCGAAGGTACCGGCAATCTCACTTGCCCGGGCTGCCAGCTGATCGGCCGTTTCCTGGGCACGCGCGAACAAGGTGTTCGACGTGTCGTCGACGCGGGCAATCAGTGCGCTCGACGTATCCTCGGCGCGGGCGGCGAGGCGACGATCCGCCTCCTCGAAGGTGCGGGCGATGTCCTCCGCCCTGGCGAGCAGGGCGGCCGAGGTCTGCTCGGCGCGCTCGGCGATCTTGCGGTCGGCATCGCTGAATGCCGCGCCCGCCTGCTCATGCAGCGCGCTGGTAACTTCCATGACCTTCTCGCGCAGCGCGCCGGCGACGAAGACCGCGCTTCTTTCAAGCACACTGCGCACGTTGTCGACACCCGTCGACAGCGCCCGCTCCATTGTGCTGGCGCGCTCTTCAATGATGCCTGTCTGCCGGCTGAACGCCTGCTCGATCTTTTCTACGTCCGCAGCGATCGCATCGGAGATGTCGGTGCTCCTGGCGGCGATCTGGTCGATATGGCCGGACAGCGAACGGTCGACATCCTTGCGCGTTTCGGCGAGCCTGGAGAGATCGTCCTGCAATGCGCGGGTCAGCACGTCGCGGCCCTCGCTCAGCTTGCCGACATGACCGGCGACGATCTCGTCGACTTCGCTGCGGCTCATTGCAAGCCTCTCCAGATCGGCTTCCAACGCGCGCCTGAGTATGTCGCGGCCTTCCGCCAGTTTCTCAACCTGGCCGGCAACCAGCCCATCGATGCTCGAGCGGCTTTCGGCCAGCTTGGCGAGATCGTCCTCGAGCGCCTTCGACAGGGTCGAGCGGTCCTGGACGAGCTTCTCTGCGTGGGTTGCGACAAGGCTGTTGACGTTGCCGAGATCGGCTTCCAGCGCACGCGAAAACTGCGCGCGATTATCGGTCAATAGCTGCGACTGATCGGCGATGGCGCCCCTGATCGTGCTGAGATCGGCCTCCAAGGCGCGCTTGAGGATGTCGCGGCCTTCGGCCAGCTTCTCGACCTGGCCGGAAACCAGTCCGTCGATGCTCGAGCGGCTTTCGGCCAGCTTGGCAAGATCGTCTTCCAGCGCGCGCTTGAGGATGTCGCGACCCTCGGCCAGCTTCTCGACCTGGCCTGCGACCAGCCCGTCGATGCTCGACCGGCTCTCTGCCAACCTGGCAAGATCGTCCTCGAGCGCTTTCGACAGGGCCGAACGGTCTTCGGCAAGCTTGTTCATATGTTCGGAGACGACGCCCCGCACGGTCTCGAGATCGGTCTCCAGTGCCCGCGACAGCTGACCACGGTCTTCCGCCAGCTTTTCGGACTGGCTGGCGATGACGCCCTTGACGGTGCTCAGATCGGCTTCGAGCGCACGCTTGAGGATGTCGCGGCCCTCTGCCAGCTTTTCGACCTGGCCGGCAACCATCACATCGATGCTCGAGCGGCTTTCGGCCAACTTGGCGAGATCGTCTTCGAGCGCCTTCGAAAGGGTCGAACGGTCTTCGGCGAGCTTGTTCATGTGATCGGAGACAACGCCCCGCACGGCCTGCAGGTCGCTCTCCAGTGCCCGCGACAACTGGCCACGGTCTTCCGCCAGCTTTTCGGACTGGCCGGCGATGACGCCCTTGATAGCGTTCAGGTCCGATTCCAGCGCGCGCTTGAGGATGTCGCGGCCTTCGGCCAGCTTCTCGACCTGGCCGGCAACCAGCCCGTCGATGCTCGACCGACTTTCGGCCAGCTTGGCAAGATCGTCTTCAAGCGTCTTCGAAAGCAGGCTGCGATCATCGGCGAGCCTGCCCGAATGATCGGCGATCAGGCTCCTGATGTCGGACAGGTCGTTATCGAGTGACTGGGAAAGCCCGCTGCGGTCTTGCGCCAATTTCGCCGAATGGGCCTCGATGAGGCCATTGATGCCGGCAATGTCGGCTTCCAGCGCACTAGCGAGTATGGCGCGGCCCTCGGCGATCTTTTCGACCTGACCGGCGACGAGGCCGTCGATGCTGGCGCGACTCTCTGCCAGTTTGCCGAGGTCGGCCTCGAGCGCGCGCGAAAGGATGCTGCGGCCTTCGGCGAGCTTGCCGACATGCCCGGCAACCATTTCATCAATTATCGTACGGGCTTGCACGAGTTTTCCAGAGTCTTCGTTCAAGGCCTGGGCAAGCCTGTTGCGACCCTCTTCAAGGCTTTCGAGATGGCTGCCCAGCGAAGCGTCGATCGCTGCGCGCGATTCATTGACCTTGCGCAGATCCTCTTCAAGGGCGCGCGAGATCAGGCCGCGGCCTTCGGCTAGCTTCTGCACCTGGTTAGCCACCGCTGCGTCGATTTCGGCGCGACCTTCGGCGAACTTCGCCAGATCGGCCTGCATTGCCGCCGCCATCCGGTCGCGGCTTTCGGAAAGCTTGCGGCTGTGGTTCTCGACGGCTTCCTCGATGCCGGCGCGAGCATCGGCAAGCCGCTCGATGTCCGTATCGAACGAACGCGATACGACATGGCGCGCCGCTTCCATGCGCCCGGCGAAATCGCCGGCGCGGGCTTCAAGCATGGTCGAGGTCGATGAAATGATATCGGCCATGTCGGCGCCGATCTGGGTCTTGCCCTGATCGATCATCGCCGACAGCGTCTCCTTGCTATCCTGGAAGGTGTGGGCGATTTCGCGCGCGCGCTCGACCAGCGTCTCGTTGATCTGGCGTGCGCGAGCCTCCAGCGCGGCGTTGAGCTTCTGCGTGCCGGTGTCGAGCGCCTCGGCGCGGGTCTGGAACTCGCTGATCAGCGCCTGGCCACGTTCAGCAAGCGTCCGCTCGATGCCGTTGAGACTGGCTTCGAATTCCGAATTGAGTGTGCGAGCGGCACCGCCGAGCAGCGACACCATGCCGCTCGTGCGGTCGTCGAGCAGGTCGGTCAGTGACCGCGTCAGGCCGTCGGTGGTGTCCGTCAGCTTGGCGATCCGGGTGTCGAGCAGGCTGGCGAAGGCCTCGCCCGACGTCGACAGCCGATCGGTGATCGATTCGAGCCGGCCTTCCACCGAATCGAAGATCGACATCGAGCTTCCGTTGATCCTGTCGATCAGCGTGTCGCCGGATTCGTTGATCGTCATCGACAGCTTGGTCGAGGCGTTGAGAATGCTGTCGCGAATGATATCGCTGGCGGCGTTGATCTCGTCTTTCAGTGTCTCGTGGGCGCCGGTGATCGAGGCGCGCACGCGCTCGGCATGGGTGACGACCGCTTCGCGCTCGCTGCCCAGCCCGTCGACCAGCGAGCGGATGCGGGACTCGTTCTCTGAATAGGAGCGCTCGATCTGGTTCACCTCGCTGTGGACCAGCGTTTCGAGCTCGACGGCACGCGCAAGCGTGCGTTCGATGCCTTCGCCCATGGCTGCCACCTCGCGGCGAACCGCTTGGCCGATCATCATGACGCGATCCTGGGCAAGATTTTCCGGCTCGGCCAGACGGAAGGCCACCTCGGTCATCGACTGCGCGGCAAGGCGCATCTCCTGAGCGCGGCGAATCATCACTGCGAATGCCCAGAACAGGATGACGGGCACTATTGCCGCGACCGCCAGGCCGATCAGCTCCGGACGGGCGAAAAACTGATCGAAGGTGCGGATGTTCCAGATGCCAGGTCCGAACAACAGGTTCGCAAGGCCGCCAGCGCCGGCGATCCAGGCCAGCGAAACGAGAGCCACGACCCAGTAGATCGTGTTCGACGCGCGCCGATTGAGGGTGTGCAGGAGCGTCTTATAGTCTTTTTGACGATCGTCGTTGGCCGGCGAGAAAGCTGCCGGCTGGGAGCCATTGCGCGTTGCGACAGGACGCAACTCAGCCGGCTTGGCCTTTGGCGCGGGATTTGCGATCTGCCTTTGATTGGCGGCAGGTGCCGCGTTCTGGGTCTGGTCCGGGGCAGGCGCTTCGTTCTGGCTGCGACCTTCGCGCGCCAGTTCGTCGGCGGCTTGCGATATTTGTGCTTCGAGATCTTCCATGGATGCAGCCATGTCGAAGTCGCCGCCGGCATCGCCGCTCAGATCGATATCAAGTGCCTTTTCAAGTTCCCTGGCTACGTCGCTGTCGAGCGTTCTTGTCGTCGTTGGTTTCTTCGCCATGCCTTCGCTACCCTGTACAAGCTGCCGCGGGACTTATGGTTGTGCTTATTGATTCTGCCTAGCGTGTCCCGCGCAGGAGGCTGAAAATGGACCTGTCGTATCGTAATGACACAGCCGGGTAAAGAAAACATGCATTCCGCCCGATACGTAAAACTTTAAATATAAGGTTAACACAGCCGTGATTCCGGCGCCGTTATCGCGACATTTTTCCGGGCCAATCATTAACCCGTTGTCCACCGGATACGCCTAGTTTTTGCGGCGGTCGAAGAACGGAGTCTCAAAGTGATACGTGGCGAAAACGGCATTGCCTTCTCGATGCCCGGCGGCGACGTGTCGGGGACAGCCGGGGCGCGGCCGATCGACCTGGCGCATCTTGCGCGCCAGACGATGGGCGATCGGAGCCTCGAGCAGGAGGTGCTGGCTCTGTTCGTGCAGCAGGCGCTGTCGGTGCGCGACAAGATCGTCGATGCGGATGTCAGGCAGCGGCTGCTATTGGCACACGGGCTCAAAGGCTCGGCGCGCGGGGTCGGCGCCTTCGCCATTGCCGATTGCGCCAGCGCGATCGAATGCCGGCCCGAAGACGCCAGCACGCTGAAGCGGCTTGGCTCGCTGATCGAAGAAGTGCGCGACTTCGTCGCCGCCATCAGCCGATAGCGCTTATTCCCAAAACGCCACACAGCGGCGCTTTGGCGCCGCAGTTGACTTGTCCGGCAGAGTGATTATGTCGGCTCAGACTCCCTTCAGGTGACAAATGACCAAACTGACCTTCATCGCCCATGACGGCACGCATTTTGACGTGGATGCCGAAAACGGCTCGACCGTCATGGAAAATGCGATCCGCAATGCGGTGCCGGGAATAGAAGCGGAATGCGGTGGCGCCTGCGCCTGCGCGACCTGCCATGTTTATGTCGACGAAGCCTGGACGGCGGAGGTCGGCGAGCCGGAAGCCATGGAAGAGGACATGCTGGATTTCGCCTACGAGGTCCAGCCGAACTCGCGGCTGTCATGCCAGATCAAGGTGCGCGACGCCCTCGACGGGCTGGTCGTGCGCGTGCCGGCCCGCCAGGGCTGAAACCGATTTTTGCCGCTGCCGCTTGGCAGCGGGCGAATGGTCATGCAGTGTCGCGCGTTTTCCCATAAAGGCGCATGCTTCATGACGGCTATCAACAAGACAGACGTACTCATTGTCGGGGCAGGGCCCGTCGGCCTGTTTGCGGTGTTCGAGCTCGGCCTCTTCGACATGAAGTGCCATCTGATCGACATACTCGACCGGCCCGGCGGGCAGTGTGCCGAACTCTACCCGGAAAAGCCGATCTACGACATTCCGGGCTGGCCCTCGATCTCGGCACAAGGTCTGGTCGACAAGCTGCTTGAGCAGATCGCGCCGTTCAAGCCCGAATTCACCTATAACCGCATGGTTTCGGGCCTGGAAAGGCTGGACGACGGCAGCTTCCGCGTCACCACCGACGAAAACGAGGTGTTCGAAGCCAAAATTGTGGTGATCGCCGCCGGCGGCGGCTCTTTCCAGCCGAAGCGGCCGCCGATCCCAGGCATCGAACCTTATGAAGGCAAGAGCGTGTTCTACTCGGTGCGCCGGATGGAGGACTTTCGCGGCCATGACCTCGTCATCGTCGGCGGCGGCGATTCGGCGCTCGACTGGACGCTGAACCTGCAGCCGGTGGCCAAGAGCGTGACACTGGTGCACCGGCGGCCCGAATTCCGTGCAGCACCCGACAGCGTCAACAAGATGTATGCCATGCAGGAGATGAAGCAACTGGAATTCCAGGTCGGACAGGTGACTGGCCTGGCCGGCGCCGACGGCCGGCTCGCCTCCGCCACCATCAAGGGGCCGGAGGGCGATATCGAAGTGCCGTGTACGCGGATGCTGCCGTTCTTCGGCCTGACGATGAAGCTCGGCCCAGTCGCCGAATGGGGCCTCAACCTCCACGAGAACCTGATCCCGGTCGACACCGAAAAATTCCAGACGTCGGTGCCCGGCATCTTCGCCGTCGGCGACATCAACTGGTACCCCGGCAAGCTGAAGCTGATCCTGTCGGGCTTCCACGAGGTCGCCTTGATGGCGCAAGCGGCCAAGCGCATCGTCAGCCCCGGCGAGCGCATCGTTTTTCAGTATACGACCTCGTCAACCAGTCTGCAGAAGAAGCTCGGCGTGGTCGACTGAACCTCGCCATATTTTTGTCGGGCCGGTCTACTCCGCCAGGGCTGGAGCCACAGCTTCGGCATGGCCGCGAAGCGTTTTCTCCGGCATCAGCCAGAGCGTGATGAGCGACAACAGCAAGATCGCGGCCGCGGCAAGAAAGATCATCACGAACGGCATGGCCGAGGCGATATGGCTGGCCGGCTGCGTGCCTTCGCTGGCCAGCGGCAGGCCGTAACCAAGGGCGACGGCACCAAGCATGGCGACGCCGAGCGCACTGCCCAGCGAGCGGAGGAAGGTGAGAACGCCGGTCGCCACGCCAAGGTGCATGCGATCGACGGCGTTCTGGACCGAGACGGTGGCAACCGGAAAGGTCGTGCCTGTGCCCAGGCCTACGCAGGTCGTCAACACCTCGACGAGTAACAGTGAGGCATGGCCGGCGACCAGGCTGAGCACGCCGAGGCACAGGATCGAGAAAACAGTTCCGATCATGGCAATGCGCTTATAGTGGAAAAAGCGCGGGATCATTCGCGCGCTGAATGTCGCACCGGCCACCGTGCCGAGCATCAGCCCAAGCAACGCGGTGCCCGATTGACTGACCGACAGGCCGACGACCGATTGCAGGTAGACCGGCAGATAGACCGACAAGCCGACATTGGCGGCCTGCAGCAGGAACATCGACAATGTGCCGGCGAGAACGATCGGATTGCCGAGCACTTCGAGCGAGATCAGCGGTTCGGCCGCGCGCATGAGCCGCAGCGCGAACGCGCTCCAGAACACCGCCGAGCAGGCGAGCAGTCCAAGGATTTCAGGCGACAGCCACGGATACTCGCTGCCGCCCCAGTTCAAGGCAAGCAGCAGCAGCGAGGTGGCCGCGACCAGAAGCAGCGCGCCGAGGCCGTCGATGCGGTGATGTTTTGCGGCGATCGGCAGCTTCTTGAGCGGGTTGTTGATGATCGCCATGGCCAGCAGGCCGAGCGGAATGTTGATCCAGAAGATCAGCGACCAATGCAGATGTTCGGCGAAGGTGCCGCCGAGCAGCGGCCCGGCGATGCTGGCGACGGCCCATGTGCCCGAGATCCAGGCGGCGTAGCGGGCCCGCTCGCGCGGCGGCACGAGGTCGCCGATCACGGTCTGCGTCAGGGCGAACAGACCGCCGCCGCCGGCGCCCTGGATCGCCCGGCCGACAACCAGGACCAGCATGTTGGGGGCCGTGGCGCTGACCAGCGAGCCGGCGAGAAAGATCAGGATTGCAGCATAGACGGTCGGCCGGCGACCATAAATATCGGAGATCTTGCCGTAGAGCGGCGCCACGGCGGTCGCGGTCAGAAGATAGCCGGTCACGATCCATGGCAGATATTCGGCATGCCCGAGCAGACGTGCCATCGTCGGCATCGCCGGCGCGACGATGGTCTGGTCGAGCGCCGCCAGCAGCATCGACAAAAGCACGCCGCCGATGATGGCGTTTTTCTCGGTTTCGGTCAGCGGCGCGCTGGTTTCCACCATCGTTTGCTTGTCGACAGCCTGGTCCATATCCGTTCATCCATTATGCCTGCGTGCCCGTCCGCGACGGGCTGGGAAGCATCTAGTACGCCGATTGGCGTTGCCGGAGGCTGATCCCTGCGAACCTGGCATATGTCGTTCGCTATAGGCCGATTTCGACAGCGGCTCGAAAGTTTTCCGAAGCTGGCACTATGTTTCGGCAAAATTGGCTTTGCCCGACGACGCGGAGTTCAGCCGGGAGAGAGCCGGCCGTTCTCAATGCGCTCGATGCGATAGTGCAAAAGCCGCAGGATGCGGCTTTGGAAATTGGCGCTTTCGACACGATCGAAGCGCATCTGGTCCTGGTCGTGTTTGGCAAGCATGGCCGCAGTGATTTTTGCGGCCTTGGTCTTTGCCAGTTCGCAGGTCTTTTCCGGGTAGCTCGCCTTCAAGGCGTCTTCTAGTTCGCGGCCGTGGTTCTTCGCAATCTCGACGTGGCGTTCCTCATGGCGCTTGATGTCGGCGGACAACGTATCCCAGAACAGCCTGACGCCGGCATCGGCTTTGCGCGGGCGGCGCCACTCAGGAAGGATGACCTTGACCTTGACGGTGACGACAGCGTCGGCAATCCAGCACGAGCCCGGCTTTTGCGCATAGCTGACGCGGGTGGTGAACGCCATCTGGGTAGCTCCCGGATGCCGCGACCCGGTGCTTTTCACCTGAGGCCCGAGTTTCGACAGCTGGGTCTCGATGTCGTCGAGCGTCCTGCCGCCGATCGGGAAATAACTATATGTCTTGACGAGCGTTGCAGCGCCGGCCGGGAATGCGGTCAGGGCGAGCACCAGGGCGCAAAGGAGGGATCGTTTCATCGTGTTGCCTCTTTGCCCACCTTGCTTTACCGCCGTCCTCGGCGCAACGGAATTGATCCCCCGCCACGCCGCGGGATCGAACATGGTTGATGGGCAATGATGACAGGGCGATGGCAGTTGGCGCACGGACGCCATCTCGACCTTGGCGGCAAGGCCGTGGTCGTCGGCATCCTCAACATCACGCCGGACAGTTTTTCCGACGGCGGCCTGTTCGATGCGCCGGAAAAAGCAGTGGCCCAGGCGCGCCGCATGGTCGAGGAGGGGGCCTCTGTCATCGACATCGGCGGAGAATCGACACGTCCCGGGGCGTCTGCGGTCTCCGCAAAGGAGGAACAAACCCGCATACTGCCCGTCATCGAGGCGCTGGTGAAGGCCGGCGGAACGCTGATCTCGGTCGATACCTATCGCGAGGATACGGCCCGGCTTGCCGTCCAAGTCGGCGCGCATATCGTCAATGACGTCTGGGGCCTGCAGCGCGAGCCGGGCATTGCCCGCGTCGCGGCCGAAACCGGCGCTGGCCTTGTCGTCATGCACACGGGACGGGACCGGCAGAAACTGCCCGACGTGATTGCCGATCAGCTCTTCTTCCTCAGGAAGTCGCTGGAAATCGCGCGGCGGAGCGGTGTTGCCGACGATCATATCGTGCTCGATCCGGGCTTCGGCTTTGCCAAGGAGACGGCAGCGGAAAATCTTGACCTGATGGCACGGTTTTCCGAGCTTCATGCGCTGGGTTTTCCACTGATGGCCGGCACATCGCGAAAGCGCTTTATCGGCACCGTCACCGGCCGCGACGCAGCCGCAAGAGGCGCCGGGACCGCGGCCACCAGCGTCATCCTGAGGCTCAAAGGCGCGCATCTCTTTCGCGTCCACGATGTCGCAATCAACGTGGATGCGCTGGCCATCGCCGATGCTATGCTGGCACGTGAGATCGGGGAAAGCTGAGCCATGTATGTCATCCGCATGAAGAACTGCGCCTTCTTTGCCCGGCACGGTGTGCTGGACGAAGAAGAGACGCTCGGCCAGCGCTTTTATGTCGATGCGGCACTCATGGTGGATCCCGGGCGGGCGCTGGTCGAGGATTCCATTGAGGACACCGTCAATTACGGCATCGCCTTTGCGGTCATCGAGAAGATCATTACCGGCGAACGGCGCTTTCTGATCGAAGCGCTGGCGCTCGAAGTGGCGAGGGCGCTGACGGCGCGGTTTCCGCAGATCAAGAAGGCCGAGATCACCGTGCGCAAGCCGAACGCCCCGGTGCCGGGTGTGCTCGATCATGTCGAGGTGACCGTTGTCTGGCCAGAATAGTAACAACAACAACAACACCGTCTATCTCAGCCTTGGCGGCAATCTCGGTGATCCGGCGAAGTCGATGGCTGCGGCACTGGGCATTCTGGATGCCAACGAGAGAACACGCGTCGTTGCCGTTTCGTCGCTCTACCGCACGCCGCCCTGGGGCAAGCTCGATCAGCCGGATTTCCTCAACGCGGCGGCCGAAATCTCGACCGCGCTCGCGCCGCGGGCTTTGCTCGACCTTTGCCTCGACGCCGAGCGAAAACTGAAGCGGGTGCGCGAGGAGCGCTGGGGTCCACGCCTGATCGATATCGACATTCTGGTGTTCGGCGACCGCATCATCCACGAGACCGGACTGGAGGTGCCGCATCCGCGCATGCTGGAGCGCGCCTTCGTGCTGGCGCCGCTGGCAGAAATTGCGCCGGAGCTTGTGGTCGACGGCAAGAGCGTATCGGAGCGGCTGGCCGCCGTCGACACATCGGGCATTGAACGGCTGGCGTCAGGCCGGGATTGGTGGAAAACCTGATGCTGTCGCCATCGGTGCCTGAAATCAGCCGGAGAACCCACCTCCGTCGAGGAACATTTGTTCGTCCGGTGTCGTCTCGCGGCCAAGCATCCTGTTTCGATGCGGAAAGCGGCCGAAGCGCTGGATGATGTCGCGATGCTCGATCGCATATTTCAGATAGATCGGGGCTTTGGCGGCGGTAAGCTCTACCGATTTGAGCTGATCGGCGAGGTCCTCCGAATGCTCATAGGGCAGATAGAGAAAAACGCGGAGCTCTTCGTCGAGTGCCAGGTCATGGCCGGCAGCGATCGCTTTCCCGGCGAAATGCCGCGCCAGCGGGTCCGTGGCGTACATGTGGCCGGTGGCGCGAAAGCAGTTTCGCGGAAACTGGTCGAGCAGGATCATCAGTGCCAGCGACCCTTCGGCGTGTTCGGACCAGCCGTCGCATTCGCGGCGGGCGGCGGCAAAGTGCAGATCGAGAAACCGGGTGCGGAAGTCGGCATCAAAGGCGTCGTTCTTCTCGAACCACGCGTCCTCCCCGGCGTCGCGCCAGAATCTGGTGATGGAGACAGCGCGCTCGTCCAGTTCGTTCATCATTCGCGTCTTTCCAACGTTTAATCGGCCGGCTCGGATTTCTGCAGCACGCCGGCCGTCTCCTCGTTGAGCGCCTGGCCCACGCGCCGTGGCGTGCTGAGCGGCGTCGGGATGGGGGTGCCGATATTGCCTTTGAGGAAGCGCCGCCCGGCGCGGATGCCTTCTGCCTGTTGAAGTTCGAAACGGGCAGCATCGCGGCGGCGGACGTCCTCGACTACCTCGGCGACCTCTTCCGGATCGACGCCGAGAGCTTCCAGTGTCGAGCCGCCGAAGACAAGCGCCGATTCGAACGTCTCGCGGAGCTGATAGTCGACGCCGGCACGAATGAGCTGCAATGCCGTGCCGCGGTCGAAAGCCCGCGCCAGCACCGTCAGCAACGGAAACTCCGCCTTGATGAGCTCGGCGATGCGCACGGCGGCATCGGGCTTGTCAACGCAGATCAGCACGGCGCGTGCGCGCCCGGCTCCCGCGGCACGCAGGATGTCCAGCCGCGTGCCGTCGCCGTAATAGACCTTGAAGCCGAAATCGGCCGCCGCCTGGATCATCTCGACCTCATTGTCGATGATCGACACATCAATCCCGCGCAACAAAAGCGGCTGGCTGGCGATCTGGCCGAACCGGCCAAAGCCGATGATCAGCACGCTGCCGGTCAGGCCTTCGGCGACATCGACGCCTTCAAGCGACTGCTCGTCGCGTGGCGTCAGATACCGCAATGCTATGATCGCTAAGGGCGTCAGCACCATGGAAATGATGACGATGGCGGTCAGCATCGCATTGGCCTGGCTATCGATGATACCGACAGCCGCCGCTGCGGAATAGAGGACGAAGGCGAATTCGCCGCCTTGCGCCATGAAGACCGCGCGCTCGAGCGCTTCCCGGTGGCCGGTTTTGAGAATGCGGGCGACGATATAGATGCCGATCGCCTTCATCATCATGTAGGCGACGACATAGATGGCAATGAGCTGCCAGTTGACGACGACCACATGCAGGTCGAGCGACATGCCGACGGCGAGGAAGAACAGTCCGAGCAGAATGCCACGGAACGGTTCGATGTCCGCCTCCAGCTGATGGCGGAAGGTCGATTCCGACAAAAGCACGCCGGCCAGGAAGGCGCCCATCGCCATCGACAGGCCGGAAAGCTGCATGGCGAGCGCCGACCCGAGCACGACCAGAAGGGCGGCTGCGGTCATCACCTCACGGGCGCGCGCGTCCGCCAGGATACGGAAGAACGGATTGAGCAGATAGCGTCCTGCAAGCACCAGCCCGACGATCGCGGCAAGGCCGATGCCGACCTCCGTCAACCGATCCGACAGGCTCATGTCGGCGCCGCCCGGCGCGAGGAAGGCGATCAGCGCCAGCAGCGGCACGATGGCCAGGTCTTCCAAAAGCAGGACCGAGACGATGCGCTGGCCCTTGGGCGTGGCCAGGTCGCCGCGTTCTTCCAGCAATTGCATGACGATTGCCGTCGAGGTGAGTACGAAACCGGCGCCGGCGACGAAGGATTGCGCGATCGGGAAACCTCCCGCCAGGCCGACGCCGGTCAGCAGGACCGCGCAGACGCCGACCTGCAGCGCGCCAAGCCCGAAGATCTCGCGGCGCATGCCCCATAGCCGTGACGGCTGCATCTCCAGCCCGATAATGAACAGGAACATGACGACGCCGAGTTCGGCGACATGAAGAATGGCTTCCGATTCGGAAAAAATGCGCAGCCCGAACGGACCGATCACGACGCCGGCCGTCAAATAGCCGAGGATGGAGCCAAGTCCGATACGCCTGAAGATCGGCACCGCAACGACGCCGGCGGCAAGCAGCGCCACCACCTGGATCAGATCGCCGTTCGATGCCTCTGCCGCCATGCCTGCCGTTCCGCTCTCTTGCAACAAGCGGCCAAGATAGGGGCTTCGGGGCGGATCGAACAGTGCGAATCCGGCGCGTTGTGAAGGCGATATTGCAGGCGCACTGAACAGGATAATGGGCTCCCGCGCGTTGCTTGTTCCAGCAATCCGGCGCTAAGGACGCCCGGCTTCGGCCAGTGAAGGGCGAGCGACGATCAAGTCGCGGCCCTTTCAGGCGGTGACAACCAAGTATCAGGGCGGCACGACAGCAGCCGAGGCCTGCAAGGCCTATGACGAGGTGATTGCCGCGATCAAAGGCTGAGCACTTATTTGCAAATCAAAAGAGGGCGGCGCCGTTTGGCCGCCGCCCTTCTCACGCTGAAAGCTCAGTTCGGAGTTATGGAGCCGACCTCGACTGCATCGATCCGCTTCAGCTTCATGCCGATGACCGGGACCAGCTGCTGGTCGACGCGCACGGCAACGGTCACTGTCATCGAATTGTCGTCGGGGACAAGCGCCTGCATCACGCCGCGCAACTGATTGCGATTGATGGTGAAAACCACCTTGTGCGCATCGACGACATTGCCGCCGATAATGTCGAGGCCGGAGCCGGCGGCCCCGCCCATAAAGCTACCCTTGTAGCCCTGCCGGCCCTTGTGTTCGATTGTTGCCGACATCTGCTGGGTGAACATGCCTACCCGACAGCCGCCGTCGAGCGACATGCCGACCTTGCCGTCAGGCGTCGAGCCGATGAAGCTGCAGGTGAATTTCGTGCCCTTGTATTTGCCGGCAACGATTTCCCCGGGGCCGACCCATTTGCCTTCGACCGACCGAAAGAACTGCTTGTCCGGTTCCGCCGCCGAGGTCTTTCCGGCAATGCCGACGGTTGCGACAAGCGCGAGCGCCACGGGCAGCCCGCTGGACAGAATAACGCTTTTCATCGACGACACCCGGCAACAAAGAGACTGGTTTGGACGCTTCCGACCATGGACAAGATTGGTTAATGCTTTGTCACCCCAAGGCAATAGTCACGTTCCGGAAGCGGATGTTTCTTTTTCTTTCTTTGCTGCAAAGGAGGTCAGCGCGGAGAGGAAATCGCCCAATCCGGGCCGCCTGACCGCGTAAAAGGGCAGGGGCCTTGCGGTTTCCATCGCTGCAATGCCGATGCGCGCAGTCATCATGCCGTTGACGACGCCTTCGCCGAGCTTGGCCGAGAGCCGGGCGGCAAGGCCGTGGCCGACGATCTGCTGGACGAAACTGTCGCCGACGGCGATCGACCCGGTGACCGCGAGATGGGCCAGAACGCTGCGCGCCAGGCGAAAAAAGCCAAGCGTGCCGGGGCGGCCGCCATAAAGTTCCGACAGCCGGCGAATCAACCGGCCGGCTTCGAACACGACATAAGCGACGTCGACCAGCGCGCGGGGGCTGACCGCGGTCACCAGGGAGACGCGCTTCGCCGCTTCGAGGATCATCACCCTGGCGCGGGCATCGAGCGGGCCGAGTATCTCGGTCTCGGCCAGGCGCACCAGATTGCCGCCGTCAATGATCTCGCCGCGCAATTCGGCCAGCGAGCGCCTGCCGGCCGCGGTTTCAGGCTTGGCCGAGACAAAGACCGACAACTCGTCGACCACGGCGCGGGCGGCCTTCGGATCGTCACGGGCAATTGCATCGAGCGCCCGCTTCTGCAACTTTTCGACCTCGGCAAGGCGGGCAATCGCCATGAATTCGCGCACGAGGATGATCAGAAGCGCCAGGATGGCGATCGCGGCCATAGCGGCAGCCAGCCAGCCCAGCCACTCGGCGCGCTCGAACAGGTCGCGAATCAGCTGGTCGGTCCAGAGGCCGACGGCGAGCGAAACCAGAACGCCCAGCGCGCCGAAGAACAGGCTGCCAAGCAGCGAACGTTTTCGCGGCGCAATCGCCGGCGGCGGTTCGGCGGCGACGATATCAGGCTCGTCGAAGACGTCGATCTCCGCCGGTGTGACCACGGCAAGATCCGCCGTCACGGTACGCGGCTTTCGCGCCGGCGCGGCCCCGGACGCAGTATGGTGAGCCGTCGAATCTTCCTTCTGCTGGGGCTCCGGCTCGATGCGAAAGGCCGCCGGTCTGCGGGGCGCACTCATGCGAGATGATCTCCGATCAGGAACTGCAGCGCGCGGTCGAGCCTGATATGCGGCAGCGACAGCGTGACGCCCTCGGCGGTGCGCTCGAGTTTCGGCGGGCGAAAGCGCACGAAGCGGATCGCGGGGTCGTCATCGTTCTGCCGGCGGGTCGATTCGGAAACATCGAACACCGCATCAACTTTCTCCGGCAAGTCACCGGGAAATATGGCTGTTTCTGTCTTTCCGTCAAAGGTTTCGCCATCGATTTTTTCGCCGCGCAACGGCATGCCGATAATGACCGGCAAAGTCTCGCGGCCCTGCTTGACCGTGCCTTCCCGGGTCGCGCGCATGGCAGCCATAGCGACGACGTTGACGTCGGCGCCGGTGAAATTCGCCCGCGCCACGGCTCGGTCGGCTAGCCGCCGCACGATCGCCTGCAGCCGGTCGTGGCTTTCGTGGTGCAGATGGTCGGCCTTGGTCGCGGCCACCAATATACGGTCGATACGCCTCGAAAACAGGTCGGTCAGGAAATTGCCCCGGCCGGGCCGGAAACAGGACAGGATTTCGGTGACCGCGCGCTCTAGATCGGCCATCGCACCGGGGCCGGCATTCAATGCCTGCAATGCGTCGATCAGCACGATCTGGCGGTCGAGACGCGTGATGTGTTCGCGAAAAAACGGTTTGACGACATGCGTCTTGTAAGCCTCGTAGCGCCGCTCCATCATAGCCTGCAGCGATCCCGAGCGGGCGCGCCGGCCGCCCAGATTCGGCAGCGGCGCGAAGGTGAGAGCGGGCGAGCCTTCAAGATCGCCGGGCATCAGGAAGCGGCCGGGCGGCATGGTCGAAAGCGCCCGCTCGTCGAGTTTACAGGCCTTGAGATAGGCCGCGAAGCTCTCAGCGAGACGGCGCGCCGTCATCTCGTCGGCCTCGGCGTTGGGGTCGACCGGATCGGAGAGCGCCCGCCATTCCCGCGAAAGGTCGACACGCACCGCCAACACGGCCATCTCGAAGGCCTCACGCGAAAAATCGGCGTAGGACTTGCCGAGCAGCGGCAGGTCGAGCAGCCATTCGCCGGGATAATCGACGATGTCGACCGACAATTTGCCGGCGGAAAACATGCGGCTCCAGCCAGAGGCCGATTCGTATTCGATGGTGAGCCTCAGTTCGGAAATCGCACGCGTCGAATCCGGCCAGACGCGATCGTCGACAAGAGCTGCGATGTGATCCTCGTACTGGAAGCGTGGGACCGCGTCGTCCGGCTGCTCTTCGAGAAAAGCCCTGGCGATGCGCCCCGATTTTTGTGCCTCAAACAGCGGCAAGCGTCCGCCATGGACGAGATTGTGCACAAGGGCCGAGATGAACACCGTCTTGCCGGCGCGGGACAGCCCGGTCACGCCAAGACGCAGTGACGGAGCGAAAAGCCCGGCAGCGCGGCCTGACAACGTATCCAAGGCAATCTTCGCCTCGTCGGTAAAAGTCGTCAGCGCTGATGGCAAATCTGTTCTCGCGGGCCGGTCAGGATCCGATATAGGCTTTGATGCGCGGCTTTGAAATGGCCTCAGATATCGGCAGGCGTCAGGAAGGCTTCGAGATAGCCGGTGCCTGGCGCAGCCTCGGCAAGTCTGCCGTTGAACCGGACCACCGCAAGTGCGGAGGTCGGGAAGCCGTGGTTCAGCATGGCCCGCGCGGTCTCGTCGCCGTCGCCCGAGAGCGCCATGGCGAGATCCTCAATCATCGGATTGTGGCCGATGACGAGCAAGGCATCCAGCCCGCCATTCTGCCGGATGGCAGTGAGGTACGCGGCGGCATCGTCGCTGTAGAGGGTGTCACAGAACAGCACCCGGCCCGTGTCCGTGTGGCCAGCCAGGCTTTCCAGCGTCTGGCGGGCGCGCTTGGCGCTTGAGCAAAGGGTGAGGGCCGGTGCGTATTTGCGGGAACGCATCAGAACGCCCATCGCTTCGGCATCGGCGAAGCCGGATGGATCGAGCGGGCGGTCGAAGTCAGCCACGCCAGGCAGCGCCCAGCCGGCCTTCGCATGCCTCAGCAGGTACAGTCTGGTCACCGGATCCCCGTTGTGCCGGGCACCGAACCCGTCAGCACGCCGCAGGATTTGCCATCAGAAGAGCTCCGTGCGCAATGGCAAGCGCCCCTCAAGCATAGCGAATCATGTACGGATTCGGTCGTATTCTTCGCAAAAAGGGCATCGCCGATGCCGTTTTGTCCGAGACTAACAATTGCGTGAAACTGTCGTCGATTGACCTTGTGCAGCTTTCGGTCCGCGAATATATAGGCGCCAAATTTGGGGTTTGTTGGGTGAGTCGAATGAACGACATCGTTACCGCCGATTACGTACCCTCCGAAGACGAGCCGTTCATGAACGAGCGGCAGAAATCCTACTTTCGCATGAAGCTCGTCACCTGGAAGAACGACATCTTGCGCGAAGCGCGCGAAACTCTTGAAATCCTGCAGCAGGAAAACGCCAACCACCCCGACCTCGCCGATCGCGCCTCCTCCGAAACCGACCGCGCCATCGAACTTCGCGCCCGCGATCGCCAGCGAAAACTCATCTCCAAGATCGATTCGGCCCTCCAGCGCCTTGACGAAGGCACTTACGGTTATTGCGAGGAGACGGGCGAGCCGATCGCGCTGAAGCGGCTCGACGCGCGCCCGATCGCCACCTTGTCGATCGAGGCACAGGAGCGCCATGAGCGGCGCGAGAAGGTCTACCGCGACGACTGAGTCGCCGGGAAAAACAGCGGCATCGGTAAAGCGTTCACAATGGCCGGTTTTCCGGCCATTTTCATTGGCCGTTCGCTATCGGCCTATCTTTTCTGATTGGACAACTCGCCGAGGAGCTTCGTCATCTCGTCGTCGAGAGAGGGTGATGCCTTCGCCACCGGCTTGCTCGGCGTTTGGCTGAAGCGTGGCTCGTCGAGGGAAACCTCCAGCTCCTTCATCAGCGCATCGTCAATCGACTCGTGCTGTGCCGGCGGCTCGTATCTTGCCGGGGAGTCCTGTCTTGCCGGCGGCTGCGCATGCCGCGAGGCACTGGCGTTGACGGATCCATAACTTGGCAACGGCGTGACGTTCGATGCCGGTTTCGGCGCCGGCGCCGGCATTGTTGCCGGCATCGTCGCCGTCTGGCGGGCTCGGACAGGGGTCGCGGTTACGCTTGCCGGCTGCGGTGGCGCTTGCCTCACCGGCGCGGCTGTGGTCGAAGCAGACCTTGCTGCCGGCTGGTGGCCGTTGTCTCCGGTCAATGCCGGGCGCCGCAACGCCGAGAGCCTGATGTCGCGCTCGACGACGACGTCGGTCGGACCACCGATCAAGAGCAGGTGCTCGATATCGTCACGGCGCACCAGCACCAGCCGCCGGTGACTGTCGACCGCTGTGGCATCCATGACAGCCAGCCGCGTCTTGCGGTTCCTGCCGCCGGCGACGAATGTCCCGAACGTCAGGCTGCGGATCAGCCTGATGATAAGAAGAATGATGAGCAGAAGGACAAGTACTGCAAACGTCCATAGGATTGCTGCGGCATAACCAGGACCCGCCACGCCATCCAGCCATTGCAGCATTGGTTCCCCCAAAATCAGCTTTCGAAGAGAAGCGACACTAGACTGTTGCGGCAGGCCACCGCAAGTTGCCTTTCACGCTTCGTGAACAGCTTGAAACGCCGGGAGCCGAACGGCGTCATTTTTAGCGGACATCTGCAGCCGGGCCTTTTCCCAACCCTGAGAATATGATTCAACCGACACCGGAATTCACGAGCAGGGGGCACATGGCCAAGGAAGCGCGCGGCGATTTCTATCCGGTACCTATCGTCGACCAGAACACGCGACCGGGAGCGGTCACCCGGCTCATCGTCTTCATCGTCGTCCTGACTGGGGCAGCGATCGTCTTCGGCCTTTTCCGCGAGCGCCTTGGCGATCCATTCCTGCTTGGCATGCTTGGCGTGCTGGCGATGATCGGCGTCGGCTTTCTATTCGCCACTGCGATCGGCTTCGTGCACATCACGCCGCGCTCGACAAGCGACGAACTGTCGAAAGCTTTCGTCGATTCGATGTCGCAAGGTCTCCTGGTCACCGACACCAAAGGCCGTATCATCTACGCCAACCGGACCTATGCCGATATGACGGGTGCCGAGTCGGCCGCCGACCTCAAGACCGTCGAAGGTTTGCTTTCAGACGTTCCCGAGGCCTCGGTGACCATATACCGGCTGGCGTCCGGCCTGCGGGACGGCCAGCCGGGCGACGGCGAGTTTCGGCTCGCGCAGTCCATTCGGCCAGGCGCCGAACCGGGCGCGCGCTGGTACCGCGTTCGGGCCCGCGCCTTCAGCGTTCCCGGCCAGCGGCTGCCCATGCTTGCCTGGCAGCTTGCCGATATCTCGCGGGAACGGGCCGAGCAGGAGCGGTTCTTTCTCGACCTGCAAAAGGCGATCGATCACCTCGACCATGCGCCGGCCGGTTTCTTTTCGGCCGACCAGGAAGGCCGCGTCACCTATATCAACGCGACCCTTGCGGAGTGGCTGGGCATCGACCTGGCCAGCTTCACTCCCGGCGCAATCACGTTGCCGGAGATCGTCGCCGGCGACGGCATGGCGCTGGTCCGTTCAGTCAAGGCCGACGCTGGTACCACACGCAATGCCGTTATCGACCTCGATCTGACGACGATGACCGGCGAGGCGCTGCCGGTGCGCTTCATGCATCGTGTCTCGGCCAGCCGAGAGGGGCTCAACGGCCCGACTCGCACCATCGTGCTCAACCGGACGCAAGGCGAGGACGCTTCGGCCGACCTCCGCGCATCGGAAATACGCTTCACGCGGTTCTTCAACTCGACGCCGATGGCGATAGCCGGCGTCGACCATGCCGGCCGCATCCTGCGCACCAATGCGCCATTCCTGTCGCTGTTTTCCTCGGTCGTCGACCGCGACGCGGTCGATCGGCGTGTGCGGCTGGATACGGTGATCCACGAGCGCGACCGGCCGGCTTTCGCCGCGGCCTTCGAAAAGGCACGCCAGCAACAGGCTGACATCGAGCCGATCGATACGGTGCTGCCCGGCAATGAGGAGCGCCACATACGCTTCTACGTCAACGCGGTCGCAGACGGTACCGGTGGCGAGGGCGCCGAGGAATCGGCCATCGTCTATGCCGTCGAGACCACTGAGCAAAAGGCCCTCGAGGGCCAGATGGCGCAGAGCCAGAAGATGCAGGCGGTCGGCCAACTCGCCGGCGGCATCGCGCATGATTTCAACAATGTGCTGACCGCCATCATCATGGCCTCGGACCTGCTGTTGACCAACCACCGGCCGTCCGATCCGTCGTTCCCGGACATCATGAACATCAAGCAGAATGCCAACCGGGCGGCCTCGCTGGTGCGGCAGTTGCTGGCCTTCTCGCGCAAGCAGACGCTGCGGCCGGAGGTGCTCAACCTGACCGACGTGCTCGCCGATCTCAGAATGCTGCTTGCCCGGCTGATCGGCAACGATATCAAGCTCAAGATCGACCATGGCCGCGACCTGTGGCCGGTCAGGGTCGATATCGGGCAGTTCGAGCAAGTGGTGGTCAATCTGGTGGTCAATGCGCGCGATGCGATGCCGGCCGGCGGCGACCTCACGGTGCGCACCCGCAACGTCAGCGCCGGAGAGTGCAAGACCTTTTCCTACCGCGAACTTACTCCGGCCGACTATGTGCTGGTCGAGGTCGAGGACAGCGGCAGCGGCATCGCGCCTGATGTGCTGAAAAAGATCTTCGAGCCCTTCTTCACGACAAAGGAGGTTGGCAAGGGAACCGGACTCGGCCTGTCCATGGTCTATGGCATCATCAAGCAGACAGGCGGCTTCATCTTCTGCGATTCCGAAGTCGGCAAGGGATCCGTGTTCCGCATCTTCCTGCCGCGGCACATTGCGGAGGCAAGGAAGGCGGGCGAGGCTGGAGAAGTGCCGGCCGCCCCTGCCAAGATCACCGACTCAGCCAAGGATCTGTCGGGCTCGGCCACGGTGCTGCTGGTTGAAGACGAGGACGCCGTGCGCATGGGCGGCATGCGGGCGCTGAAATCGCGCGGCTACACCGTCCACGAGGCGTCGTCGGGCGTCGAGGCGCTTGAAGTCTACGAAGCGCTCGGCGGCAAGGTCGATGTCGTGGTGTCGGACGTGGTGATGCCGGAAATGGATGGCCCGACGCTGCTTGGCGAATTGCGCAAACGGCAGCCCGACATCAAGTTTATCTTCGTGTCCGGCTATGCCGAAGACGCGTTCGCCAAGAACTTGCCGGCCGACGCGCATTTCGGCTTCTTGCCGAAGCCGTTTTCGCTCAAGCAATTGGCCACGATCGTAAAGGACATGCTGGAATCCTGACCCTTCCAACGCTCCGCTTGCGCATTGTCGTGAGACTGCCATGATTACAGGCGAAACGGGCGACGGGTTTTGGAAAGCATGCCGTGACGCCACACAACGAGGCTAGCAAAGGCGACTACGCAAGCACGGTGCTGCTGCCGGGCGACCCGCAGCGCGCTGAATGGATGGCGGAGACCTTTCTGGAAGCGCCGCGCTGCGTCAACCGCCGCCGCGGCGCGCTCGGCTTTACCGGGTTGTTTCGCGGCAAGCCTGTCAGCGTCCAGTCCACCGGCATCGGCGTCCCGTCATTCCTGGTCTACGTGCACGAGCTACTGGACTTCTACGGTGCGAAAACGTTGATCCGCACCGGCACCTGCGGTGGCCTGACCGCCGAGATGGCGCTGCGCAGCCTGGTGATCGCACAATCGGTGCGCGGCGAAAATGCGGAGAGCGGCCAGGTTTTTGGGCTCTATCGTGCCGATGCCGGCCCCGATCCTGCATTGTTGGCCCAGGCGTTGGCCCGCGCTTCGGAACTCGGCATCGACCATCGGGCCGGACTGACGATCTGCAGCGATATTTTTTATCATCCGCTGGGGCGCGAACGCTTTGCCGAAGCACAGGCACAGGGGGCGCTCGCCGTGGATATGGAAACCAGCGCACTCTACCGCATTGCGGCCGATTTCGGCGCCCGGGCGCTGTCCATCCTGACCGTCGTCGACAATGTGGCAACCGGCGAGCAGACCGACTATTCCGAACGCCAGGGGCTTTTCACCGATATGACCCGGCTGGCGCTCGACATGGCGGCGGAGAGCTAGGCGGCTTCTACTTCGGAGTAGGGAAGCTCGCCAGGTTCCGTACTTTTCAACGCTTCGTGCAGGTCGAGGCGGTAAAGGCGCCGTCTGGCTGCTTCATGATGATGTCGAAGGACGGGGTGGTTCCGCTTTCCAGCGTCGCTTGCGTAAGCGAGATCGAGTTGCCACCGCTGGTGTAGCCGCCCAGCGGACCCAGCCAGGTAATCACCCCGTCTGCATCCATCTGGTAGTTATAACTCTGCGGCGCGGTGCCGAAGCTAACCGGACCGCTATAGACGTTTCCCTTGATGGTAATGTCGCCGAGGCTGAGGAACATGCCCAGCAGATAGACTTCGCAATGATAGGAGCCGTCCGGCAGCTTGCCGTCGCTGAAGCCGGCGCGCGCTACGGTCGTCGTCGCCAACAGAAGCATGGTGATGAAAATGCAAGACGTTCGGAAGGCCATGGCGTCGCTCGTTTAAGGGTTCGAACTTGCCCCATTTCGCTGCGGCGCTGCAATCCTCGCCAGCGCTCATATGATGCTGCTCAAAATTCGGGCATTGGCCTGTATATGAGTAAAACTTAGGCTGATACGAGTGATCTTTTCTCATTTCAAACCTGGCAGGCGAGGTTCATCTCCTGCGGCTAATACATTAACCGACTGACAGAGCTTGGAAATCTCAAACGTTCCGATCTTTCGCCGGTGATTGGCACAGCCGTTGCATGGTCTGTTCCGATGCAGTTAACCAGCTTGGGAGTTTAAAAGTATGAGGGGCAGTTTCTCGACAATAACAAAAATGTTTTCGGCCGGCGTGGTCACCGCCGGCTTGCTGATGAGCGTTCCCGCCAAGGCGGCCGACGACACCATCAAGGTCGGCATCCTCCATTCGCTGTCGGGAACCATGGCGATCTCGGAGACGACGCTGAAGGACGCCATGCTGATGCTCATCGAAGAGCAGAATGCCAAGGGTGGCCTGCTCGGCAAGAAGCTCGAGGCGGTGGTCGTCGATCCGGCTTCCAACTGGCCGCTGTTCGCCGAAAAGGCGCGCGAGCTGATCTCCAAGGACAAGGTCGCGGCGGTGTTCGGCTGCTGGACCTCGGTGTCGCGCAAATCGGTGCTGCCGGTGTTCAGCGAACTCGACAACATCCTTTTCTATCCCGTCCAGTATGAGGGCGAGGAGAGCGAACGCAACGTGTTCTACACCGGTGCGGCGCCGAACCAGCAGGCCATTCCCGCGGTCGACTATCTGATGAGCGAGGACGGCGGTTCGGTGAAGCGCTGGGTTCTCGAAGGCACCGACTACGTCTACCCGCGCACCACCAACAAAATCCTCGAGGCCTATCTGAAGGCCAAGGGCGTCGCTGCGGAAGACATCATGGTCAACTACACGCCGTTCGGCTTCTCCGACTGGCAGACCGAAGTTTCGGCGATCAAGAAGTTCGGCTCGGCCGGCAAGAAGACCGCCGTGGTCTCGACCGTCAATGGCGACGCCAACGTGCCGTTCTACAAGGAGCTCGGCAACCAGGGCATCAAGGCCGAGGACATCCCGGTCATGGCCTTCTCGGTCGGCGAGGAAGAGCTTGCCGGTCTGGACACTGCGCCGCTGGTCGGCCATCTCGCCGCCTGGAACTATTTCGAGAGCGTCGACACGCCCGAGAACGCGAAGTTCATCGCCGACTGGCACAAGTTCATCAAGAACGACAAGCGCACCACCAACGACCCGATGGAAGCCCATTATATCGGCTTCAACATGTGGGTGAAGGCGGTCGAGAAGGCCGGCACCACCGATCCGGACAAGGTCATCGACGCCATGGTCGGCGTCTCGGTGCCGAACCTGACCGGCGGTTATTCGACGATGATGCCGAACCATCACATCACCAAGCCGGTGCTGATCGGCGAAATCCAGGCCGACGGCCAGTTCGAAACCGTCTCGCAGACGCCCGGCCTGGTGATGGGCGACGAGTGGTCCGACTATCTGCCTGACTCCAAGGACCTGATCTCCGATTGGCGCGCGCCTCTGTCCTGCGGCAACTTCAACGTTGCCACCGGCAAATGCGGCGGCAAGGGAACCAACTGATCCTCCCGGTCTGTCCTCCCAGACCCGCAAGCCTCCGGGCAGGCTCCTCCTCCAGCCTGCCCGGAGGCGACATTCAATCTTCAAGAGCCACCAGAAACCAATGATCCTGATCCGCGCGATTGGCCTGATGCTGCTCCTTCTCCTGGGGACGCTGCTGCCGTCGAACGCCAGCGAAGCAGATCTGCGCGTGGTCATCGCCAAATTCGCCACCGCCGCCAATTTTCCGGCGATAGAAGCCGTGGTGCGCGAGCTTGCGGCTTCCGGCGATCCGGCCGTAGAACGGCCGCTTGCCGCGCTTGCGGAGGGCAGCCTTTACGTGCGCAAGGCCGATTCACTGGTCTTTGTCGGCAAGGAGAGCGGCGACGGTATCGAGCTGCTCGATGCGCTCACCGGCGAAAGATCGGGCGAAGCTGCCAAGGCCGACATCACCAAGATCAAGGTCAACAACACGCTGCGCCGCGTCATTCGCGATGCGTTGGGCACGCTGACGCTCGGCTCCAAGGACCCGGCCGTGCGGATTGCCGCCGCCGACACAATGTTCAAGACGCCGGACGCGGCAAACATCGAGTCGCTCGACACCGCGATCGCCAATGAGAGCGTGGCAAACGTCAAGGCGCTGCTCGAACAGGCCCGCGCCGCGTCGGTTCTCGTTTCAGACAGGCCGGAGGCCGACAAGCTGGCGGCTATCGCGCTCATCGGTGCGCGCGGCGACCGCGATGCGGTGTCGCTGCTCACGTCGGTAGAGGCCAGTTCCGAAGGTGCGGTGAAGGACGCGGCGACCGCGGCGATCGCCGACATCAATTCGACGCTGGCGCTGTGGGATGCCGGCCAGAACATCTGGTACGGCATATCGCTCGGATCGGTGCTGCTGCTGGCGGCGATTGGCCTTGCCATCACCTTCGGCGTCATGGGCGTCATCAACATGGCGCATGGCGAGATGGTCATGCTCGGCGCCTACACGACCTTCGTCGTGCAGGAGGTTATTCGCAATTCCTTTCCCGGCCTGTTCGACTGGTCGCTGGTCATCGCCCTGCCGCTGGCCTTCCTGGTGGCGGCGCTCGTCGGCCTTGTCATCGAGCGCGGGCTGATCCGCTATCTCTACGGTCGGCCGCTGGAAACCCTGCTGGCGACATGGGGTGTGTCGCTGATCCTGCAGCAGGCCGTACGCACCATCTTCGGGCCGACCAACCAGGAGGTAGGCAACCCGTCATGGATGTCCGGCTCGTTCAATATCGGCCAGCTTGCCGTGACCTGGAACCGGCTCTGGATCCTGGTATTCGCGCTCGGCGTGTTCGCGGTGCTGCTCTACGTGATGAAACGCACGCCCTGGGGGCTGCAGATGCGTGCCGTCACCGCCAATCGCCGCATGGCTGCCTCGATGGGCATCAGGACGCCTTGGGTCGATGCGCTAACGTTTGCACTCGGCTCCGGCATTGCCGGCATCGCCGGTGTCGCGCTCAGCCAGATCGACAACGTCTCGCCCAATCTCGGCCGCGGCTACATCATCGACAGCTTCATGGTCGTCGTTTTCGGCGGTGTCGGCAATCTCTGGGGCACGCTGGTCGGCGCTTTCTCGCTCGGCATCGTCAACAAGTTCCTCGAGCCTTATGCCGGAGCAGTGCTCGGCAAGATTGTCGTCCTGGTGCTGATCATCCTGTTCATCCAGAAACGCCCGCGCGGTCTGTTCGCGCTAAAGGGCAGGTCGGTGGAAGCATGATCACGGGACGCTTGTTTGCCGCCGGCGCCGACCGCCGTGTCGCCATCACCATCTTCATCCTGCTGGTGGTTGCAATCGTCGTGCCGCTGCTCAATCTTGCGGTCTCGCCGACAAGTGCGTTTTACGTGCCGTCCTATATCGTCGCGCTCACCGGCAAATACCTCTGCTATGCACTGCTCGCCTTGGCGCTCGATCTCGTCTGGGGCTATTGCGGCATCCTCTCGCTCGGCCACGGCGCCTTCTTCGCACTCGGCGGCTATGCGATGGGCATGTATCTGATGCGCCAGATCGGCTCGCGCGGCGTGTACGGCAATCCGCTGCTGCCGGATTTCATGGTGTTCCTTAACTACAAGGAATTGCCATGGTTCTGGCATGGCTTCGACCACTTCTGGTTTGCCGCGGTCATGGTGCTTGCGGTGCCCGGCCTGCTCGCCTTCGTCTTCGGCTGGTTTGCCTTCCGCAGCCGCGTCACCGGCGTCTATCTGTCGATCATCACCCAGGCGATGACCTATGCGCTGCTGCTTGCCTTTTTCCGCAACGACATGGGTTTCGGCGGCAATAACGGCCTGACCGATTTCAAGGACATTTTAGGCTTCAACGTGCAGGCCGACATGACACGCTCGGCGCTGTTCGCGGCCAGCGCCGTCATGCTGGCGCTCGCCGTCTTCGTCACCTGGGCAATCGTCGGTTCCAAATATGGCAAGCTTTTAATGGCGGTGCGCGACGCCGAAAGCCGTACGCGCTTCCTCGGCTGGCGGGCGGAGAACGTCAAACTGTTCGCGTTCACCGTGTCGGCGGTGATGGCCGGCATCGCCGGTGCGCTTTACGTGCCGCAGGTCGGCATCATCAACCCTGGCGAATTCGAGCCGTCCAATTCGATCGAGGTGGTGGTGTGGGCGGCCGTCGGCGGGCGCGGCACCATCGTCGGGCCGATCATCGGCGCGCTTCTGGTCAATGCCGGTAAATCCTGGTTCACCGGCGTGCTGCCTGAATTCTGGCTGTTTGCGCTGGGCGGACTGTTTGTCGCCGTCACGCTGTTCCTGCCCAAGGGCATCATCGGCATGTGGGATTCCTGGCGCGGCAACGCCAAGGCGCTGCGGGCGGCCTCGGTTGTCGAGGAAGCCGGCATCGATCCCGATGCGCCGGTGCCGTCGAAAACCGACCGCTCGGCGGCGAGAAGGCCGGGCGACTGGTCGGCCTCCGGCGCCGAACCGCAGCCGGCGGAGTGATGGCCTGATGTCGAAGAGCAACACCATCCTCTATCTCGACGGCGTGTCAGTTTCCTTCGACGGGTTTCGCGCCATCAACAACCTTTCACTGGTGCTCGACAAGGGCGAGATGCGGGCGATCATCGGCCCCAACGGCGCCGGAAAGACGACGATGATGGACATCGTCACCGGCAAGACGCGGCCCGACGCGGGTGAAGTTTTCTTCAACGGTGAGGTCGACCTGACCAAACACGACGAGGCCGAAATCGCCATGATGGGCATCGGCCGTAAATTCCAGAAGCCGACCGTCTTCGAAAGCCACACGATCGAGGACAATCTGATGCTGGCGCTGAAAGGCCCGCGCTCGATCTTCCCGGCACTGTTCCATCGTCGCTCGGCCGCGGACGTGCGGCAGATCGACGACATCCTCGGCATCATCCGGCTTGGCGACAAGCGTGACGAACTCGCCGCCAATCTGAGCCACGGCCAAAAGCAATGGCTCGAGATCGGCATGCTTCTGGCGCAGGATCCGAAGCTGCTGCTGGTCGACGAACCGGTTGCCGGCATGACCGACGCCGAGACCGAGGAAACCGCGCGGCTGCTCCGGGATATCGCGCGCGACCATTCTGTCATCGTCGTCGAGCACGACATGCATTTCGTGCGCGAGCTCGGCGTCAAGGTCACCTGCCTGCACGAAGGCTCGGTGCTTTCCGAGGGCAGTCTCGACTTCGTTTCGGCCGACGAGCGCGTCGTCGAA
The DNA here is from genome assembly GCF_040320195.1 of Mesorhizobium sp. M0768. Taxonomy (NCBI): domain Bacteria; kingdom Pseudomonadati; phylum Pseudomonadota; class Alphaproteobacteria; order Hyphomicrobiales; family Phyllobacteriaceae; genus Mesorhizobium; species Mesorhizobium sp. M0768. The sequence goes on along the minus strand of NZ_JAMYPD010000001.1, from coordinate 128,793 downwards.
GTCTATCTGGGGAGATGAACATGGTCTGGCGCGTTCCGTTCCATCATTTCGACCTTTCGTTCTTCACGCGTTGGAGAAAGCGCTGACCATGCTCGAAGTCTCCAATGCCACGCTGCATTACGGCGCTGCCCAGGCGCTGCGCGGCGTCTCGCTGAAGGCCGGCGCCGGCAAGATCACCTGCGTGCTCGGCCGCAACGGCGTCGGCAAGACCAGTTTGATGAGATCGATCGTCGGCCATCACCGGCTGACGAGCGGAAGCGTTGCCTTCGAGGGGAAGGCGCTCGACCGGAGCGCGGCGTATGATCGCGCCCGGTCGGGCATCGCATTCGTGCCGCAGGGCAGGGAGATATTTCCGCTGCTTACGGTGCGGGAAAACCTCGAATCGGGTTTTGCGCCGTTGAAGCGCGCCGATCGCAACATTCCCGGTCACGTCTTCGAATTGTTTCCGGTGCTGAAGCAGATGCTCGCGCGCCGCGGCGGCGATCTTTCCGGCGGCCAGCAGCAGCAGCTTGCCATCGGCAGGGCGCTGGTGATGCGGCCGAAGCTGCTGGTGCTCGACGAGCCGACCGAAGGCATCCAGCCGTCGATCATCAAGGACATCGGCCGCGCCATCCGCTATCTGCGCGACCAGGCCGGCATCGCCGTGCTTCTGGTCGAACAATATCTCGACTTCTGCCGGGAATTGGCCGACGAGGTCAACATCATGGACCGCGGTCAGATCGTCCATACCGGCCCCGCCGAGGATCTCGACCGGGCGGACGTCCGCAAATTCCTGACTGTCTGAATTCTTATTGATTCCATTACTTTGCAACTCTGGCGCGCCGAAGATTGCGTGCTAGATTTTGCTTGGCCTTGGTGAGTCGGCCGCTTTCCGTAGCAGTTCCAATTTGGCAGATCAGGGGAAGGCGCGGGCCGCGCCGGCACGCTTGCGCGCAAGCCGTTCCCTTCCAGCGATCTGTTGTCGTCCAACATTTCGGGTGCTTGGGAGCCAGGGCCAGACGATGGAGCGCTATGTCGAGGACTACCAGAAACGACGGCTCACGGAGCGCGTCGATATCCTGACAGCCATCAACATTCTGAAATCGCAGGGGTATGACCACGACGAACTCATCGCGGAGATCACCAAGGTCTTCTATGTCGATCTCGATGCCTTTAACGAGATCGTCAGGGTTGATCGGCGTCCGGACGAACGCGCCGCATAGCCGGTAGTTTAGGACCAAGCCAGGCGGACCACCGACAGCGGGGCGTCAGCCTGCGACCCGCTTCATCAGCGCGATGGCGCCGAATGGAGCGCGGACCTTGCCCTCTGTGATGAAGTAGACGAACACGTCGCGTGGCTTGACCGGCGCGTCGGTTGAAGGATCGGCGCGCGACAGGTCGGCCGGCACCTTGCCTTCCGCCCAGGTTTTTGCGCGCGCCGCCCATTCGTCGAGCGCCTTTGGCGTGTAGCAATCGGGATTGTCGTCGCTGCCGGTCTGCAGCCGCGCATAGATGAAATCGCCGGTAACGTCGGCAATCCCCGGATATTTGGCGTGGTCGGCATAGACGATGGCGGCCTTGTGCTTTCGCGCCAAGGCGGCGAACTCCGGCACGATGAAGCTGTCGTTGCGCACCTCGACCGCGTGGCGAAGCGCAACGCCGTCCTGCTTTTCCGGCAACAGCTTGAGGAAGGCCTCGAAATCGTCCGGGTCGAATTTCTTGGTCGGCGCGAACTGCCACAGGATCGGCCCGAGCTTGTCGCCAAGTGCCGCGACGCCCGACCCGAGGAAGCGCATGATCGATTCCCCGGCCTCGCCGAGCACGCGGCGGTTGGTGACGAAGCGGTTGCCCTTCAGCGAATAGACGAAACCATCCGGCGCCTCGTTGGCCCATTTGACGAAGGTCGGCTCCTTGAAGCTCGAATAATAGGTGCCGTTGACCTCGATAGTGGGCACCTGCCGGCTGGCATAATGCAGTTGCTTGGCCTTTGACAATTTGTCAGGGTAGAAGGACGTGTCCCACGGCTCGAAGGTCCAGCCGCCCATACCGGCGCGGATTGTTCCTGATTGAGTCATGGTCGTCCTCCCGGTTTGCAGAAAAGGATCACGCGATGGCGGTCGTCTCGACGGCTTTCGCCATGTCGACGACCGTCCATCCTGGCCGATATGGATTGGGCCGGCGATCCGTTTCGCGAAAGCCGTAGGCCTTATACAACGAAACGTTCCGTTCCATTCTGGCATTGGTGTAGAGTCGGATTTCCGGCAAGCTCCACAAGCGCGTCTGTTGCTCGGCCCAGTCGAGCAGCCCGATGCCGAAACCCTTGCCCTGAAAGGCGGGCGCAACGGCGACGCTGAAGATCATTGTATGGTCCGCATGTCGTTCGAGAACGATCAAGCCGGCCGGCTGTCCGTCCTGCTCCGAAAGCCAGACCTCGCCGCGTTCTATGCGCGGCGCATAGTCCTCGGTGACGGGGATCGGCGGCGCTCCGAACAGGGCAGTGTAGGGCGCGTAGGCGTCGGTGGTAAGCGAGATCACCGTGGGGAGATCATCGGCCCGAGCGGCTCTCATGATCAAAACTGGCCCGCGCCGGCAGCGGCCGCAATCACCTTGTCCATGCCGGCCGCTATCGCGGCGACGGCATTGCGACTGGCGTCGCCCAAGCCGTGGCGCTCAGCGAGCCAGTGCGCGTCATTGTAGGAGAGCCAGACCTTGCCTTGCTCGTCCTCCCAAGCCAGTGCCTTGACCGGCAGATCGATGCCGGCAAGCTGCCGGTCCTGCATCAGCGGCGTCCCGCCTTTCGGGTTGCCAAAAATCAGAAGCTGGGTCGGACGCAGGGAAGCTTCGACACTGCGCGCACCGGCGGCGTGGTCAATGCGGGCGAAGACCAGCAATCCTGCACCTTCCACAGTCCCGACCAGGCGATCGATCGTCTCGGCCACGCCGAAGCGGCTTTGGACCGTGATGAGACCGTTCTTTGCCATCACTCCGCCGCTTCGCGCTTGCCTCCGGGGCGCCGCTCCAGCAATTCCCTCAAGAACTGGCCGGTATAGCTGCGTTTTTCGCGGACGATGTCCTCCGGCGTGCCGGACGCCACCAGCTCACCGCCGCCGTCACCACCTTCGGGGCCAAGATCGAGTACCCAGTCAGCCGTCTTGATCACCTCGAGATTGTGCTCGATGACGACGACCGTGTTGCCCTGGTCGACCAGCTCGTGCAGCACTTCGAGCAGCTTGGCTACGTCGTGGAAATGCAGGCCGGTGGTTGGCTCGTCGAGGATGTAGAGCGTCTTGCCGGTCGCCTTGCGTGATAGTTCCTTGGCGAGCTTGATGCGCTGCGCCTCGCCGCCCGACAAAGTCGTTGCCTGCTGGCCAACATGGATGTAGCCGAGGCCGACCCGTTTCAGCGTCTCCAGCTTGTCGCGCACGCCGGGCACGGCGGCGAAGAAATCGACGCCTTCTTCGACCGTCATGTCGAGAACGTCGGCGATCGATTTGCCCTTGAACAGGACGTCGAGCGTCTCGCGATTGTAACGCTTGCCGTGGCAAACGTCGCAGGTGACGTAGACATCGGGCAGGAAGTGCATCTCGATCTTGATGACGCCATCGCCCTGGCAGGCTTCGCAGCGGCCGCCCTTGACGTTGAACGAGAAGCGGCCCGGCTGGTAGCCGCGCGCCTTGGCCTCCGGCAGGCCGGCGAACCAGTCGCGGATCGGCGTGAAGGCGCCGGTATAGGTGGCGGGGTTGGAGCGCGGGGTGCGCCCGATCGGCGACTGGTCGATGTCGATGACCTTGTCGAGGAATTCCAACCCCTCGATGCGGTCGTGCTCGGCCGGATGCTCGCGCGAGCCCATGATGCGGCGCGACGCCGCCTTGAACAGGGTCTCGATCAGGAAGGTCGACTTGCCGCCGCCGGATACGCCGGTGACGGCGGTAAACGTGCCGAGCGGGATTTCGGCGGTGACGTTCTTCAGGTTGTTGCCGCGCGCGCCGACGACCTTCAGCCGGCGGTTCTTCTTGGCCTCGCGGCGCCGTGCCGGCGTCGCCACTTCGAGCTCGCCCGACAGGTATTTGCCGGTGATCGAAGCGGGCGTCGCCATGATCTGCTGCGGCGTGCCCTGGGCGATGATGTGGCCGCCATGGATGCCGGCCGCCGGGCCGATATCGACGACGTAGTCGGCATGCAGGATGGCGTCCTCGTCATGCTCGACGACGATGACCGTGTTGCCGATGTCGCGCAGATGCTTCAGCGTGTCGAGCAGGCGGGCGTTGTCGCGCTGGTGCAGACCGATCGACGGCTCGTCCAGCACGTAAAGTACGCCGGTCAGGCCGGAGCCGATCTGCGAGGCAAGACGGATGCGCTGGCTCTCACCGCCCGACAACGTGCCGGAGTTGCGCGACAGCGTCAAATAGTCGAGACCGACATCGTTGAGGAAGCGCAGCCGCTCCCGGATTTCCTTGAGCACGCGCACCGCAATCTCGTTCTGCTTGTCGTTGAGCGAAGCGGGCAGATCGGTGAACCACTGGTCGGCCTTGCGGATGGACAGCTCGGTGACCTCGCCAATGTGCTTGCCGGCGATCTTGACCGCGAGCGCCTCGGGCTTCAGCCGATAGCCGCGGCAGGCCGGGCAGGGCGTGGCCGACATGAAGCGCTCGATCTCCTCGCGCATCCAGGCGGATTCCGTTTCCTTCCAGCGGCGCTCAAGGTTGGGGATGACGCCCTCGAAGGTTTTCGTCGTCTTGTAGGAGCGCAGGCCGTCATCGTAATGGAAGGTGATTTCGCGCTCGCCGGTGCCGTGCAGGACGGCTTGCTTTGCCTCCTCGCTCAAATCCTTGAACTTGTCGCCGAGCTTGAAGCCATAGGCGACGCCCAGCGCTTCCAGCGTCTGCGCATAGTAGGGCGAGCTCGACTTCGCCCAAGGGCTGACGGCGCCGGCGCGCAGCGAGACATTCTCGTCGGGCACGACCAGGCTGGCATCAATGGCGCGTTGGCTGCCGAGCCCGTCGCAGGTCGGGCAGGCGCCGAACGGATTGTTGAAGGAGAACAGCCTGGGCTCGATCTCGGGAATGGTGAAGCCGGACACCGGGCAGGCGAACTTTTCCGAGAACAGCATGCGTTCATGCGTCTCGTTCTTCGATTTGTTGACCGAATCCTCGCCGGTCTGGCTGGCGTCGAGCGGCTTGTCGGCAAATTCCGCCACCGCCAGCCCGTCGGCCAGCTTCAGCGCGGTCTCGATGGAATCGGCGAGCCGCGTCGCCAGATCGCCGCGCACGACGATGCGGTCGACGACGACGTCGATGTCGTGCTTGTACTTCTTGTCCAGCGCCGGCACGTCGGCGATCTCATAGAAGACGCCATCGACCTTGACGCGCTGAAAACCCTTCTTCTGCAGCTCCAGCAGTTCCTTGCGGTACTCGCCTTTGCGGCCGCGCACCATCGGCGCCAGAATGAACAGCCGGGTGCCTTCCTCGACAGCAAGCACCCGGTCGACCATCTGCGAGACCGTCTGGCTCTCGATCGGCAGGCCGGTGGCCGGCGAATAGGGTACACCGACGCGGGCGAACAAAAGCCGCATATAATCGTAGATCTCGGTGACGGTGCCGACCGTCGAACGAGGGTTCTTCGAGGTGGTCTTCTGCTCGATGGAGATGGCTGGCGACAGGCCGTCGATCTGGTCGACGTCCGGCTTCTGCATCATTTCGAGGAATTGCCGTGCATAGGCCGAAAGGCTCTCGACATAGCGGCGCTGGCCCTCGGCGTAGATGGTGTCGAAGGCAAGCGACGACTTGCCCGACCCCGACAGGCCGGTCATGACGATCAGGCTGTCACGCGGCAGGTCGAGATCGACATTCTTCAGATTGTGTTCGCGTGCCCCGCGAATGGAGAGATATTTATGGTCGGCCATCGCCGGTCGCCGCCTCAGAATCTGGAATTCGTGGGATGGGCGGGTTTTCCCGACCACCCCCTATGTAGGTAATTTCGCCGCCTTTTCGAGAGACGCCACAACTCTCGACCAAAGCGTTTAACCGCCTTTCGCGCGAACGGGCAAGCGGAAAGAACAAAGGCCGAACACGCTCCTGACAAAAGCTGCCCGTGAGGCCGGCTTCCCAAAGCGTCTCGCGATCACATTTTTCGGCAACCCGGCTATTCAAGGTTGACGTCCCCGTGTCATGGGGGCAGACTCCAATTGTCAACGAAGCCGGCCGTCTTTCGATGGCCTCGCGGCCTAGGGCTAGCCTGCGAGACGCCGCGGGTTATGCGATGAGCGCTTCGACGACAGTCGCAACGAATAGAAGGAGAGCAGAGGCATGACTCCACCGGATTGTTCCTTGAGGCTCCACGTGTCGCTGGAGCCGCGGCAGGTATAAGTAGCCAGGTCAGGCGTTTAGCGCTACCTGCCCACGTTGACCTGCCGATCCCCACAACAATCAGAGACTGCTAGTCGGATCGTCGGCTGAACGCCGCGAAGCATCCGAAGTAAAAAGCCGGCAGTACACTCCCGGCAATTTGGATTTCAGATCCAAGAAGCCCCGTCAGTTGCAAAAGCAATGGCGGGGCTGTTCGTTTGAAGCCCAATATTTGTGGTTCACACCAGGCGAACTTAGCGGCTGGAGGGCCTGATCCCGCCGGTAGCGACATCGATGGTGATGCTGCCGGAAATCCGAACGTCGGTATCGCCAATCTTGAAGGTGCCGTTGCCGTTGCCTGGAGCCACGTCGTCAGGCTCAGGCTGCGGCGCTGGCTCGGGGATGCGATAATCGCTGGTCACACCGGGCAGGGCGCCCTTTTGCGAAGACGTCGAATTATCTTGGGCAAGTGCCATACCCACCAGTATGTTCGTGCCGGCAACGGTGGCGACGGCAAGGCATAACACGCTGGATAAACGGTTCGCGATCATCACCGGACTATAGTGCGGCGATAGCGCCGAAGCCAGACCAACGGCGCTGAAAGTTGCCGGCGCCCATATCGCTCAGTTCCGTTGGAAGGTGCCTCATGCGGCCTGCTTGCGAGTGTCGAAAACATGGTCGACGAGGCCCCAATCCTTGGCCTCCTGCGCGGTCATGAAAAAGTCGCGGTCGAGCGTGCGTTCCACTTCTTCGTAGGTGCGGCCGCAATGGCGGGCGTAAAGATCGGTCATGCGCCGCTTGGTGCGAAGGATGCCCTCGGCATGGCGCTGGATATCGGAGGCCTGGCCCTGGAAACCGCCGAGAGGCTGATGCAGCACGATGCTGGTGTTGGGTAGCGCGATGCGCCGCCCCGGCGTGCCCGCCATCAAAAGGAACGAGGCCATCGAGGCGGCGAAGCCCATACAAACGGTGGAGACCGGGCAGCTGATATACTGCATCGTATCGTAGATGGCGAAACCGCTGGTCACCACGCCGCCCGGCGAGTTGATGTAGAGCGAGACCTCCTTGTCGGGATTGTCGGATTCCAACGACAGAAGCTGGGCGCAGACCAGCGCTGAGGTGCCGTCATCGATCGGGCCGTTGATGAAGACGATGCGCTCGCGCAGCAGCCGCGAAAATATGTCGAAGGCACGTTCGCCGCGGCTCGACTGCTCGATCACCATCGGCACCAGATTGGCAAGGCCGCTCATCGGTTGTCTCCGTTGACTGTTGTCGTTCAGGCCGCGCGCAGGAAGAGGCGCGGGGTGTTTGCGGCGATCTGCTTGTGCCTGGGAGTGCGCGCTTCAAAGGAAAGCCGGCAACCGGCGCCTGCCATCGCGATCTCCGGCACTGCTGCCCGAGCAAAACCATCATGGACGATGCGCAGATGCGTGCCGCCGGAAACGGTGCGGTCGAGCGTAAAGGTGACGATGCTGTCCACTGGGCTGTCGTTCATTGCGCTGTCCAGGGGACCGCCGGGCGGCACCTGCGTATCGCCGGGCGCCGGCCGCTCCCGCCAGGAATAGCGCAGCAGCCGTCCGGGATCCGCGTCGAGGATTTCGCACTCGATCGGCGCATTCGGCGCTTTAAAGGCAAAGCGGTTGCCGATTTCGGGCTTGATGTCGTTCGGCATCATCCAGGCCGCGAGCAGGTCCGGCACCGTCAGCGCCCGCCACACCTTTTCCGGCGGTTCGGGCAGCTCGCACTCGAACTCGATCTTGTCTGCGGCCATTTCGGCGCGTTCTTTGCCTCGGTTGGTCATTGGTCCATGTCCTTCAAAACCGTCTTGAGCCTTTCGATGCGCTCTGGCCAGAACGCACGGTAGCGTTCGATCCAGCCGAGCAGTGGCGCAAGCCCCTTCGGATCGACGCGGTAATAGGCGTTGCGACCGGCCCGGCGCTCGACCACGAGGCCGGCGCCGCGCAGCACTGCGAGATGTTGCGATACCGCCGGCTGCGATACCGGTATGCCAGTGCGCAGTTCCGACACCGTCATCTCGCCGTCGGCGAGCCGCTCATAGACGGCGCGACGCGTTGGATCCGCCAGTGCCCGAAAAATGTCTGCTTCGATCATGCCGAAAGCATAAGTCAATACTTATCGGTTTGGCAAGCCGTGTTTTTAAGACAGGCGGTGTTTTTTAAGACAGACGAGGTTTTACAAACTCGCTGGAAGCCAGCGTCTCACCATGTCGGGGGATCCGTTGAACGTCGCCTCGAAAACTGGTGACGCGAGCACAGCATGAATATGAAGCAATTCGAAGCCGACGTTTCGGAAGCCATGTTGCCTGTGCGCGGCGACAACAAGCGACTGTCCGGCAGTCAAGACGAGATGCTCTTCGTCGATCCACATCTCGGCCCTGCCAGCGATGACGGTAAGCACTTCCTCGACCGGGTGCCAATGTGTCGGGGCGCCAACCGCGGGTTCGACCCATTGTTCGAATATGCAAAGTTGAGTTGCGCCGTTGCAGGCCGAGACATGCATGCGGGTCTTTACTCCCGTCCGCCACTCTTCTTGCGGCTGATCGTCATGCGCAACCATCTTCATGCGTTCGCCTCGATCCCATGGTCTGTGGAAATTCGACGCCAAGACACTACTTCTTACTGACAACTATTGACAGTGCAGGGCCTCTCCTGTAGAACGAAAAGAGAACAAAAACCTTGTGGGAAAAGGCAGCGACGGCAGGCAGGGATTGTCCATAGCCTGTAAGGTGCGGCGACAAAAATTCGGTTTCGGATGAGCGCGGAGAAGTATCATGGCGGGTAGCGTCAACAAGGTCATTCTGGTGGGCAACCTCGGGGCGGACCCTGAAATCCGCCGCCTGAATTCGGGTGACCCGGTCGTCAACATCCGCATCGCGACGTCGGAAAGCTGGCGCGACAAGACGTCCGGAGAGCGCAAGGAAAAGACCGAGTGGCACAATGTCGTGATCTTCAACGACCAGATCGCCAAGGTGGCCGAGCAGTATCTGAAGAAGGGCATGAAGGTCTATGTCGAGGGCCAGCTGCAGACGCGCAAATGGCAGGACCAGACCGGCAATGACCGCTATACGACCGAAATCGTGTTGCAGAAATTCCGCGGCGAGCTGCAGATGCTCGATGCGCGGGGCGAGGGCGGCGGCCAAGTCGGCAACTATGCCGGTGGTGGTGCGAGCCGCGGTTCCGATTTCGGCCAGTCCGGCCCGGGCGAAAGTTTCAATCGCGGTGGCGCCAACAAGGGCGGCGGCGGTGGTTCGTCGCGCGAGCTGGACGACGAAATCCCGTTCTGATTTTCTCGGGGCGGACTGCCCTTGCGGCGAAAAGCGCCGGCACCTTGGTCACGAAATGGCGTCCCGAAAATCTGTCTTGGATTTTCGGGACGTTGTGCGTTTGAGCGGTGAAAGGACGTATCAGGTGAAGGCAAGGGTCAAATGGGTCGAGGAGCGCACTTTCGTTGGCGAGTCCGCCAATGGGCACAAGCTGGTGCTAGGCACTGCGTTCGGGCCGGAGGGCAAGACGCCGGGGCCGAGCCCAATGGAACTGGTGCTGATCGGCACTGGCGGCTGCTCCGCCTATGACGTGGTCCATATCCTCGAAAAGGGGCGCGAGGCGGTCGAAGATTGCGTGGTCGAACTCGATGCCGACCGTGCAGAAGCCGATCCCAGGGTGTTCACCCGCATTCACATGCATTTTGTCATCAAGGGCCGGGCGCTATCACACGACAAGGTGAAGCGGGCGATCGGGCTTTCGATCGAGAAATACTGCTCGGCCTCGGCAATGATGGCCAAGACTGCCGAGATTACCCACGACTTCGAAGTCATTGAAACGACAGCGAAGTAGGGCTGTTCCTACGTCGCCATCAGCGCCTTGATGCCGTCGGCGACGAACTGTACGGCGAGCGCCGCCAGGATGACGCCGAGCAGCCTTGTCAGGATCGAACGGCCGGTTTGGCCGAGGATACGGTCAATGCGCTCTGACAGCACGAACACCAGGTAGGTGATGACGAGGCAGATGGCGATGATGCCGACAAGCGCTGTCTGCGCGCCTAAACCCTGAAACGAGCTTGAGAGCAGGACGGTCGCCGAAATCGCGCCGGGACCGGCAATAAGCGGGATCGCCAGCGGAAAGGCGGCGATGTTGTGGATCATGTCCCTGGTGATGGCGACGTCGCCGATCTTCTCCTTGCGGTCCTGCCGGCGCTCGAACACCATTTCGAAGGCGATGAAAAACAGCAGAAAGCTGCCGGCGACGCGGAAGGCCGGCAGAGTGATGCCGAAGACTGACAGGATCGACGCGCCGGCGATTGCGAACAACGCCATTACCAGGAAGGCGATGACCGAGGCGCGCACGGAGACCTGGTTGCGCTCCTCGCGGTTCATGCCGCGGGTCACGGCGAGGAAGAGCGGCGCCAGGCCGGGCGGATCGATCGTCACCAGTATGGTGACGAAGGCGTTGAACAGGCTGTCGAAGCTCGGCATGCTGACCCTCCCCGCCGGCAAAGCCGGATAACGGGATTGGTAGAGCAAAGCGGAGCCAGTGGAAACCGTGCGGATCAGGGGCTGACGGCCCGGCGCGCCAGAAACTCGACTTCAAGACGCCAGGTAGCGCCGTCGTCCTGTGAGCGTTCGCCCAGCCAGCGGAACGAATTTTCGGTGATGCGCGAAAAGCTCCAGCGCACAGCAGATCCGGTGCCGTCTGCGCCTTGCTGGATGATGGTGTCGCCCTCGGCACGGCCGAGCTGGCGGCTGTAGTACTGATTGCGCGGATCGCTCCAGAAGATGTGCCAGGCGTCAACGCCGGGATCGTAGACGCGCAACGTCGTGCCATAGAAGGTCCATTTGCCGAGCGAGGGCGAGGGGCCGGCGTCACGGGCAGGCAGGATCCATACGTCCTGGATCGCGCGGCCTTCGAGCACCCAGCCGAAATGCACTTCGCCGCGCCCGGTCAGCACCTGACCGTCCTCGAGATGGCGCGTGGCGTCGAACGTCCAGGCGCCGACGAAGCGGCCATAAAGATTCAGTTTCTCGGCAAGGGCCGGTACGGGCCCATCGCTGTGCAGGACCTTGGCAAAGGAATTGGACATGGCTTCGCTCTCATCTTGTCAGGAGACCGGCAAGCATAGAGGCCGACAGGGGTTCTGCGCTTGGGAAAAGTTGCTATGTTTCGGCGATGACGACGAGCGCGCACAGGCTGGCGTCGGGCCGAGGCTGGCAGGTGTCGGATGTCATCTGCACCGCCAGCGCCGCCGACAGGCCATTCGAGGAGGAGCATCGGGATTTCTGCGTTGCCGCCGTAACCAACGGCACCTTCCGCTATCGTGCGCGCGAGGGCACGGCGATGCTGGCGCCAGGCGCGCTCCTGCTCGGCAATCCCGGCACATGCTACGAATGCGGGCACGAGCATGGCGCCGGCGACCGTTGCCTCTCCTTCCATTTCGGACCGGCCTATATGGAGCGGATCGTCGCCGACGTGCCGGGCGCCAAGACGCTCGATTTCGGCACGCCGCGCCTGCCGCCCTTGCCGGCGCTGGTGTCGCTGCTTGCCGAAGCAGAGGCGGCGCGCGAGATGGCCGACACCGGCGCGTTCGAGGAACTCGCCCTGCGCATTGCCGGTGCCGCGGTAACAGCGGCTTGCAGCGCTACGGATCGGGGACGGACGCCGAGCCGCCGTGACCAGAAGCGTGTCGCCGAAGCGGTGCGGCGCATCGAAGTCGATGCCGACCGGCCGATCTCGCTTGCCGAACTCGCCGACGAGACCGCCACCAGCCCTTACCATTTCCTGCGCACCTTCCGGCACGTTGCCGGTATGACGCCCTACCAATTCCTGCTGAGAGCGCGGCTGCACAGGGCAGCCGTGCGTCTGCGGACGTCGGATCGGACGATTTCGGCGATTGCCTTTTCGGCGGGATTCAACGATCTATCAACCTTCAATCGCCGTTTCCGGCGGCTGATGGGCGAGGCGCCGGGTACTTATCGCGCCCGCCGGCGAGGCCCGTGAAAATGGTGCCACGGCCATATCGTCGCAATTGGTTTATCCTTTTGAATTTGCCGCTAAAAACCACACTGGAAAACTGCCGCGATTGTTGGAGTTTCAGGCTGGCTTCCTATATAAGCACCAAGTGATTCCTGATTAGATTGTGATCCGATTTGACCGACCAAAAGACACCGCGCGGCGCCGACGGCGGCCCCACCGGCATCGAGCCGATATCCATCATCGAGGAGATGCAGCGCTCCTATCTCGACTACGCCATGAGCGTGATCGTCAGCCGCGCGCTGCCGGACGTGCGCGATGGCCTCAAGCCGGTGCATCGCCGCATCCTCTACGCCGCCTATGAGAGCGGCTATCACTGGAACCGCAAATATGTGAAATCGGCACGCCCGGTCGCCGACGTGATGGGTAAATACCATCCGCATGGCGACGCCTCTATCTACGACGCTTTGGTGCGCATGGCGCAGGATTGGTCGCTGCGCGTGCCGCTGATCGACGGGCAGGGCAATTTCGGCTCGATCGACGGCGATCCGCCGGCGGCGATGCGCTACACGGAATCGCGGCTGACCAAGGTCGCGCATGAGTTGCTGGAAGACATCGACAAGGACACCGTCGATTTCCAGGACACTTACGATGCGTCCGGCAGCGAACCGAAAGTCCTGCCGGCGCGCTTTCCGAACCTGTTGGTCAATGGCTCCGGCGGTATCGCCGTCGGCATGGCCACCAACATCCCGCCGCACAATCTGGGCGAGGTCTGCAACGGCGCCATTGCCCTCATCGATAATCCGGCGATCGACCTTCCGGCGCTGATGGAGATTATTCCGGGACCGGATTTCCCGACCGGCGGCATCGTGCTTGGCCGCTCCGGCATCTACAGCGCCTATTCGACCGGCCGCGGCTCCATCGTCATGCGCGGCCGCGTCAACGTCGAGGCGCGCGGCAACGATCGTGAATCGATCGTCATCACCGAGGTTCCCTATCAGGTGAACAAGGCGTCGATGATCGAGAAGATGGCCGAGTTGGTGCGCGACAAGCGCATCGAAGGCATTTCCGACATTCGCGACGAGAGCGACCGCCAGGGCTACCGCGTCGTCATCGAACTGAAGCGCGACGCGGTCGCCGATGTCATCCTCAACCAGCTTTACCGCTTCACCCCGCTGCAGACGTCCTTCGGCGCCAACATGGTGGCACTGAACGGCGGCAAGCCGGAATTGCTGACTCTGACCGACATGCTGAAGGCATTCGTCGCCTTCCGTGAGGAGGTGATCAGCCGGCGCACGAAGTTCCTGCTGCGCAAGGCGCGCGACCGCGCCCATGTGCTGGTCGGCCTTGCCATCGCTGTTGCCAACATCGATGAAGTCATCAAGCTGATTCGCAGCGCTCCGGACCCGCAGACGGCGCGCGAGCAGTTGATGGAGCGGCGCTGGCCTTCGGGCGACGTGGAATCGCTGATTCTTCTGATCGACGACCCGCGCCATCGCATCAACGAGGACGGTACCTACAATCTCTCCGAGGAGCAGGCGCGCGCCATCCTCGAACTCCGCCTGCAGCGCCTGACCGCGCTCGGCCGCGACGAGATCGCCGACGAGCTGAACACGATCGGCGACGAGATCAAGGACTACCTGGACATCCTCTCGTCGCGCGCCCGCGTCCAGCAGATCGTCAAGGACGAGCTCATCGCCGTGCGCGACGAGTTCGGCACGCCGCGCCGTACCGAGCTCGCCGAGGGCGGGGCGGACATGGAAGACGAGGACCTGATCCAGCGCGAGGACATGGTCGTCACGGTCAGCCATTCCGGCTACATCAAGCGCGTGCCGCTGTCGCTCTACCGGGCGCAGCGCCGCGGCGGCAAGGGCCGCTCCGGCATGTCGACCAAGGAAGAGGATTTCGTCACCCGGCTGTTCGTGGCCAACACGCACACGCCGGTGCTGTTCTTCTCCTCGCGCGGCATCGTCTACAAGGAAAAGGTCTGGCGCCTGCCGATCGGCAACCCGCAATCGCGCGGCAAAGCGCTGATCAATATGCTGCCGCTCGAACAGGGCGAGCGCATCACCACGATCATGCCGCTGCCGGAGGATGAGACGAGTTGGGGCGAGCTCGACGTCATGTTTGCCACCACGCGCGGTACCGTGCGCCGCAACAAGCTGTCGGACTTCGTCCAGGTCAACCGCAACGGCAAGATCGCCATGAAGCTGGACGAGGAAGGCGACGAGATCCTCGGCGTCGAGACCTGCACCGACAATGACGACGTGCTTTTGACGGCAAGTTCCGGCCAGTGCATCCGCTTTCCGGTTAGCGACGTACGCGTCTTCCAGAGCCGCAATTCGGTCGGCGTGCGCGGCATTGCGATGGCCGATGGCGACCGGGTGATCTCGATGGCGGTGATCGAGCATGTCGATGCGCCGCCGGCGGAGCGTGCCGCCTACCTCAAGCGGGTGGTGGCCGAACGCCGGCTCGCTGCTGACATCGCGGCCGGCGAGGAGGAAGAAATCCAGCTCACCAATGAAGAGGTCGGCGAAGAGGCAGAGCTTTCCGACGACCGCTATGAATTCCTCAAGGCGCACGAGCAGTTCGTGTTGACGGTGACGGAATATGGCTACGGCAAGCGTTCATCGTCCTACGATTTCCGCCTGACTGGCCGTGGCGGCAAGGGTATTCGCGCCACCGACGTCTCGAAAACGGCCGAAATCGGCCGCCTGGTGGCGACCTTCCCGGTCGGCAATGACGATCAGATCATGCTGGTTTCGGATGGCGGCACCGTTATCCGTGTTCCAGTGAACGGCATTCGTTTCGCCAGCCGCGCCACCAAGGGCGTTACCATCTTCAATACCGCAGAGGGCGAGAAGGTCGTTTCGGTGGAGCGAATTTCAGAACCGCAAGCGGATGAAGAGATCGAAGAGAATGCTGAAAGCGGCGCTGTTGCCGATGCCGATGGTAGGGAGCCCGATACTTCCGTCGAGTGAGTTTGGCACGACGACGCCAGCCCTGTGGGCCGGCGTGTGAAGACACCCGCAATCTAGAAGCGGCGATAAGGCCTGCGGTTGCCGAAGCCTTCGAACCGCTTGGTATTGGCCTTGGCGCGGACGCGCTGTGCTTCCTGATGCAACCCGAATACGGTGGCGATCAGCATGGCGACGGTCATTGCGGTGGCGAGCATGTAGATCAGCATGTGCGTGTTCTCCTGCGCCTAACAACGATTAGATGGGTGTTTGGTTTCATCTCCTGCAGCTGCAACTTAGTGAACACTGCGTGAAGCTGTTGTGAGCGGCACATTCATCTGTCGTTCACGTCGGCCAAAAGGTTCACGGCGCGGGCTGGCGATCGGATTTGCCTTTAGGAGAGAGGCTCGCTAGAAGCACCTGCCATGACCGAACGCATCGCCCTTTATGCCGGCTCTTTCGACCCGCTGACCAACGGCCATCTCGACGTGCTGAAGGCGTCGCTGGCCGTGGCGGATACAATCTATGCGGCGATCGGCATCCATCCCGGCAAGAAGCCGTTGTTTTCCTTCGAGGAACGGGTTGGCCTGATCGAAACGGCCGCGAAGGCAGAATTCGGCAGCGACGGTGCGCGTATCAAAGTAGTCGCCTTCGACGGGTTGGTAATCGACGCGGCCAGGAAGCATGGCGCCTCGATCATGATCCGCGGCCTGCGCGACGGCACCGACCTTGACTATGAGATGCAGATGGCCGGCATGAACGAGACCATGGCGCCGGAGCTGCAGACGGTGTTCCTGCCCGCCAGCCCTTCAGTGCGCACCATTACCGCCACACTTGTGCGCCAGATAGCTTCGATGGGAGGCGACATCCGCCCCTTCGTGCCGGCGGCCGTGGCCGGCGCGCTCACCGCCAAATTCGCGAAATAAAATGCATGTCACCCAAAGTGGAACCCGGCTTTGGGTAACGACATGCATGAACGAAGATATTCGGAGAAAGATCCCATGCAGCTGAAAAAGCTTGCCTTCTTGCTTGCCGTGCTTGCCGGTCTTGTGACCGCATCCGTGTCGGCCTTTGCCGCCGATCCGGAAAACACCATGATCGTAACGCTGAAGGACGGCGACGTGACCATCGCGCTGAGGCCCGACCTTGCGCCGAAGCACGTCGCGCAGATCAAAAAGCTGGTGCGCCAGGGCGCCTACGACAACGTCGCCTTTCACCGCGTCATCGACGGCTTCATGGCGCAGACCGGCGACGTCAAGTTCGGCAACATGAAGAGCGGCTTCAATGCCGACGCTGTCGGCACCGGCGGCTCCGATCTTCCTGACCTGCCGGCCGAATTCTCCAGCACCGAGCACTACCAGCGCGGCGTGGTCGGCATGGCCCGCTCCGACGATCCGAATTCCGCCAATTCGCAATTCTTCATCATATTCGCGCCGGCACCGCCGCTCGATGGCCAGTACACCATCGTTGGCAATGTCGTCAGCGGCATGGAGTTGGTGGACCACATCAAGAAAGGCGACGAGGCGCAGAACGGGACGGTGACCGACCCCGATCGCATGATCAAGGTGCGCATCGCCGCGGACGGCAAGTAACCCCAATTGTTCAAAAGGATATTTCTGACATGGCCGAAATCAAGGACCGCGAGAACGCGCTTATCATGGACACGACCAAGGGCAAGGTCGTCATCGAATTGTTTCCAGATCTGGCGCCCGGCCATGTCGGCCGTATCAAGGAGCTGGCGCGCGAAGGCGCCTATGACGGCGTGGTCTTCCACCGCGTCATCGACGGCTTCATGGCGCAGACCGGCGACGTGAAGTTCGGCAATTCCAACAAGCCGTCTTTCGCGCCATCGCGCGCCGGCACTGGCGGTTCCGACAAACCCGATCTGAAGGCCGAGTTCTCCAACGCCAACCACGGCCGCGGCACCTGCTCGATGGCGCGCTCGCAGAACCCGAACTCGGCCAATTCGCAGTTCTTCATCTGCTTCGACGATGCCGCCTTCCTCAACCGCCAGTACACGGTATGGGGCCAGGTCATCGAAGGCATGGACAACGTCGACAAGATCAAGCGCGGCGAACCGGTGCAGGATCCTGACAAGATCGTATCGCTCAAGGTCGCGGCCGACGTGAAATGACCAGCCGGGCTGTCGCGGCCATCGCAATTATGCTCGCCGCGGCGGCCACTCCGGCGCTGGCAACGGAATCGATCGTCTGCAGCGCCGACGGCGGCGCGGCATCGATTGATGTTTTGATGGGACACACGGCCGTCATTGCGGTCGCGCGTGTGTGGCTGGATGCCGGCGGCAAGACATGGACCACGGATGGACAGCCAGGCTCAACGAAAGTCATCGTTGGACAGGCATTCGAAGACGACGAGCGCATGCTGATCGACCTCACCGACGAAGGCATCAGCTCGATCGTCGCCAAATTGCGGCTGGTCAAGGCCAGCGAGCAGTCCAGCTTCTCGATGGGCGGCACATTGAGCATAGACGGTGTCGGCGCCTGGGCGGTGACCTGCCCGGAACCTTGAGGCGGGGATCTCTTGCGCGTCGACCTTTTCGACTTCGATCTGCCGGAGGAGCGCATCGCGCTTCGCCCAGCCGAGCCGCGCGACAGTGCCAGGATGCTGGTGGTCAGGCCGGGTGAGGGGCTCGAAGACCGGACGGTGCGCGACCTGCCGGCCCTGCTCAAGGCCGGTGATGTGCTGGTCTTCAACGACACCAAGGTCATTCCGGCACAGCTGAAAGGCATCAGGCGGCGCGGCGAGGCGGCGGCGCAGGTCGAAGCCACGCTGCATATGCGGATGGCGCCCGACCGCTGGCTCGCCTTCATGCGTCCGGGCAAGCGCATCGCCGCCGGCGATCGTATCCATTTCGGTCATGACGCCAATTCCTGCCTTCTCGGCCAGCTCGACGCGACCGTGATCGAGAAGGGAGAAGGCGGCGAGGTGCTGCTCGGCTTCGACCTGTCAGGTCCGTTCCTCGACGAGGCGCTGCGTGCAGTCGGCCACATCCCGCTGCCGCCCTACATCGCCTCCAAGCGTGACGACGACGAACGCGACCGCAGCGACTATCAGACCATTTATGCGAGGGAGGAGGGCGCGGTCGCCGCGCCGACGGCAGGGCTGCATTTCACGCCGGAGCTGTTTGCGACGCTCGACGCCAAGGGCATAGAGCGCCGTTTCGTCACGCTGCATGTCGGCGCCGGCACGTTCCTGCCGGTGAAGGCGGACGACACCGCCGACCACAAGATGCACGCCGAAACCGGTTCGGTCAGCCCGGAAACCGCCGAGGCGCTGAATGCGGCGAAAGCAAAAGGAGGGCGCATTATCGCCGTCGGCACGACATCGCTGCGCTTATTGGAGAGCGCGGCTGGCGAGGACGGCAGGCTGGCCGCATGGTCAGGCCCGACAGACATCTTCATCACGCCCGGCTATCGTTTCAAGACCGCAGACTTGCTGATGACCAATTTCCATCTGCCGCGTTCGACGCTGTTCATGCTGGTTTCGGCCTTCTGCGGTTTGCAGACGATGCGGGCGGCCTATGCGCATGCCATCGAGAATCGCTACAGGTTTTATTCCTATGGAGACGCAAGTCTTCTGTTCAGGGAGGATACCGATGGACGATGACCTGGAAACCTTCGACCGGGAAGCCTTGATCGCCGAGGTCAGGAAACTGCGCGCCGGCATCCGCCAACACCGCGACGCCACCGGCCATGATCTGTGCTGGCACCATCCCGACCTCTGGTCACTTTTGCCCGAAAAGACCGACCCGGCGATTGCCGTGCCGCCGTGGCCGAAATTCATGCGCGGCTGCATCCGCTACCGGCAATCACTCGACAAGCAGGCCCCGGACGCGCCGGTATTCGACAAGGAGTTCGATGGCTAGGGAATTCAATGACTGACGCATTCACCTTCAAGGTGCTGGCGACCGACGGCAGGGCGCGGCGTGGTGCAATCACCATGCCGCGCGGGGAAATCCGCACGCCTGCCTTCATGCCGGTCGGTACCGGCGGCACGGTGAAGGCCATGTATATGGATCAGGTGCGCGGCGTCGGCTCGGACATTATCCTCGGCAACACCTACCACCTGATGCTAAGACCCGGCGCCGAGCGCGTGGCGCGGCTCGGCGGCCTGCATGAATTCGCCCGCTGGCCGCATCCAATCCTGACCGACAGCGGCGGCTTCCAGGTGATGTCGCTGTCGAAGCTGCGGAAACTGACCGAGAACGGCGTTACCTTCCGTTCGCATATCGACGGCGGCGCCTACGAGATGTCGCCAGAGCGTTCGATAGAGATCCAGGGGCTGCTCGATTCCGACATCCAGATGCAGCTCGACGAATGCACGGCTCTGCCGGCCAAGCAGAACGAGATCGAGCGTGCCATGGAGTTGTCGTTGCGCTGGGCCGAGCGTTGCAAGACGGCATTCGGCGAGCAGCCCGGCAAGGCGATGTTCGGCATTGTGCAAGGCGGCGACGTGCCGGATCTGCGGCTGCGCTCGGCGCAGGCGCTGAAGGCAATGGAGCTGAAGGGTTACGCGATCGGCGGGCTGGCTGTCGGCGAGCCGCAAGCGGTGATGCTGGAGATGCTCGACATCACTTGCCCGGAGCTGCCGGCTGACCGGCCGCGCTACCTGATGGGCGTCGGCACCCCGGACGACATTTTGAAGTCGGTTGCGCGCGGCATCGACATGTTCGACTGCGTGATGCCGACGCGGGCAGGGCGCCACGGCCTTGCCTACACACGGCGCGGCAAGGTCAATCTGCGCAACGCCCGCCATGCCGACGATCCGCGTCCGCTCGATGAGGAAAGCGACTGCCCGGCCGCACGCGACTATTCGCGGGCCTACTTGCACCATCTGGTGCGCTCGCAAGAGGCGCTTGGGGCGATGCTCCTGACCTGGAACAATCTGTCCTACTATCAAAAGCTGATGCAGGACATCCGCGCTGCAATCGAGGCCGGCACGTCCGAAGCGCGCGGCGCAGACATTGCCGACGGCTGGGCGAGGGGCGATATTCCTGCTCTTTGAATGAGCCACCGTCTGCGTGATAACGATTGACTGGTCGATTGTCCGGACGCAGAGTCCCGTCGGGGTCAAGCCATGACCGTGACGTACGACTTTGGCGGCAAGACCGCGATCGTGACAGGCGGCTCAAGGGGTATCGGCAAAGCCGTTGCCGCGCAGCTGATACAGTCCGGTGCCGATGTCTGGATATGGGATGCGGATCCCTTGCCTCTCGATGGCGCCTATTGCCAGAGTGTCGATGTGACCAAGGCACACCAGATAAAGGACGCATTGGCCGGGGTCACAGCCGATGACAGGCGGATCGATATCCTCATCAACAATGCAGGCTACCTTGGCAGCTATCGTGGATTCGAGGCCTTCGATCCGATCGAATGGCAACGGATCATCGGCGTCAACCTGATGGGTGTTTTCGAAGTCACGCACCAAGTTCTGCCGATCATGCGCAAGGCCGGGAGTGGTCGTATCGTCAATATGGGTTCGCTGGCGGGCAAGGAAGGACTGCCGAACCTCGCAGCCTATTCTGCGGCAAGTGCGGGTGTCATTGCTTTCACGAAAGCATTGTCGCGGGAGGTCAGCGACACCGACATCCGCGTCAATTGCGTCGCGCCGGGGCCGATCGATACCGAGCTCATCAGGCGCCTTGGCAACGATGTCGTGAACGACATGATCAACGCCAGTCCGCTCAGGCGCCTCGGCTCTGTGGATGAAGTCGCGGCATTGGTGCTTTGGCTATGCTCCGATGCCAGCGCGTTCAACACTGGGGCGGTGTTCGATATGTCGGGCGGCAGGGCGCGCTATTGAATGTTTTCTACTCAGGTGCTGAACGAATTCGACGCGCGCAGGCTGCAGCCTGTGATCCGGAACGTACCGTCGGGCTGCTGCTGCAGCATGTAGACCGCTTCATAATCCTTGCCGTCGGGTCCAACGATCAGCACCTGCTGGACGATCGAACCCGGAGCGGTCTCCTCGGCCTTGCCGAAGGAATAGGTCCGCGGCTTGCGCACCGGCGGGTAACCGTTGGTCACCATATTCATGAAGGTATCGACGGTCGGGAAAATCCGCTTCACGTTCGGAGCCGCGAAACTGTAAGCGATGGCGCCGTCATTGGCGATGAAGGCCCTCAACTGCCCATCGATGACCGTCTGCGCCGCTTTGACTTCGGCGTCGCCAGCAAAGGCCTGGGATGCGAAAATGAATGGAACGACTGCGAATGCGAAAAACGCGCGGCGCATGGCCTGTCTCCGTTGTCCCTGAGAAATCGCTGACTGAAGGTACATGATACCATACGCTTTGCAGTGCTTCAGGGTTTCAGCCGAGCGCAAACACTCGGCGTGGCAGTCCGTGTCCGAGCCGAGAAAGCATTGTCGGGGCGAGACAGCCTGAGCGATTGCCGATGCTTGAAAGGCGAGCGGCAGTCTGCCACAAGGGCCGCTCGATTATACCTAGAGCGTGCGATGTGAGCAGGACCAGGCAATGAAGGCATTTTTCGTGCAGATAAAATGCGATCTGGGCAAGGCCTACGACGTTGCCAGCGCCCTGGCCGATGCCGAGATCGCTTCGGAAATCTACTCGACAGCCGGAAACTACGACCTGCTCGCCAAATTCTATGTCGACGACGAGGAAGACATCGGCCACTTTGTCAACGAGAAAGTGCAGATTCTTCCCGGCATCAAGGACACGTTCACGGTAGTCACCTTTCGCGCGTTTTGATCCGCATCCGGCATCTGCCCGGACACCAGGCAAAGCCTGATCAAGGCCCTATTGGTGCTGCCTTAATTTTAGGCAAGTGCGACATACTGATCGCCGGCGCCCAACAAATCACCGATTGCGCTTGATTTTCTCCAGCCAGGCCAGTGAAATGGCGCCACAGGGGAGTATGCGATTGGCAGCGTTCGATGAAATGCTTCCGGAAGTTTCCGGGCTGAGAAAACCGTATTCGGCTTACGATCGCTGGCTGAAGGAACAGGACCCGGCCAGACTTACCGAGAAGATGCAGGACGCCGAACGCGTCTTTCGCAAGACAGGCATCACTTTCGCCGTCTACGGCGAGCAGGAAGCATCGGAGCGGCTGATACCCTTCGATATCGTTCCGCGCATCATTTCGGGCAATGAATGGCGACGGCTGACGCAAGGCATCGAGCAGCGCGTCCAGGCGCTGAACGCCTTTCTCGACGACATCTACCATCGCCAGGAGATCTTACGCGCCGGCCGGGTGCCGAAGGAGTTGATCGCCAAGAACGAGGCGTTCCTGCCCGAGATGATCGGGGTGCGGCCGCCGGCCGGCGTCTATACCCACATCATCGGCGTCGACATCGTACGCATCAGCGAGAACGAGTTCTACGTGCTGGAGGACAATGCGCGCACGCCGTCCGGCGTCTCCTACATGCTGGAGAATCGCGAGACGATGATGCAGCTCTTCCCTGAGCTGTTCCAGCAGATCAAGGTGCGGCCGGTTGAGAATTACCCGCAGCTCTTGCGCCAGTCGCTGGCGGCAGTGCGGCCGCAAAGCACCAAGGGCGCGCCGACCATTGCCGTGCTGACGCCGGGCAGCTTCAACTCGGCCTATTTCGAACATGCTTTCCTTGCCGACCAGATGGGCGTGCAGCTTGTCGAGGGGCAGGATCTGCGCGTCGTCGATGGCCATGTCGCGATGCGCACCACCGAGGGCTACAAGCAGATCGACGTGCTTTACCGTCGTGTCGACGACTCGTTCCTCGATCCGCTGACCTTCCGCCCCGACTCGGCACTTGGCGTGCCGGGCATTATGGACGTCTACCGCGCCGGCAACATCACGATCGCCAATGCGCCGGGAACCGGCATCGCCGACGACAAGGCGATCTATTCGTACATGCCCGAGATCGTCGAATTCTACACCGGCCGCAAGGCGATGCTCGGCAACATCCCGACCTGGCGCTGCTCGGAGCCGGACAGCCTGAAATACGTGCTCGAGCACATCGATGAATTGGTTATCAAGGAGGTCCACGGTTCAGGCGGTTACGGCATGCTGGTCGGTCCGGCGGCGACCAAGAAGGAATGCGAGGAGTTTTCCAAAAAGCTCGCGGCAAAACCGTCGAACTACATTGCTCAGCCGACGCTGGCGCTGTCGACCTGTCCGATCCTGACGGACAAGGGGCTGGCGCCGCGCCATGTCGATCTGCGCCCCTATGTGCTGGTTTCCGACCGTATCCAGATCGTGCCCGGCGGGCTGACCCGAGTAGCGCTCAAGGAAGGCTCGCTGGTCGTCAATTCCTCGCAAGGCGGGGGCACGAAGGATACGTGGGTGTTGGATGATTAGAGTGGAAGTAGCGAGTAGGGCATAGTGAATAGTGAATAGTGAATAGTGAATAGTGAATAGTGAATAGTGAATAGTGAATAGTGAATAGTGAATAGGTAAGGATATGGGTCGTTGATGTTGGTGAAATGCCCGAAAGTGAAGCGCGCGGCATCGTGCCCTGGAATCCGGATAGTCACCATTCACCATTCACTATTCACTATTCACCACAGGACCGCCTGACATGCTTCTCGGCCGCACCGCCAACGGGCTTTACTGGATGAACCGCTATATCGAGCGGGCGGAAAACATGGCGCGGCTGGTGGATGCCGGCTTGCGCATGGCGCTGACTCGTACCCAGAACGCTTCGGAGGAATGGAATTCGGTGCTGCTCAGCGCCGGTTCGGACGCCAGCTTCACGCAGAAATATTCCGACTACACCGCCGCCAATGTCGCCGACTATCTGCTGCGCGACACATCGAACCCGTCGAGCACGATGTCGTCTATCGAAACGGCCCGTAACAATGCCCGCATGGTGCGTACCGCTCTGACGCGTGAAACCTGGGAAAGCATCAACGAAGCCTGGATGTCGCTGAAGCGGATGCTGGCCAAGCCGATCGACGAGCGCGACCTGCCCAACGCGCTCGACGCAATCAAGCGCGAGACGGCGCTGATCCGCGGCTCGTTCTACGGCACGATGCTGCGCAACGAGATTTTCGATTTCTCGCAGCTCGGCACTTATGTCGAACGCGCCGACAACACCGCGCGTATCCTGGATGTGAAATACTACGTGCTGTTGCCGTCGATCTCCTGGGTCGGCTCGACGCTCGACAACTACCAATGGGAATCGATCCTGCGCTCGGTGTCGGCGCACCGTTCCTATCGCTGGGTCTATGATGCCGACTACAAGCCGAGCAACATCGCCGATTATCTGATCCTCAACGTCCGCATGCCGCGCTCGCTGACCTTTTGCTACCGCTTCCTGACGGAGCATCTCAAATTCCTGGGTGACGACTATGGGGAGCGCCACGCCTGCCATGCGACGGCTGCCAAGACCCAGGCCATGCTGACGGCCGGGTCGATCAAGGATATTTTCGACGCCGGCCTGCACGAATTCCTGGCCAATTTCATCCGCGACAACACCAGGCTCGGCGACGAGATCGCGCAGGATTACAGGTTCTATTGAGCATGACCCCAAAAAGCGGAGACCGGTTTTCGGAAAAGCTCATGCTCCAGGGACGAGTGCGATGCGGCTGAAGATCACCCACCTGACGGAATACCGCTACGATGCGCCGGTGCATTATCTGTTGCAGCGTTTGCGGCTGCTCCCGGTGAACGGGCGCACCCAGACGGTGCTGTCCTGGGCGCTGAGGATCGAAGGCGCACGCGAGGAAGTGCGCTTCACCGACCATTTCGGCAATGATACCCGGCTGTTGAGCGTCGAGGGCGAGCGCGACTTCATCACCGTCGAAGCAGCCGGCGAAGTGGTGACGCGCGACACCGCTGGCGTCTGCGGACCGCACCAGGGTTTCGCGCCGCTCTGGCTGTTCGGCCAGGAAACGCCGCTGACGACGATCGGAAGCGGCATTCGCGAGCTTGCTGCCTCGGTCGGCAAGGGTACCGACATCGAAAGGCTGCACCGGTTGATGGCGGTGATCGGCGAGCGCGTCGCTTATACGCCGGACACCACCAACGTGACGACGCCGGCCGAAGAGGCCTTGGCGCTCAAGACCGGCGTTTGCCAGGACCACAGCCACATCTTCGTTGCCGCGGCGCGTGCCATGGATTTTCCGGCCCGCTATATCAGCGGCTACCTGATGATGGATGCGGCCATCGAGCAGGCGGCAAGCCACGCCTGGGCCGAGGCGCATATCTCGGGCCTCGGCTGGGTCGCCTTCGATGTCGCCAACGGCATTTCTCCGGACGAGCGTTATGTGAAGGTGGCGACCGGCCGCGATTATCGCGACGCCACGCCGGTATCTGGAATTCGGCTGGGACAGGCGGAAGAACAGCTTGCGGTCACCGTCACCGTGGAGCAGTAATCCCCGGCAAGATTGTTGCCAAAGAGATTCGATGACCTATTGCGTCGGCCTGAAGATCGATCGCGGGCTCGTGTTCATGTCGGACACGCGCACCAACGCCGGCATGGATTCGATCTCGACCTTCAGGAAGATGCATGTCTGGGAAGAGCCGGGCGAGCGCGTCATCGTTTTGATGTCGGCCGGCAATCTGGCGACGACGCAGGCCGTGGTCAGCCTGCTCGACGAACGCACCAAGGCAGTGGCGGAGCGCCGTGCCACACTGCTCGAAACGCCCTCCATGTACCAGACAGTCCGGTTGGTCGGAGACACCGTCAAGGAGGTCATCGCCAGTTCGTCGCCGGCGGGCGAAAAGGCGGATTCCTACTTCAACGCCTCCTTCATCCTCGGCGGTCAGATCAAGGGCAGCGCGCCGCGCCTGTTCATGATCTATCCGGAAGGCAATTTCATCGAATCCACCGACGACACGCCGTTCTTCCAGATCGGTGAGACCAAATACGGCAAGCCGATCATTATCCGTGCGTATGAAAGGACCATGAGTTTCGCCGAGACGGTGAAGTTGCTGCTGGTGTCGTTCGACTCGACGCTGAAGTCGAACCTGTCGGTCGGCCTGCCGCTCGACCTGCTGTTCTATGAAAAGGACACTTTCAAGGTCGGCCTCAAAAAGCGAATAACCCAGGACGATCAATATTATCGTACGATCTCGGATAGCTGGTCGAACGCGCTGAAGACCGCCTTTGCCAGTCTGCCTGATTTTCCCGAATGAAAACCTTCGTTTTTCGTGCTCTTTGATCGCGGCTCGATTAGGCGCTACGGAGGCGAAGATGAATAGCAACGAATTCCGCGAATGGTCGCTGCGAGCGGCTGAATGGGGCGTCGACTACAGAAACGGCCTTCGCGAAACACCGGTGCGGCCGCTTGTCGAGCCGGGCGAAATCTTCAAAAGCATCGATGCCGCGCCGCCGGAAGACAGCGAAACGATGCAGGCAATCTTCGCCGATTTCGAACAAAAGATCTTGCCGGGCATGACGCACTGGCAGCATCCGCGTTTCTTCGCCTATTTCCCGGCTAACGCGGCACCGGTCTCCGTGGTGGCCGAGTATCTGGTTTCCGCGATGGCCGCGCAATGCATGCTCTGGCAGACCTCGCCGGCGGCAACCGAGCTCGAGACGCGTGTCGTCGACTGGATGCGGCAGGCGCTTGGTTTGCCGGAGGGATTTTCCGGCGTCATGCAGGATTCGGCTTCATCGGCGACGCTTGCCGCCGTGCTGACAATGCGCGAGCGCGCGCTCGACTGGCAAGGCAACAAGAACGGCTTGCAAGGGCAGCCGGTCGTGCGGATCTATTCTTCCGACCAGGTCCATACTTCTATCGACCGGGCGATCTGGGTGTCGGGCATCGGCGAGGCGAACCTCGTGCGCATTCCGGTCGCCGGACGCTTCCGCGCCATGCAGACGGCGGCTCTGGAAGCCGCGATCGTTACCGACCGCGAAAACGGCATGCTGCCGGCGGGCATCATCGCCAGCGTCGGCGGCACAAGTACCGGCGGCACCGACAATGTGGCGGCTGTTGCCGAGGTGGCGAAGCGGCACGGGCTCTACCTGCATGTCGATGCCGCATGGGCCGGCTCCGCCATGATCTGCCACGAGTTCCGGCATTTCTGGACCGGCGCCGAAAATGCCGATTCCATCGTCTTCAACCCGCATAAATGGTTGGGGGCACAGTTCGATTGCTCGATGCAGTTCATCCGCCAGCCGGAAGACCTGGTCCGCACGCTGGCGATCAAGCCCGAATTCCTGAAAACGCATGGCCGCGACGGGGTCATCAACTACTCCGAATGGTCGGTGCCGCTCGGACGGAGGTTCCGCGCTCTGAAACTTTGGTTCCTGCTGCGTGCGCATGGCTTGGAAAATCTGCGGAACATGATCCGCAACCATGTTGCCTGGAGCGAGAGCCTCGCCGCGCGGCTGGCTCGGGAACCGGATTTCGAGATCGTCACGGAACCGATGCTGTCGCTATTCTCATTCCGCCATCTCGCGGCTGCGGCCATCGACTCTGACGAGCACAATTTGCGGTTGGTCAGCGCGATCAACGATGACGGCCGCATTTACCTGACGCAGACCCGGGTGGACGGGCAGGTGGCGATCCGCTTTCAGGTCGGGCAGTTCGAAACGACTGCGGCGGACGTCGATACTGCTTTCTCGGTCATCACTGAGATCGCGCGGGGGCTGAGTTGATAGCCTCGTCGAGATTGCGCCGGAGCTTTTCTCGCTGCAGTCGCCCGATTTTTATTAGCCGGCCCATACCTGTTCATGGCTTTCGTTTTCAGCTATAGACGAGAAAAACGAAAATGAGAGGTTGCTAGATGTATCTGTCGCCGCGTCATTCCGAAATCATCCAGATGGCCAAGGACCATGGCCGCGTACTGGTCGAGGAGCTGGCGACGCATTTCAACGTGACGCCGCAGACGATCCGCAAGGATCTCAACGATCTCTGCGACCAGCGGCTTTTGTCCCGCATCCATGGCGGGGCATTGTTCCCCTCCGGCATCGAGAACATGGAATATGAGGCTCGGCGCAAGATCGCCGCCGAGGAGAAGGAGGCGATCGGCCGCGCAGCAGCCCGGCTGATCCCCGATAACGCGTCTCTATTCATCAATATCGGGACAACGACGGAAGCTGTCAGCAAGTCGCTGCTCGATCACAGCGGCCTGATGGTCATCACCAATAACATCAATGTTGCCAACAGGATGCGTATATATCCTTCGATCGAGGTGGTGATCGCCGGCGGTGTCGTGCGCGGTTCCGACGGCGGTGTGGTCGGCGAGGCCGCGGTCGATTTCATCAGGCAGTTCAAGGTCGATTTTGCGGTGATCGGCGCCTCGGCCATCGACCATGACGGCGCACTGCTCGACTTCGATTTTCGCGAGGTGAAGGTGGCTCAGGCGATCATCGCCAACGCCCGACATGTGATCCTGGTGTCGGACCAGACCAAATTCGAGCGCACCGCGCCCGTCCGCATCGGCCATCTGTCGCAGGTCAACACCTTTATCACCGATCGTTGCGACATCCCGTCGGTGCGTAAGATCTGCCAGGAGGCAGAAGTTCAGCTGATCGAAACGTCGCTATCCTAGAGATGCCCGTCGCGGCATCTTCCGCCTATCACATTTCGTTTGACATTCGTTATCATTTCGAAATAATTCCCGTACGGTTTCGCAAGAACCCAAAAATGCTGCAATGCGAAATCGAGGGAGGATTCTTTGAGCGCATCACCGATTCATGACATTTTCGTCATCGGTGGCGGCATCAATGGCTGCGGCATCGCCCGCGATGCCGTTGGACGTGGCTTTTCGGTTTTTCTTGCCGAGATGAACGATCTGGCCAGCGGGACCTCTTCCGGCTCGACCAAACTGATCCACGGCGGCTTGCGCTATCTCGAATTCTACGAATTCCGTCTGGTGCGCGAAGCGCTGATGGAACGCGAGGTCCTGTGGAGGAACGCGCCGCACATCATCTGGCCGATGCGCTTCGTGCTGCCATACGCCAAGGGACTGCGTCCGGCCTGGCTGATCCGGCTCGGGCTTTTCCTCTACGACCATATTGGCGGGCGCAAATTGCTGCCGCCGACGAAAACGCTGGACATGGCCAAGGATCCGGCCGGCAAGCCGCTGAAGCCGCTGTTTCGAAAGGCGTTCGAATATTCGGACGGTTGGGTCAACGATGCCCGGCTGGTTGTGTTGAACGCCCGCGACGCTGCCGAGCGCGGCGCAACCATTCGAACCCGAACAAAGGTCGTCAGCGCACGCCGCGAAGGCAATCTCTGGACGGTCAGGCTTGAAAATGTGCGGACCGGCGATACCGAGGAGGTCAAGGCGCGGCTGCTGGTCAATGCCGCCGGCCCGTGGGTCGATCAGGTGCTGTCGGCCACCGTCGGCTTGAACGACGTGCACAATGTCCGCCTCGTACAAGGCAGCCACATCGTCGTGGGCACGAAATTCGACGACCCACGCGCCTATTTCTTTCAGAACAAGGACGGGCGCATCATTTTCGCCATCCCTTACGAGGACGAGTTCACGCTCATCGGCACCACCGACCGTGACTATCCCGGCGATCCGCACAACGTCAGGATCAGTGACGCCGAGATCGGCTATCTCTGCGCTGCGGCAAGCGAATATTTCGCGCAGCCGGTCAAGCCGTCGGATATCGTCTGGACCTATTCCGCGGTGCGACCGCTCTACGACGATGGCGCCTCAAAGGCGCAGGAAGCCACCCGAGACTATGTGCTGAAGGCCGATGGAGGCGAGGGTGCCGCCCCGATCGTCAACGCCTTTGGCGGCAAGATCACGACCTACCGCCGATTGTCGGAATCGATGCTCGAGAAGATCGAGGGTTTTCTCGGCAAGCGCGGCAAACCATGGACGGCAAACGCGCCGCTGCCCGGCGGTGACTTTCCCGTCACCGGCTTCGATGCCGAGGTGGCGAAATTGAAAACGGCGTACCCCTTCCTCGACGCCCGGCTGGCCCGCCGGTTGACCCGGCTCTACGGCACCCGCGCAAGGAAGCTGCTGGGCCTCGCCAAGTCGAACGTCGATCTTGGCCGCAACTTCGGCGCCGATCTCTACGAAGCCGAGGTGCGCTACCTCGTCGAAAACGAATGGGCGATGACTGCCGAGGATGTATTGTGGCGCCGGACCAAGCGCGGCCTGCGTCTCAGCCGTGAGCAGGCGGCAGTGCTCGACGAGTTCATGCGCGGAATAAGCCGGCAGCACGTAGCGGCTGCCGAATAGGAACGGCCGACTGATGCAGAAAGCCTGGGAGGAGGCATCATGCTTGAACTGAGAAACGTGACGAAGACGGTGGGTGCGGCGGAACATATCCGCGACGTCTCGCTGACGCTTCAGCACGGCTCGCTCAACGTCCTGCTCGGGCCGACGCTCTCCGGCAAGACCAGCCTGATGCGGCTGATGGCGGGCCTCGACGTGCCGACCTCGGGCTCGGTCTGGTTCGATGGCAAGGATGTCACCGGCATGCCGGTGCAAAAGCGCAACGTCGCCATGGTCTACCAGCAATTCATCAATTATCCGGCGATGACGGTCTACGAAAACATCGCCTCACCGCTGCGGGTGGCCGGCACGGATCAGGCAACGATCGACAGGGAGGTGCGCAATGCCGCCGCCCTTCTCAAACTAACGCCCTATCTCGACCGGACGCCTCTCAGTCTGTCGGGCGGCCAGCAGCAGCGCACCGCGCTGGCCCGCGCGATCGTCAAGAATGCCAGCCTCGTGCTGCTCGACGAGCCGCTCGCCAATCTCGACTACAAGCTGCGCGAAGAATTACGCGCGGAACTGCCGAAAGTCTTCGCGGCCGCCGGTACAATCTTTGTTTATGCCACGACCGAGCCGCACGAAGCCTTGCTGCTCGGCGGCAACACGGCGACGCTTTCCGAAGGCAGCATCACCCAGTTCGGGCCGACCATCGAAGTGTTCCGCAAACCGGTTGATCTGGTGACGGCGAGAACCTTCGCCGATCCGCCGCTCAACACCATCGTGCTTGCCAAGAAGGGTCTGGATTTCCTGCTCGAGGGCGGCGTGAAATTGCCGGTGCCGGCGGAACTCTTCGGCATTGCCGATGCGATCTATACGATCGGGTTCCAGCCGCATCATTTGTCCCTCGATCGGCCCAACGCCGCCGCAGTGCCGGTGCGCGCAAAGGTGACGATCACCGAGATCACCGGATCGGAAAGCTTCGTCCATCTCGATTTTGCCGATGCGCGCTGGGTCATGCTGACCCATGGCATTCGCGACTTCGAGCCGGACGAGGAGGTCGAGGTGTTCATCGACCCGCGCCACATCATGGTCTTCGACGAGCACGGCCGCGCCGTGGCCGCGCCGAAGCTGGCGGCCTAGGAGGAAGCGATGGCGCGCATCGATGTCAATCATATCCGCCACTCCTATCTGCAGAACCCGCGCACGGATGCCGATTTCGCGCTGAAGGAAGTGCACCACACGTTCGAGGATGGCGGCGCTTATGCGCTGCTCGGCCCATCCGGCTGCGGCAAGACCACGCTGCTCAACATCATTTCGGGATTGCTGCATCCCTCGCATGGCCAGCTGCTGTTCAACGGCAGGGACGTGACCAATCTGTCGACCCAAGAGCGCAACATCGCCCAGGTCTTCCAGTTCCCGGTGATCTACGACACGATGACCGTCTACGACAATCTGGCGTTCCCGCTGCGCAATCGCGGCGTGCCGGAGCCCGACGTCGACCGCAAGGTGCGTGAGACGCTGGAGATGACCGGGCTGGCCGATATGGCCAAACGAAAGGCGCGCGGACTGACCGCCGACCAGAAGCAGAAAATCTCGCTCGGACGCGGGCTGGTGCGCTCCGACGTCAACGCCATCCTGTTCGACGAGCCTTTGACAGTCATCGACCCGCATATGAAATGGGTGCTGCGCTCGCAGTTGAAGCAGCTTCACCGCCGCTTCGGCTACACCATGGTCTATGTCACGCACGACCAGACCGAGGCGTTGACCTTCGCCGACAGGGTGGTCGTCATGTATGACGGCGAAATCGTGCAGATCGGCACACCGGCAGAGCTGTTCGAGCGCCCGCGCCACACCTTTGTCGGCTATTTCATCGGCTCGCCCGGCATGAATGTCATGCCGGTGGCGATCGACGGCAAGACAGCGAAGCTGGGCTCGCAGCAGATCGAACTGCCGGGCGTGCCCAAGGCGGGCGGCGGCGCCATCGAACTCGGCATCCGTCCCGAATATGTGCGCCTAGGCAGCCAGGGCATGGCCGTCCGGATCAGCAAGGTCGAGGACGTCGGCCGCCACAAGGTGGTCCGTGCCAATCTTGAAGGGCGCGAGATCGCCGCCGTCATCGGCGAGGACGAGACAGTTCCGGCTGATCCGAAGGTGCGGTTCGACCCGGCCGGCATCAACATCTATGCCAATTCCTGGCGCGTCGAGATGGGAGCCTGAAGTGGAAAAGACCTGGAACAACAGAGCCTGGTTCCTGGTGCTGCCGGTGCTGCTGCTGGTGGCGTTCTCGGCGGTCATACCGCTGATGACGGTCGTCAATTATTCGGTGCAGGACACTTTCGGCAATAACGTCTTCTTCTGGGCCGGCACGGAATGGTTCGAGGAACTGCTTTCCTCCAGCCGCTTCTGGCAGGCGATGATCCGCAACCTTGTCTTCTCCTTCATCATCCTGGCGATCGAAGTGCCGCTCGGCATCTTCATTGCGCTCAATATGCCGAAGAAGGGTTGGGGCGTGCCTGTTTGCCTTGTTTTGATGGCGTTGCCGCTGCTGATCCCGTGGAACGTCGTCGGCACCATCTGGCAGGTGTTCGGGCGCAACGACATTGGCCTGCTCGGCTATTACGTCAACGCGCTCGGCATCGACTATAATTATGTGCAAGACCCATACGACGCCTGGGTCACGGTCATCATCATGGACGTCTGGCATTGGACCAGCCTCGTCGTTCTGCTCTGCTATGCCGGCCTGGTCTCGATCCCGGATGCCTTTTATCAGGCGGCCAAGATCGACGGTGCCTCGCGCTGGGCGGTGTTCCGCTACATCCAGCTGCCGAAGATGAACCGCGTGCTGCTGATCGCCGTGCTGCTGCGCTTCATGGATAGCTTCATGATCTACACCGAACCGTTCGTGGTGACCGGCGGCGGACCCGGCAACTCGACGACCTTTCTTTCGATCGATCTCGTCAAGACGGCGCTCGGCCAGTTCGACCTCGGCCCGGCGGCGGCGATGTCGCTGGTCTACTTCCTTATCGTCCTGTTGTTGTCATGGGTGTTCTACACCGTGATGACCAATTACGACGCGGAGCGCTGAGATGAGCCGCACCGAAGAGAGAGCCGATAGGGTGAGCGAGACGACAGCTTCGGAAGGGCTCGCCAGCACGCTACGGCAGGACGAGATCGCACGGCTGATGCGCCGTCGCGGCGAGGAGTCGCGTTGGTGGTGGATCGTGCCGACGCTCTACATCATCGTTCTGCTTTTGCCGATCTACTGGCTCATCAATATGAGCTTCAAGACCAATGGCGAGATCGTCTCGTCGCTGACGCTCTACCCGCACGCACCGACATTGGCGAATTACCGCACCATCTTCACCGACGCGTCCTGGTATTCGGGCTACATCAACTCGATCACCTATGTGGTTATGAACATGGTGATTTCGGTGGCTGCGGCGCTGCCGGCGGCCTATGCCTTCTCACGCTACCGCTTCCTCGGCGACAAGCATCTGTTCTTCTGGCTGCTGACCAACCGCATGGCGCCGCCGGCGGTGTTCGCGCTGCCATTCTTTCAGCTTTATTCGGCCTTCGGCCTTATCGACACCCACATCGCCGTGGCTCTGGCGCATTGCCTGTTCAACGTGCCGCTGGCGGTGTGGATCCTCGAAGGCTTCATGTCGGGCGTACCCAAGGAGATCGACGAGACCGCCTATATCGACGGCTATTCGTTCCCGCGCTTCTTCATCAAGATATTCATGCCGCTGATTGCGAGCGGCATCGGCGTGGCGTGCTTCTTCTGCTTCATGTTCTCGTGGGTCGAGCTGCTGATCGCCCGCACGCTGACGACCACCGACGCCAAGCCGATCGCCGCGACCATGACCCGCACCGTTTCGGCCGCCGGCATGGATTGGGGGCTGCTCGCCGCAGCCGGCGTGCTGACGCTGATTCCCGGCGCGCTCGTCATCTGGTTTGTGCGCAACTACATCGCCAAGGGCTTTGCCCTGGGGAGGGTATGATGGAGCAGGTCGACAGAAGCCCATGGTGGTGGGCCGTGCTGTTTCTCGCCCTGGTCGTCGTGGCCTGGGTGGCACTTCAAATCGATTTCGTGGCAATAACGGTAGGCTTCAGCGATCCGGCCAATATCCGCCTGTGGGGATTTAACCTCTCGTCCAACCTCGATTTTTCGTGGATGGCCTGGACGTGGCCGACCGCGGCCTTCTTTGGAACCATCTTTCTGCTGCTTTGCGGCATGGCGGCGTGGGAATACGTCTCGCCGGGCGGCAATCCGCGCGTCGGCGTGCTGCGGTTCGAAACGACGCGTGGCGACCGCCTGTTCCTGTCGCTGCTTGGCAGCGCCTTTATCCATCTCGCTTGGCTGGGTCTAGTCGGACCCAATCTGTGGTGGGCTCTCGCTCTCTCCGTGGTCTACGCCGTCGGCGTGTTCCGCTACGTATAGAGGGGGAAACTGTTGGAACGGCGGCGTGCCGGCCGCCGATCCAGATCG
The DNA here is from genome assembly GCF_040320195.1 of Mesorhizobium sp. M0768. NCBI lineage: Bacteria > Pseudomonadati > Pseudomonadota > Alphaproteobacteria > Hyphomicrobiales > Phyllobacteriaceae > Mesorhizobium > Mesorhizobium sp. M0768. The sequence goes on along the minus strand of NZ_JAMYPD010000001.1, from coordinate 93,943 downwards.
CACTTTGAACTTTAACAGTGGAGGAAATACATGCGACGGCAATTCTTGACATCAACAACTGCGCTTGTCCTATTGCTCGGGGCAAGCAATGCCTATGCCGGAATGGACGAGGCCAAGGCCTTCCTCGATAAGGAAATCGGGCCCCTTTCGACGCTTTCGCGCGCCGACCAGGAAGCCGAGATGCAATGGTTCATCGATGCCGCGAAACCTTTCGCCGGCATGGATATCAAGGTGGTTTCCGAAACCATCGCCACGCATCAGTATGAATCGCAGGTGCTGGCGCCGGCCTTTACGGCCATCACCGGCATCAAGGTTACGCATGACGTCATCCAGGAAGGCGACGTCGTCGAGAAGATCCAGACCCAGATGCAGACCGGCCAGAACCTCTATGACGGCTGGGTCAACGATTCCGATCTGATCGGCACGCACTGGCGCTACCAGCAGGTGCGCAACCTGACCGACTGGATGGCAGGCGACGGCAAGGATGTCACCAACCCGAATCTCGACCTGAAGGATTTCATCGGCACTTCGTTCACCACCGCGCCCGACAAGAAACTCTACCAACTTCCCGACCAGCAGTTCGCCAACCTCTACTGGTTCCGTGACGACTGGTTCAACGACGAGAAGAACAAGGCGGACTTCAAGGCCAAATACGGCTACGACCTCGGCGTGCCGGTGAACTGGTCGGCCTATGAGGACATTGCAGCGTTCTTCACCGGGCGTGAGATCGACGGCAAGAAGGTCTACGGCCATATGGACTATGGCAAGAAGGACCCCTCGCTCGGCTGGCGGTTCACCGACGCCTGGCTGTCGATGGCCGGCAATGGCGACAAGGGCATTCCGAACGGTCTGCCCGTCGACGAATGGGGCATCAAGGTCGACGAGAATTCGCGTCCGGTCGGTTCCTGCACGGCGCGCGGCGGCGACACCAATGGTCCGGCTTCTGTCTATGCCATCCAGAAGTACCTCGATTGGCTGAAGGCCTATGCACCGGCGGAAGCCCAAGGCATGACCTTCTCCGAATCGGGGCCAGTTCCGGCGCAGGGCGCGGTTGCCCAGCAGATCTTCTGGTACACCGCCTTCACCGCCAGCATGGTCGACGCCAGCGCCAAGGCGGTGCTGAACGACGACGGCACGCCGAAGTGGCGCATGGCGCCGTCGCCGCATGGCGTCTACTGGAAGGACGGCATGAAGCTTGGCTATCAGGACGTCGGTTCCTGGACGCTGATGAAGTCGACGCCGACCGACCGCGCCAAAGCCGCCTGGCTCTACGCGCAGTTCGTCACCTCGAAGACGGTCGACGTGAAGAAGAGCCATGTCGGCCTGACCTTCATCCGCGAGAGCACGATCCACGACAAGAGCTTCACCGAACGTGCGCCAAAGCTCGGCGGCTTGATCGAGTTCTACCGCTCGCCGGCGCGCGTCCAGTGGTCGCCGACCGGCACCAACGTGCCGGACTATCCGAAGCTGGCACAGCTCTGGTGGCAGGCGATCGGCGATGCTTCGTCGGGTGCCAAGAGCGCGCAGGAAGCGATGGACTCGCTCTGCGGCGAGCAGGAAAAGGTGATGAGCCGCATCGAGAAGTCGGGCGTCCAGGGCGATATTGGCCCGAAGATGGCCGAAGAGCATGACCTCGCCTACTGGAATGCGGACGCGGTCAAGAAGGGCAATCTCGCTCCTCAGCTCAAGATCGAGAACGAGAAGGAAAAGCCGGTCACCATCAACTACGACGAGCTGGTGAAGAGCTGGCAGCAATAGGACCGTTTGATGCGGGCGTCCGCGCCCGCATCGCCATACTCAGGGGAGGCGGCATGTTGCCGTCTCCCCTGTTTGCGTGAACGGCTCCGCGCCATCTGGCGTCGAGACATCGTAGCACCTTTGAACTCGCTTCGACGGGAGAGAGAATGACCGGATATATCCTTGCAATCGACCAGGGGACGACATCGAGCCGGGCGATCCTGTTCGACGACAAGATGAAGGTCGTCGGCAGCGGGCAAAAGGAATTCACCCAATATTATCCGGCCTCCGGCTGGGTCGAGCACGATCCCGAGGAGATCTGGTCGAGTGTCGTGGAAACGGTAGAGGCTGCGCTGAAGACAGCCGGCCGCAACGCAGCGGAAGTCGCCGCGATCGGCATCACCAACCAGCGCGAAACCGTCGTCATCTGGGACAAGGAGACCGGCAAGCCGATCCACAACGCGATTGTCTGGCAGGACCGCCGCACCGCGCCGCTATGCCAGAAACTGAAGAAGCTGGGGCTGGAGAAGAAATTCACGAAAAAGACCGGCCTGCTGCTCGATCCCTATTTCTCCGGCACCAAGATCGCCTGGATGCTGGACAAGGTGAAGGGCGCCAGAAAACGCGCCGAGAAGGGCGAACTGCTGGCCGGCACCATCGACAGTTTTTTGATCTGGCGGCTGACCGGCGGCAAGATCCACGCCACTGACGCCACCAATGCCTCGCGCACGCTGGTCTACAACATCGAACAAAACGCCTGGGATGACGAGCTGCTGGCCGTTCTTGGCATACCTGCAAGAATGCTGCCGCAGGTGAAAGATTGTGCCGATGATTTTGGAATAACCGACAAAAGCCTGTTTGGTGCAGAGATCAGAATCCTCGGTGTGGCCGGCGACCAGCATGCGGCGGCAATCGGCCAGGCCTGTTTCGAGCCAGGCATGATGAAGTCGACCTACGGCACCGGTTGCTTTGCGCTGCTCAACACCGGAAGCGATCTCGTGCGTTCTAAGAACCGGCTTTTGACCACCATTGCCTACAGGCTGAACGGCAAGACCACCTATGCGCTGGAGGGCTCGATCTTTATCGCCGGCGCCGCCGTGCAATGGCTGCGGGACGGCATCAAAGTGATCGGCAAGGCCGAGCAGAGCGGCAAATTGGCGGCGGAAGCCGATCCAACGCAGAACGTCTATCTGGTGCCGGCTTTCGTCGGGCTCGGCGCACCGCACTGGGATGCCGAGGCGCGCGGCGCCATCTTCGGGCTGACCCGCAATTCGGGGCCGGCGGAATTTGCCCGCGCGGCACTGGAATCCGTTGCGTTCCAAACGCGCGATCTGCTTGACGCCATGCGCCGGGACTGGAAAGGCGCCTCGGTCAAGACCGTGCTCAGGGTCGATGGCGGCATGGTGGCGTCGGACTGGACGATGCAGCGGCTGGCCGACATTCTCGATGCGCCGGTCGACCGGCCGACAATTCTCGAGACGACAGCACTCGGTGCGGCTTGGCTGGCCGGCTCGAAGGCGGGTGTCTGGCCGAAGGCCGCGGAATTCACCAGGAGCTGGGCGCTCGAGCGCCGGTTCAAGCCGGACATGGATGCTTCGACACGTGCCGCCAAGCTGGCAGGTTGGCGCCACGCTTTGCGCAGGACGCTAAGTGCGCAATAGGCAGGGATGCCACCGGATTCGCACTAATGAAAAACCCGCGCCGTTGCGGGCGCGGGCTTGCAGCCTCTAATCTGGGACTCAGTAAGGCGACCGGCACTGCCGGCGCGGACCGTAGTTGGGCTGGTAAGTGTTGTCAGAAGCGCGATAGCTCCGATAATGATCATAGCACCACTGCACGTGGGCATCGCCACGATAGACACGATTCTGGTTGACAATCGCGCCGGTGATCAGCGCTCCGGTAGCAAACGCGGCCAGCGGGAACCAGAAGTCGCCGTGGCGGCGGTAGCCGGGACGGTAGTAGCGATAGCCGCGATGGCCACGCCAGTACATGCCGTCGTCACGCGAAAAATTGCGACGCGAGAAATCGCGATTGAAACCCCGGTGCCTCCGCCACGGCTCGTACTGGACGGTCTGGACATTCGAGGTGAGCCCCTGGGCAGGGGGCGCATAGCTGGGCTGAGCGTTGACTGGCACGATCTCCGCGGCAGCGAATGAGATCGAAAGGGTGGTCGCCAGCAGGCCCGACATGATCCTATTCATGATCTTCTCCTTGAAACGCGTGTCCCTTGTCGCGGAAAAACGGACAGGCTGCGCAAATTGTTCCGCCAAAAATCCCAAGTTGCTGATCTGCAAAGGTTCTCTCGATTCGCTGCTTGCGCTTGTCCCGCAAAGCGCGAGCTTCGGCCTTGCGCTAGAGGGAGGCAGTTCCGTCAACGCCGAAGCGCACCGCACGGCATGATGACGCCGCAGGAAAGTCCGGTTTGGGAGCCGTCTTTTTCCGGTTGACCGGCAGAGGCACTCTCCCTATGTTCCGCGCAATTTCGAGGGCGGCCTTTCTGAGCCCGCGGGAGCGCGTAGCTCAGCCGGTAGAGCAACTGACTTTTAATCAGTAGGTCATGGGTTCGAATCCCATCGCGCTCACCAAAATCAAGATGTGTCCAACCCGGAGACATAGGTAACAGATTGTACCTAAGACATGGGTGACAACCTCGTGCCGAACGCATGCAGTGGCTTTAGCCGCCCGCCCCATCGTCCATCATCGTGCCGGTGAGCGCCTCATACGCTCTGCTGCACAGCTGTGAATGCGGACAATCCTTCAAGATAAGCACTGGCACCACGGTGAGAACCGCTGCGGCAAGGATTTGCAGGCAAAGACCGACGGCGCTTACCTTCCTGCCGAACACACCGGCCAGGAAAAAGTAGAGACCCTGGGCCATGCAGGCTGCCGTCAGAATGCCCAGAAGCGTGCTGGTCGCTCTTGCGAAGGGCGTTATGTAGCCGTCGGGAAAACCCGACATGCCGAGAACCATCGACCATTGCAGCGCCAGCATGACACTCAGCGCTGACCAGACGAGGGCCGTCATACGAGTGAACAGCATCTGCTTTGGTTTGTTGCTCGGATCGGCCATCGGAATCACGTCGGGATTGCTTGCGGTGACATGCGCAAGCTCTCGGTCAGATCAGCGAGACGTTGCCGCCGGGATGGCGTTCGAGCCGTCCGGCGAGGTCGAGCTCCAGCAGCACCATGAACACTTGAGCGGGATGCAGGCCGGTGTGACGGATGATCTCGTCGACTGCTACCGGCGTCGGGCCGAGCGCCTCGACGACGCGGTCGCGGTCGTCCTCGCGCGGCGGCGGCGTTGCCGAAAAGTCGGGCGGCTCCTCAAGCGGCGATGTCCTTGGGGCCCAGGCGCCGACCAGCGGGGCGATCGCACTGGTGATATCGGCGGCCTCGGTGACAAGGGTTGCGCCGTCCTTGAGCAGGCCATTGGCGCCGGCAGCGCGCGGATCGAGCGGCGAACCGGGAACGGCGAAAACCAGCCGGCCCATCTCGCCGGCAAGCCGGGCGCTGATCAGTGAGCCGGAGCGCTGTGCGGCCTCGACCACCACCAACCCTAATGCAGCACCCGCGACAAGCCGGTTGCGGCGCGGGAAATCCTGCGCGCGCGGCTGCCAGCCAAACGGCATTTCGGAGACGATGGCGCCGCCGCGCTCGGCAATCTCGTCGCACAGGCCGGCATTTTCGGGCGGGTAGGGCAAATCGAGGCCGCCGGCGAGCACGCCGATTGTGCCAGTCGCAAGGCTGCCATGGTGCGCGGCCGTATCGATGCCGCGCGCCAGGCCGGAGACGATGCCATAGCCGTCGCGGCCGAGATCCGCCGCCAGCATCCGCGCCATCTTGATGCCGGCCAGCGATGCGTTGCGAGCGCCGACGATGGCGACCGCTGGCAAGCGGAACACCGCGCTATTGCCCCTGACCGCGAGCAGCGGCGGCGGATGATCCATGCTTTTCATCAGCGGCGGATAATCCGCTTCGCCGATGCCGACGAAGCGGGCGCCAGCCCGCCGGGCGGTCTCCAGCTCCGCCTCGGTCTCGGCAATGGACGGGATGCGGACGATTTTTTTGGCGCCACCCGAAATCATCAGCTCGGGCAGCATCGATAGCGCTGCTTCGGCCGAACCGAACCGGTTGATCAGGTCGCGAAAGGAAGCCGGGCCGACATTCGGCGTGCGGATCAGACGAAGCCAGCTCAGCCGCTGCCGGTCGCTGAGGCGCGGCCCGGCGTCGGGCTCGCTCACTCCTTGGCCCCGATCTTACCCTCGGTGCCGGCAAGCAGCCGCGCAATGTTGGCGCGGTGCTTTACGATGACGATTAGGCTCATCGCCGCGAAAAGCCCGGCAATCTGCGGCGTGCTCAGGAAATACAGCGCCATGGGCACCACGACTGCTGCCGTCAGTGCCGCAAGCGAGGAGAAGCGGAACAGGAAGGCCACCGCCAGCCAGACGACGGCGAAGATCAGCGCCGCCTGCCAGGCAAGGCCGATCAGCACGCCAAGGTAAGTGGCGACACCCTTGCCCCCCTTGAAGCCGAGCCAGACCGGAAAGAGATGACCTAAAAACGCGCCGAAGCCGGCCCAAAGTCCGAACTCGGGCGCAAAGCGGCCTGCGATCAGCACCGCCGCGGTGCCTTTAAGGGCGTCGAGCAGAAGCGTGGCCGCGGCCAAGCTCTTGTTGCCGGTGCGCAGCACATTGGTGGCGCCGATGTTGCCGGAGCCGATGTTGCGCACGTCGCCGAGGCCGGCGGCACGGGTGATCAGCAGGCCAAACGGGATCGAGCCGAGAAGATAGCCGAACACCAATGCCAAGACGGGACTGTAAGCCATTGTTTCCCCGAACTTTCCTTGGCTGAGCGGATTTTAAGCCGTGACACCTGTTTTCGTCCTAGGCCGAAAACACTGTGCGGCCCGCCACCATCGTTTGCAAGACCTTGCCTTGCAGTCGTGCGCCTTCGAAACAGGTGTTTTTCGAGCGTGAGCGGATGCCGCTCTCGCTGACGACCCATGGCTCGTCCAGATCGACGAGCGAAAGGTCGGCCAATGCCCCCGGTTTCAGCGTGCCGCCGGGCAGGCCGAACAATCTTGCCGGCGCGGTCGACAGTGTCTCGACCAGCCGGAGCAGCGTCACGTCGCCATTGTGATAGAGCCGCAGCGCTGCGCCTAGCAGCGTTTCCAGGCCGATGGCGCCGGCCGCGGCATCGGCAAAGGGAAGGCGCTTGGTGTCGACGTCCTGCGGGTCGTGCGAGGAGACGATGAGATCGATGGTGCCGTCCTTGATCGCTTCGATCATCGCCAGCCGGTCTTCCTCGGCGCGCAGCGGCGGCGTCAGCCGGAAGAAGGTGCGGTACTCGCCGACATCATTCTCGTTGAGCGACAGATTGTGGATCGACACGCCTGATGTGACATTGGCGCCATCGGCTTTCGCGCGTGCTACCGCGCTTGCCGCCATAGCCGTCGAAATCTTGGCAGCGTGATAGGCGCCGCCGGTCAGGCGAGCCAACGCGAGATCGCGCTCCAAGGGGATCGATTCGGCTTCGCGCGGAATGCCGGCAAGGCCAAGCCAGCTTGCGTAAAGGCCTTCGTTCATCACGCCGGCCGAAGCGAGGTCGGCGTCTTGGGTTTCATGCGCGATGACGCCACCGAAATCGCGCGCATAGGTCAGCGCGCGGCGCATCACCAGCGCGCTGGCAATAGAATGCCGGCCATCGGTGAAGGCGACCGCGCCGGCCTCGCGCAGCAGGCCGAATTCGGTCATCTCGCGGCCTTCCAGCCCCTTGGTGATCGCTGCTGCCGGCAAGATGTTGACGATGGCGGTGTCCTTGGCGGTGCGCAGCACGAACTCGACCAGTGCGACATTGTCGATCACCGGGTCGGTATCGGGCATCATGACGATTGAGGTGACGCCGCCGGCCGCCGCAGCGATGCTCGCCGAAGCAATGGTCTCCCGGTGTTCGCCGCCGGGTTCGCCGATGAAGACGCGCGCGTCGATCAATCCGGGGATGATAGTCTTGCCGGCGCAGTCGATGATGGTGGCGCCGTCGGGCGCGCCCTGGTTCAAGGCCGCCTTGCCGGCGGCAACGATTTTGCGGCCTTCAACGATGACGGTGCCGACCTCATCGATGCCGCGCGACGGGTCGACGATGTGGGCCCGGCGGAAGACCGTAATGCTCATTAGGCGCGGCCCTCGTGATTTCGACGGGGGTCGAGCAGCGCTTCCATAACCGCCATGCGCACGGCGACGCCCATCTCAACCTGTTCCTGGATAACGCTTTGCGGGCCGTCGGCGATCTCGGAGGCGATCTCGACGCCGCGGTTCATCGGGCCGGGATGCATGACCAGCGCACCGTCCTTGGCCGCCTTCAGCTTCTCCGCGTCGAGGCCGAAATAGCGGAAATATTCGCGCACCGACGGTACGAAAGCGCCTTCCATGCGTTCGCGCTGCAGGCGCAGCATCATTACCACGTCGGCGTCCTTCAGACCCTCGGCCATGGAACGTGTGACGATGACGCCCATCTTCTCGATGCCGGCGGGCAAAAGCGTCGAAGGGGCGACGACCCTGACCTGGGCACCAAGCGCGTTGAGCAGGATGATGTTGGAGCGGGCCACGCGCGAATGCAGGATGTCGCCGCAGATCGCCACGATCAGCTTCGACAACGGACCCTTGACGCGGCGGATGGTCAGTGCGTCGAGCAGCGCCTGGGTAGGGTGCTCATGGGCGCCGTCGCCGGCATTGACCACCGAACAGCCAACTTTTTGGGCAAGAAGTGCTGCCGCGCCGGCCGATTGATGGCGGATGATCAATATGTCGGGACGCATGGCATTCAGCGTCATCGCCGTATCGATCAGCGTCTCGCCCTTTTTCACCGACGAACTCGCTACGGACATGTTCATGACGTCGGCGCCGAGCCGTTTGCCGGCCAGCTCGAATGACGATTGCGTACGGGTCGAGGCTTCGTAGAAGAGATTGATCTGGGTGCGGCCGCGCAGCGTCGATGTCTTCTTGTCCGACTGCCGCGAGATGGCAACGGCCCTGTCCGCCCGGTCGAGCAGAAGCTCGATGTCGGCAGGGGAAAGATCGCGGATGCCCAGAAGATGGCGGTGGGGATAAAGCGGCAGGGACGATGCGTCGGTCATCTCAAGTCGCTGCTATAGGGGGGAGGCTCCGCGGCTGCAAGCACCGGCTTGGGATTGGATTGGTTCTCCCCGGTATTTTCGTCGCGCGCCGCTGGCCATAGGCTATAAACCGCCTTGGCTTTGGATTCGCAGCCTTCAGGTGATAAGGACGAAGCGTGACCGACGACGTGACCAACCAGCCGCCGCCGCTGGCCGGCGGCAACGCCTGGCGGGGCGATCCGTTGCTGATCCAGCTTGCCGAGCGCTTTTCCGATCCGGTGCGCAAGGACCTCGACGGGCTTGGCCGGTTCGTTCTGACCCATGAGGCGCAGGAACTGGCCCGTCTTGCCAATGTCGAGATGCCGAAGCTCAGGACCCATGACCGCCAGGGCCGGCGCATCGACCAGGTCGAGTTCCATCCCGCCTATCACGCGCTCATGCGCCGCTCTGTTGCCAACGGGCTGCATTCGTCGGTCTGGGAGAATGGCGACGCCGAGATCGGCCGGCGCCACCAGGTGCGCGCTGCACGCTTTTACCTCACGGCTGAGCTCGAGACCGGACATCTCTGCCCGATCACCATGACCAGCGCTTCGCTGGCAGCGCTGATGGCCAGCCCGAAGCTGTTTCGCGAATGGGCGCCTCGGGTGACGACGCGCAAATACGATCAAAGCCAGAAGCCTCCGGTCGAAAAAGCCGGGCTGACGCTCGGCATGGGCATGACCGAGAAGCAAGGCGGCACCGATGTCCGTGCCAACGTCACCAGGGCCGAGCGCGCCGGCAGCGGGTTTTATCGCCTGACCGGCCACAAATGGTTCATGTCGGCGCCGATGTCGGATGCCTTCCTGGTGCTCGGACAGGTGCCGGAGGGACTGTCGTGCTTTCTCGTTCCCCGCCTGCTCGGCGACGGATCCGGCAACGGCTTCCGTTTTCAACGGCTGAAGGACAAGCTCGGCAACCGATCCAATGCCTCGTCGGAGGTGGAATTCGTCAATGCCATCGGCGAGATGGTCGGCGAGCCCGGCGCGGGCGTGAAGACGATCATGGACATGGTGACCCTGACGCGGCTCGACTGTGCCGTCGCCTCATCGGCGATCATGCGGGCCGGACTGGCCGAGGCCGTCCACCACACGCGCCACCGCAAGGTGTTCGGAACCAATCTGGTCGAGCAGCCGCTGATGCAGCGGGTGCTGGCCGATATGGCGCTCGACGTTGCCGCCGCTACTGCGCTGTCGTTCCGGCTGGCGCGCTCCTTCGACGAGGCGGCCGGCGACCGCGGCGAGGCGGCCTTCGCGCGCGCCATGACGCCGGTCGTCAAATACTGGGTCTGCAAGATTGCGCCGCCGCTGCTCTATGAAGCGATGGAGTGCCTCGGCGGCAATGGCTATGTCGAGGAGGGGCCGCTCGCCCGCTACTATCGCGAAGCTCCGGTCAACGCGATATGGGAGGGATCCGGCAACGTCATGGCGCTCGACGTGCTACGTGTGCTGGGGCGTGCACCCGGCCTGTTCGATGACGTGCTGGCCGGCATCGACCGCGATCTCGGCGCCGGCGGACGCGGCACCGTCGGCGTGCTCAAAGCGGCAATGCAGGTCGCTGCAACCGACGAGGGCTCGGCGCGGCTCTTGACCGAGCAATTGGCATTGTCGGCGGCGGCGGCAGAGCTTCGCAGGTTGGGGGCAGGGCGGATCGCCGACGCCTTCGTCGAAACGCGCCTCGCCGGCCAGTGGCGCAATACCTATGGCATGATCGATTCCCGCCATGATGCGCGCATGATCATCGATACGCTCTACCCGCCGATCAACTAAGGGCCGTCGCCCAATTCGCTGCCGCTCTCGCGACCCTGTGGATGGCCGTTAACCTTAACGAATGGTTTCCATTGCGGCGGCCGGTGGCAAAGCCCAGTGTTATGGTTAAGGCAAGGATTGTTCAGCTTGAGCGGCTTTGCCCTGCGAAGCAGGAGCGTCATGCGGCATATTCTGAGCTCTTTTCTGGCATTGCATTGGGCGGCCGTTTTCGCCCTGCTGGCGTTCATTTGCATCGACGGGAATCGAGGCGTGGCGACGGCCCTTGGCGTACTGGGCGTTCCCGTCCAGAACACTCGATTTGCCGATCTCGAAAACGCCGTCGTCGTGGCGCCGCTCGCCGTGGCACTGCTTGTCGTCGCGGTGCTGTTCTGCTGGGCCTTTGTTGAAGCACTGACCAGCGACACGACCAACCCGGATCCCGCCGACAGCGTCATGCGAATCGCCTTCATTTCCGCCTTAGGCGTGCTGTCGCTGATCGTCATCGGCGGCGCCGCGCAAGGCATCAATGGGCTGTTCATGATTGTCGCGGTGCAATTGGCGGCACTTCTGGCGTCCTATGTCGCGGTGCTCGCGGAGCGGCGGTCGACCGTTGCCGCGGCAGCTCCAGGGACCGGCGAAATCCGAGCGGCCGCGCATGTCATGGCCAAGGCAGCGGCGCATAATTCCTCGCTTGCCCGCATTTCCGGCCGGCTGGATTCGAGGGATGACCGCTGATGCGCACCTTGTTCGCGCTGTGGGCGGCTCCGCTCCTCTTGTTTTGGGGCTGGTTCTTTCTGTCGCTCAACGACATCAATTTCGGCTATGTCATGCTGAGCCGCCAATTACACGATCTCGTCTTCCAGCTCTATGGACAGATGCTGGGCGTCGATCCGGCGCTCATTCCGGGCATGGTGGCGAAAGCTTGCGTATTCGACGGCGTGCTGCTGGTGGCGTTCTGGGCATTTCGCCGCCGCAAGACGATTGGTGGCTGGATCACGGCGATGCGCAACCGCTATTTCGACCAGGCATCGACGCCGAGCGCCTGAAGCCGGTCGAGAACGCCCTGGAGGATGAAAGCGGCCGCCGCTGAATCGATCTTGCCGGCGCGTTTCTTGCGGGAAAAATCCATCTCGATCAGTGTTCGCTCGGCCGCCACCGTCGACAGCCTTTCGTCCCAAAAGACGAACGGCAGATCGGTCAATCCAGCCATGTTGCGGACGAAAGCGCGGGATTTTTGGGCGCGCGGGCCTTCCGAGCCGTCCATGTTGATGGGGAGGCCGATTGCCACGGCGCCGGCATTCTCCTTCTGCAATAGGGCGAGCAGCACTGCGGCATCGAGCGAGAATTTCCTGCGCATGATGACGGGGCGCGGGTGCGCGAACGACAAGCCGCGGTCCGAAACCGCCACGCCGATCGTTTTGTCGCCAAGGTCGAGACCGGCCAGGGTCTTGCCGCCGCCCAGCCGGGCCGGCAACTCCTCGATGGTGATGATGCCCAACGGCTTTTCCTTTGACCGCGACGCCGCACGTCCTATACGCGCAAAGCGTGCGCGGCACTTTAATTTCGCCGTCGGCGTTCTATCCTCTACCGAAGCAAAAATCGAGGAAAGCATTGATGAAACTGACCTGGTACGGACATTCGGCATTCAGAATCGAAATCGAAGGCGCGAAAATCCTCATCGACCCCTATCTGGTCGGCAATCCGTCATGGGCGGGCGGCTGGGAAGGGCCGGCCGAAGGGATCACGCACGTGTTGCTCACCCATGGCCACAGTGACCACATCAGCGGCGCCGTCGAAGTGCTCAAGAAGAGCGGCGCGATGCTGGTCGCCAATTTCGAGATTTGCATGTACCTGGTCGGCAAGGGTGTCGGTGACAAGCAGATCAATCCCGGCAATATCGGCGGCACCGTCGATTGCGGCGGCTTCACCACCACCTTCGTTCAGGCTCTGCATTCATCGTCCTTTCCGGGCGAGGGTGGCCAGAATACCTATCTCGGCAATCCGGGCGGGCTCGTCCTGCACTTTCCCGAGGACAAGACGCTTTATCATATGGGCGACACCGACATTTTTTCCGACATGGCGCTGATCAACGAGTTGCACGAACCGAAGATCGGCATCGTGCCGATCGGCGACCGCTTCACCATGGGTGGCGCGGTAGCAGCCCTTGCCTGCCAGCGTTTCTTCAAGTTCGAGACGGTCGTTCCCGCTCACTTCGGCACATTTCCGATGATCGATCAGACTGCCGACAAATTCGTGGCCGGGCTGGATGGATCGGGTGTGAAAGTTGCGTTGCCGAAGATCGGCGAGACGATTACGCTGTAAAGAAAGCCGGTCCGGAACGATACGATGCGCTTGAGAAATTCTCTTTGCATTTCAATGCTGGTTGCCGCGTCGCCGACGCTGGCCGCGGAAAATTTCATCGAGGGCGTCTATCTGCAATCGGAGGACCTCTGCGCGCAGGCCAAAAAGGATACGCTGCAGACGGTGATCGAGGGCGGCAATATCGTGCTGTCGGCAAATGGCCTGGAAAGCATCGAATATAATTGTGAATTCCTGCAGATCACCAAAGCGACACGCTCACCGAGCTGGGCGGTGACCGCTATATGCCAGGAGCCGGGCTACGTCTTTCCCGATGTTCTCTCACTGACACAGATGAGCCCGAAGCAGATCGACCTGGTATCGGTTCGGCCTGCCGCCGACGAAGGCGAGCAGAGCGGCAACGGCGGCAGTTATTTCCTCTGCGACGGCGTGGCGATGCCATAGGGCAGTTGAAGGCACGATGCATGTTGCGTGGCACGCGCCGCGCCGCTATAGCGCTGGTTTTCCCGAGGCACAAACATGTCCGTTGATATAAAAACTGTGAAGCGCGTCGCGCATCTTGCCCGTATTGCGGTGAGCGAGGAGGATGCAGAGCGCATGACCGGCGAATTGAACGCCATTTTGGGCTTTGTCGAGCAGTTGAACGAGGTCGATGTTTCCGGCGTCGAGCCGATGACCTCGGTCACGCCGATGGCAATGAAAAAGCGCCAGGACGTCGTCACCGACGGCGGCAAGGCAGCCGACATCGTCGCCAATGCACCGGCGACCGAAGAAAATTTCTTCCTTGTGCCGAAGGTCGTGGAGTAGCAGGCCGATGGCAATCGACATCGCGGCTGAGACGCCGCTGCAGGACGATGTGCGTGGGCTGGTCGAGGAGCTCAACGCCACATTGCTGGAGCTGACGCCGCCGGAGCATTGCTACCATTTGACGGTCGAGCAGATGGCGGACCGCGACACGACCGTCTTCATCGCCCGCGACAACGGCCTTGCCATCGGTTGCGGCGCACTGAAGCGCCACGATGCTGTCGTCGGCGAGGTCAAGCGCATGTATACGCGACCTTCGCATCGCGGCCGCAAGATCGGCGCGAAGATTGTCGAGCGTATCGAGGCGCTGGCGCGCCAAGAAGGGCTTAAGCGTCTGGTTCTGGAGACGGGCGACCGTCATCCCGCCGCCTGGACCGTCTACGAACGCGCCGGTTTTTCGCGTTGCGGGCCGGTGCTGAATTATCCCGATTCCGAGTGGTCGGTGTTTTACGAAAAGAGCCTTGCCTGATGAGCGACCTTACCCAGCTGACGATTTCGCAGGCCCGCACCAAATTGCGCTCCAGGGAGATCACAGCCACCGAAATCACCGAGGCTTATCTATCGGCGGTCGAGCGAGCCAATCCGGCGCTCAATGCCTACGTCGTGGTCACCGACGACAAGGCGCGCGACATGGCCAAGACCTCCGACGCGAAACTGGCCAAGGGCGAGGGCGGGTCGCTCGAGGGTATCCCGCTCGGCATCAAGGATTTGTTCGGCACCGAAGGCGTCCACACCCAGGCCTGCAGCCATGTGCTGGACGGCTTCAAACCGCGCTACGAATCGACGGTCACCGCCAATCTGTGGGCGGATGGTGCCGTCATGCTCGGCAAGCTCAACATGGACGAGTTCGCCATGGGCTCGTCCAACGAGACCTCGCATTACGGGCCGGTCATCAATCCGTGGCGGCGTTCGCGCTTCGACACGGTGGTAATGCCGACGACACATCAGGGCGAGGGCGGTTTCGTTTCGGCCGGTGGCACCAGGACCGCGCGCACGTTGGACAATGCCCAACTGGTGCCGGGCGGTTCGTCCGGGGGCTCGGCGTCAGCCGTCTCGGCCTTCCTGTGCGCCGGCGCTACCGCGACCGACACCGGCGGCTCGATCCGCCAGCCCGCCGCCTTCACCGGCACGGTCGGCATCAAGCCGACCTACGGCCGCTGCTCGCGCTGGGGGATCGTAGCTTTCGCCTCGTCGCTCGACCAGGCCGGGCCGATCGCGCGCGACGTCCGCGATGCCGCGATCCTGTTGAAGTCGATGGCTTCGGTCGACCCGAAGGACACGACCTCCGTCGACCTGCCGGTGCCGGATTACGAGGCGGCGATCGGCCGCCCGATCAAAGGCATGAAGGTCGGCATCCCAAAGGAATATCGTGTCGATGACATGCCCGCGGAGATCGAGGCGCTGTGGCAGAAAGGCATTGCCTGGCTGCGGGATGCCGGCGCCGAGATCGTCGATATCTCGCTGCCGCACACAAAATACGCGCTGCCGGCCTATTACATCGTGGCGCCGGCCGAAGCCTCGTCCAACCTCGCCCGTTACGACGGCGTCCGCTATGGCTTGCGCGTGCCCGGCAAGGACATTGTCGACATGTATGAAAAGACCCGCGCCGCCGGCTTCGGGCGGGAGGTCAAGCGCCGCATCATGATAGGCACCTATGTGCTTTCCGCCGGCTATTACGATGCCTACTATCTGCAGGCGCAGAAAGTTCGAACCCTGATCAAGCGTGACTTCGAAAATGTATTTGCAGCAGGCGTCGACGTCATCCTGACGCCGGCAACGCCTTCCGCTGCCTTCGGCATCGCCGACGAGGACATGGCCGCCGACCCGGTCAAGATGTATCTCAATGACATTTTTACGGTGACGGTGAACATGGCCGGCTTGCCAGGCATAGCGGTTCCAGCCGGGCTCGACGCCAAGGGGCTGCCGCTCGGCCTGCAGCTGATCGGCCGGCCTTTCGACGAGGAGACGCTGTTCCAGACCGCCCACGTTATCGAACAGGCGGCCGGCACATTTCAGCCGGAAAAATGGTGGTAGGATCGTTTCTCATCTGAGGGGTGAGGGATGTTCTTCTATGTCTCCAAGGTTCTGTGGCTCTTCGTCCAGCCGCTTAATCTCGCGATCATCCTGCTGCTGGCTGGATTGCTTGCGGCATTGGTCGGGCGCAAGAGGCTGTTTGCCACCGGCAGCGTGCTGGCATTCCTTGTCCTTGGACTCTCGGCGTGGACCTCGCTCGGCGCAGTGATGCTTAATCCGCTCGAGGAGCGTTTCCCTAGGCCAGCCCTGCCGGAACGAGTTGACGGAATCATTGTGCTCGGCGGCGGTATGGAGAGCGCCATCAACTTCGTCCGCAGCGGCTATGAACTCAACGCCAGTGGCGATCGAATGGTCGAGGCAGCGGTGCTGGCACTGCGTTTTCCGACAGCTAAGGTCGTCATTTCAGGTGGCCCCATTGCAATGGTCCGCGAAGACGAGGGCGATGCGGCGACAGCTCCACGCCTGTTCACTGCGCTCGGCGTGACGGCCGATCGGCTGGTCCTTGAGGGCAAATCACGCAACACCTACGAGAATGCGGTCTTCACCAAGCAACTGATCACGCCAAAACCGGGCGAGACCTGGCTGCTGGTGACCTCGGCCTTCCACATGCCGCGCGCCAAGGCGCTGTTCGACAAAGCCGGCTTTCCGACGGTTCCGTGGCCGGTCGACTACCGCACCTCCGGCAAGGAAGGCATCGGCCTGTTCCGCACGGATGCCAACGAAGCACTGCAGACCACAACCATCGCGACCCGTGAATGGATCGGGCTGATTGCCTACTGGCTGTCAGGCCGGATAGACCGGCCTTTTCCGGCGCCGGATGTTGGGCCGGGCGGCTGACCGAGCACTGCTTGTCGCGCCGCGGAGAAAAACTGCCGGCGCACCAGCACCGCCAGGAGCAGCAGCGTCGACAGGACGAACACCGTGGGATCGACGAACCAGCCGAGATAGCCGATCGAGAAGAACACGCCGCGCAGGCCCGAATTGAAATGCTTTCCGGCCAACATGTTCATGCGCGCGGCACGCCACACCGCCGTTTCGGTGACCGGATTGCGCGACGCCTCGCCATGTGGAATCGGCACGGCGCCGATCAGGATCGAGCAATAGTTGAACAGCCGGTAAGCCCAGCCGAACTTGAAGAAGGAAAAAGCCAGGATCAGCACCAGCCCGAACACCTTCGTCTGGAAGGCCGCGCGTGAAGACGTGGCGCCAAACGGTAGGTCGGTCAACACGGTCAGAACCTGATCGGAGGCGCCGAGCAGGGCAAAACAGCCGCCGATCGCAATCAGCGAACTCGAGGCAAAGAAGGCGGTTCCCTGCTGCAGGCCGCTCATGATGGCGGTGTCGACGATGCGGATCTCGCGCTCGGCCATGGTCCGCATCCAGGCCTCGCGCTGCGCGTTCATCGCCCTCGTCAGCGACATGCGGCTGACCAGCATTCCGTCGGCGGCGAGCGTATGCAGCACCCACGCGGTAAGGAAGAACCCCAGCGCCGCAAGGTCGGCCGTCGATAGGTGAAAGGAATCGCTCATGCGTTGCTTTTACCACAGGCGGCAGTAACGCTTCGATGGCCGAAGCTGGAATGTCGCTGCCGGAGCAAACAAGGTCGGCAGGCGCAGCGCCGCAATCTTCAAAACAGCGGAAAACATCATGGGAATTCCTATATGTAGACCTCAACAGGGTCCCAGGAGAAAACGCCCACGTGTTCCTTTCGGTTTTCGACTTGTTCAAGATCGGCATCGGCCCATCGAGTTCGCACACGATGGGGCCGATGACGGCCGCGCGGCGGTTTCTCGACGAGATTGCGGGAGACGACTGGCCGCGCCCGGCCGGCGCCAAGGTCGACCGGATCGCTGCCAGCCTGCATGGCTCGCTCGCCTATACCGGCATCGGCCATGGCTCCGATCGTGCCGTGGTGCTCGGCCTCGCCGGCCAGACGCCGCAGACGGTGGATCCCGACCTAGCAGACGGCATCGTCGCTGGCATCGCCGCCGAGAAGCGGATTTCGCCGCCCGGCCATCCGTCCTACCGTTTCGACCCGGCAACGGATCTGGTGCTGGATCGCAAGACGCCGCTGCCGGGTCACGCCAATGGCATGGCGTTTTCTGCCCATGATGCCGGCGACCGGTTGCTGCTGAGGCGCGTCTACTATTCGATCGGCGGCGGCTTCGTAGTGTCCGAGGAAGAACTGCAGCGGATGAAGGCGAGGGGCTCGGCGACAACCGAAGGCAAGAAGGTTCCGTATCCGTTCAGGAACGCCGTCGAAATGCTGTCCATGGCAGCGAAAAGCGGGCTTTCCATTGCCGAGATGAAGCGCGTCAACGAGGAGACACAGATGTCGCGCGGGGAGCTCGACGCCGGCCTCGACGGCATCTGGAGCGCCATGAAGGGCTGCATCGAGCGCGGCCTGTCGCAAGACGGCATCATGCCGGGCGGACTCAAGGTGCGCCGCCGTGCCCGGATGCTGCACGACAAGCTGCAGGAGCAATGGCAGCAGAACCGGCCTAACCCGCTGCTCGCCAACGACTGGCTGTCGATCTATGCGATGGCGGTCAATGAGGAGAACGCTGCCGGCGGCCGTGTCGTCACCGCGCCAACCAATGGGGCGGCCGGCACTCTGCCCGCAGTGCTGCGCTACTGGTTGCATTTCCATCCCGAAGCCGACCAGCCCAGCATCCGCGATTTCCTGCTGACGGCGGCGGCCGTCGGCGGCATCATCAAAACCAATGCTTCGATCTCGGGGGCGGAAGTCGGCTGCCAGGGCGAGGTCGGTTCGGCTTCGGCAATGGCTGCGGCGGGATTGTGCGCCGTCATGGGCGGCACGCCCGAGCAGGTCGAGAATGCTGCCGAGATCGCGCTGGAACATCATCTCGGCATGACCTGCGATCCGGTCGGCGGCCTGGTGCAGGTGCCGTGTATCGAGCGCAACGCGCTTGGTGCCGTCAAGGCGGTGACCGCCGCTTCGCTGGCCATCAAGGGCGACGGCGTTCATTTCGTGCCGCTCGATGCCGCGATCGAGACGATGCGCCAGACCGGCCTCGACATGAACGAAAAGTACAAGGAAACCAGCCTTGGCGGATTGGCCGTCAATGTCGTGGAGTGCTGAGCGCCAATCTGGCGGCATGGACCACCACTGTGGAGAAGTCGATCAGGCCGTTGACGCGTTCGCGTGCTGGACTAAACCTTAAACGATGTCTCTCAATCTCATAAAGCTTTGCGTCGGCTGTGACAGCGTCGAGGATCTGGAAGAGTGGATTGCCTTCCGTCTCGACGAGCGGCGCCGCGCCGGCGAACCGGCCGAGCACTACCACACCACCCGCATGGTGCCGACGCGTGGCGCCGAGATTACCGACGGCGGCTCGCTCTACTGGGTGATCAAGGGCAATGTCCAATGCCGCCAGCTGATCACCGAAATCCGGCCCTTCACCGATGACGAGGGCATCGGCCGTTGCCATCTGATCCTCGATCCCGAGGTCGTGCGCACTGACTGGCAACCGCGCCGTGCATTCCAGGGGTGGCGCTACCTGAAGCCGGCGGACGCGCCGGCCGATCTCGGCAAGGGCAAAGCCGGGCTGATCGAGATGCCGCCGAAGCTCAGGCGTGAGCTTGCCGATCTCGGCCTGCTCTGACGCCGAGAAACGCAAACGCCAAGACCACCAGCCGAAGCGCTGTCCGCAGGTGCCATCATCACAGGTCCTCCAGGTCGCCTCATCTGGGCTTGCAAGCCGGGGAACAACGCCACATCTTGAATGTCATGAGCGACAAGAAGCAGCCCGTGCCTGCAAGGGCCAATCCTGCGCCGGTCGAGTCTCAATCGAGCACCGGCGAGATCGACGCGTTTCTCCGTCAGGCAAGGACGCTCGCTGCATCCGCCACCGGTTCAGGCAGGCTGATCCTGTCCCTCGACGCGACAATGAGCCGCCAGCCGACCTGGGATCTCGCCTGTGCGCTGCAGGCCGAGATGTTCGACGCCGTCGGCAAGGCCGGGGCGCTCAAGGTTCAACTTGTCTATTTTCGCGGCCTTGGCGAGTGCCGCTCATCCGCATTCGTCACCGATACCGCAGCTCTGAAACAGCTGATGACGCGCATCAACTGCCGCAGCGGCCATACCCAGATCGGCAAGGTGCTCGCCCACGCGCTGAAACAGACGGCGGCGGCCAAGGTCAACGCGCTGGTCTATATCGGCGACGCGATGGAAGAAAACATAGATGATCTGGCTGAAAAGGCCGGCAGCCTCGGTCTGCACGGCGTTCCTGTCTTCGTCTTTCAGGAGGGCCATGATGCCGCTGCGGAAAAGGCGTTCAAGGAAATTGCGCGGCTGTCGAAAGGGGCCTGGTTCCGGTTCGATCGGCGGGCTGCCGCGACGTTGGCCGGCCTGCTTTCGTCTGTCGCCGTGTTTGCGACCGGCGGGCTGAAGGCACTGGAGGCCCGGGGCAGGCCGGAGGACCGACTGATGATCGAGCATATGCGGGGCGGCGGAAACTGATGGGCGCGATTATCGCTTTCGTAGCATTGCTTCTGGTGTTTCTCGGCATGCTCACCATCTTCCTGCGCGCCGATCCGGCGAAGCTTGCAGGCGGCATGAGGACGCTTGGACCTGTGCTGCTCGGGCTGGTCGGCGTCGCCGTGCTGCTGGTCGGGCGCGAGGGCATCGGGGGCTTGATCCTGTCGGCTGCGCTCGCCTGGTACGGCTCCATGCGCATGAATCGGCCGGCCGCCAAACTGGCGGCAGGCAAGCGTTCGACAGTTCGTACGGCGGCGCTTGAGATGGAACTCGATCACGATACCGGCGGCCTCGAAGGCCTTGTGCTGGCCGGGCGCCATGAAGGCAAGATGCTTGGCTCGATGGGGCTTGCCGAATTGCAGCAACTCTATCGCGAACTCTCCGGCGATCCGGAGAGCCGCCAATTGCTAGAGACGTATCTTGACGGCCGATTTCCCATCTGGCGCAAAGACGCTGATGCGAATGGTGGCGAAGGGCTGGGTGTTGCGCCAGGTTCTGGCGCCATGACTAAGGAGGAGGCCTACAAGATCCTTGGTCTTGAAGCGGGGGCTGCCGCGGCGGATGTCCGCAAGGCGCACCGCCGCCTGATGCAGCGCCTGCACCCCGATATCGGTGGCACGTCTTTCCTGGCGGCGCGGATCAATGAAGCCAAGGACGTCTTGCTCTCCAATCACAACTAGTCTCCTTCGACGCAAGAACTTCGGGACAGATATCGTTTCGCGCCGCTTACTGCTGGACGGCGTAGCACTCGATCTTCTTCTTTTTCAAAGCGTTGCAGGCTTTCCAGGCAGCCGTCTTCGAACCGAAACCACCGAACCGGGCGCGGTAGTAGGTGACACCGTCCTTGTCGAAGGCGACGGTGAAACCGGAGGCATCGGTCAGAGCGGAGGGCGCCTGCTTCGTCGCCTTGTCGAGGAAAGCCTTCGCTTCGGCCTGTTTTGGCGAAGAGGCGACCTGTATTGCCCAGCCGGATGGCACCGACGCCGTGCTGACCGGATCGACCTCTGCCGCCGGTTCGGCATAGGCTGCGGCGACCCGGGCTGTCGCCACGTCGTCCACCGTCGACACAGCCGTCGTCTTGACCCTCTTGGCCTGAACGACCGGAGCGGTCTCTTCGACGACGGGCGCATTTTCCTCGACAAGAGAGGCAACGGCATCGTCGTCCGGCTTGCTGTCCGGTGTCGGCGCGTCATGCTTCGGTAGAAGCACCTTGGCCAAAGCTGAAATCGGATTGCCGCCGCCGGCCTTGGCAATCAGCAGCCCGCCCCCGCGCGACGACGCCTGCGGCATGTAGGCATTGATCAACCCGGCCATCTGGCTGTCGCGGCTGCCTCCGGACCTGCCGCCCATGACCACCGCTACGATGCGCCGATCGCCATCCGAGACCGAGGAGACCAGATTGTAACCGGAGGCGCGGGTGTAACCGGTCTTGATGCCGTCGACGCCCTTGATGCGTCCGAGCAGACGATTGTGGCCGTTGATGCGCTGCCGCCCGTAAAGAAAGGAGCGCTGCGAGAAATAGCCGTAATATTGCGGGAAATGCTCTCTCAGGGCGATGCCGAGCATCGCCATGTCGCGCGCGGTCGTGAACTGGCCGGGATCAGGCAAGCCGTTGGCGTTGCGGAAAACGGTTCCCCTCATGCCCAGCGCCCGCGCCTTGGCGGTCATCATGCGGGCGAAATTGGCTTCGTTGCCGCCGAGCGTCTCGCCAAGCGCCGTTGCGGAATCGTTTGCCGATTTGGTCACCATCGACAGGATCGCGGTCTCGACCGTGACCGAGCCGCCCCGCTTGACGCCGAGCTTCGTCGGCGGTTCGGCAGCGGCATTGGCCGAGAACACGACCGGGGAATTCTTGCTGATCCTGCCCTTCGCCAACGCCTCGAACGTCAGATAGAGCGTCATCATCTTGGTAAGCGAAGCCGGATAGCGCCGGCCATCGGCATCCGACGAATAAAGCACCTTGCCGGTCTTGGCATCGATGACGATGGCCGCCGACTTGGCCGCCATGGATGAAGCCGCGTCCGCGACGACGAAGCTCATCGCCATGGCGAGGATCATGATCGTTTTGAAGGGGGACACGGATTTGGAAACGAAGCCCGACAACGCCTTACGCACTGATAGTTCCTTTGAATTTCCGTTGCCTTGGAGGCGGCAAAGGGTCCTGCCTCACCTCCGGCCACGCTAACGCAGGCAGCGTTACCAATCCGTTTATGGTAACCGCCGCGTTCACCATTTTCTGTGGGATTGAGCTTCTCTTTATTCGAATCTTAGCGAATGCCGGCAGCTCACGATCCGCATTGCCGCGGGAATCTTGACTTTTGTGCACTGCACAATATATTTACACGCATTGCACAACGCGGCCCGGACAAGCCGCGTCTATCGTCCAAGGCAACCGTTCAAGGGAATGCGTGAAATGACCCAGACCTATGAAGATTTCAGCAAATACGGCAAGGAATTTGCGGACACCGGATTGAAGAGCTTCGCCTCGCTGTCCAAGGGGGCGCAGGCTATCGCCGCCGAGGCCGGTGAGTACACCAAGAAAAGCTTCGAAGCCGGTAGCGCCGCTGTCGAGAAGCTCTTTTCCGCCAAGTCGCTGGACAAGGCGATCGATATCCAGTCCGACTATGCCAAGCAGTCCTATGAGAGCTTCGTCACCGAGGCCACCAAGCTTGGCGATCTCTATGCCGAACTCGCCAAGGAAGCTTACAAGCCGTTCGAATCGATCGTCGCCAAGGCGAAGTAAATTCGACGAACATTCCGAGCCGGCCCTTGGGCTTGCAAAGACAGACCCGGTCGCGAACGCGCGGCCGGGTTTTTTCATGCCAGCTCGAAATCGGGGGCCTGCGGTCTTCACGATTTGAAAAATCGGTCAAGTTTGGCCACCTAGCCATATTGTCAGCTAAACAGAAGGGCTTAAAATCGTCCATCGAACACCTACATGTCGAGCATGCATGAGGATTCGAAAGAGGCAGGACTACGTGACTATAGGTTTGACTGCCACGAGCTACGTGGTGCGAATGCAGAACGGCAGCAACGGCAATGAGGCCGGTCGCGGCACGGCCGTCATCACGCGCACAAAAACCAAGACCAAGAAGCCCAGTCTGTATCGGGTCCTCATTCTTAACGACGACTACACACCCATGGAATTCGTGGTCCACGTGCTGGAGCGCTTTTTCCAGAAGGACCGCGAAGCCGCCACACGCATAATGCTTCATGTTCACAATCATGGGGTGGGCGAGTGCGGGGTCTATACATTCGAGGTGGCCGAGACCAAAGTGTCTCAGGTCATGGATTTCGCCCGACAGAATCAGCATCCGCTGCAATGCGTGATGGAGAAGAAGTGAGGTAACATGCCGGCTTTCTCCCAAGGCCTGGAAAAGGCGCTTCACCAAGCGCTGACGCTCGCCAATGAGCGGCACCATGAATATGCAACCCTTGAACATTTGCTGCTCGCCCTGATCGACGACACCGAGGCGGCCGCTGTCATGCGTGCCTGCAACGTCGATCTCGACGAGTTGAAGCATACGGTCCTCACCTATATCGACACCGAGCTCGACAACCTCGTCACCGGCTACGATGAAGATTCCAAGCCGACTGCCGGTTTCCAGCGCGTCATCCAGCGCGCGGTGATCCATGTGCAGTCGTCAGGCCGCGAGGAAGTGTCCGGCGCCAACGTGCTCGTCGCCATCTTCGCCGAGCGCGAAAGCCACGCCGCTTACTTCCTGCAGGAACAGCAGATGACCCGCTACGACGCGGTCAACTACATCTCGCATGGCATCGCCAAGCGCCCCGGCGCTTCCGAGACGCGGACGCCGCGCGGCGCCGACGACGAGCAAGGCAGCCAGAGCGGAGCCGAGCCGCAAGAGGAAGGCGGCAAGAAGAAGCAGCAGCAGGACGCGCTGACTGCCTATTGCGTCAACCTGAACAACAAGGCCAAGGCCGGCAAGATCGATCCATTGATCGGTCGCGAGAGCGAGATCAACCGGACCATCCAGGTGCTGTGCCGCCGCTCCAAGAACAACCCGCTCTATGTCGGTGATCCTGGCGTCGGCAAGACGGCAATCGCCGAAGGCCTCGCCAAGCGCATCGTCGAGGGCGACGTTCCCGAAGTGCTGCACAATGCCACCATCTTCGCGCTCGACATGGGCACGTTGCTGGCCGGCACCCGCTATCGCGGCGATTTCGAGGAGCGGCTGAAGCAGGTCGTCAAGGAGCTCGAGGATTATCCCGGCGCCGTGCTGTTCATCGACGAAATCCACACCGTGATCGGGGCAGGGGCCACCTCCGGCGGGGCCATGGATGCGTCGAACCTGTTGAAGCCGGCGCTGTCTTCGGGCGCGATCCGCTGCATCGGCTCGACCACCTACAAGGAGTTCCGCCAGTTCTTCGAGAAGGACCGCGCGCTGGTGCGGCGCTTCCAGAAGATCGACGTCAACGAGCCGACTGTCGAGGACGCCATCGAGATCATGAAGGGCCTCAAGCCCTATTTCGAGGAGTTCCACAAGGTCCGCTACACGAGCGAGGCGATCAAGGCTTCAGTCGAGCTCTCGGCGCGTTACATCAACGACCGCAAGCTGCCGGACAAGGCGATCGACGTCATCGACGAGACCGGCGCCTCGCAGATGCTCGTGCCGGAAGCCAAGCGCAAGAAGACCATCGGTATCAAGGAGATCGAAGCGACGATCGCCACGATGGCGCGTATCCCGCCGAAGACGGTTTCCGCCGACGACGAGAAGGTGCTGCAAGGCCTCGACATCGAGTTGAAGCGCGTCGTCTACGGCCAGGACACCGCGATCACCGCGCTGACTTCGGCCATCAAGCTGGCGCGGGCCGGCCTGCGGGAACCGGAAAAGCCGATCGGCTCGTACCTGTTCTCGGGTCCGACCGGTGTCGGCAAGACGGAAGTGGCCAAGCAACTCGCCGCGTCGCTCGGCGTGGAGCTGATCCGCTTCGACATGTCGGAGTATATGGAACGCCACACCGTTTCGCGGCTGATCGGTGCCCCTCCCGGCTATGTCGGGTTCGACCAGGGCGGCCTTCTGACCGACGGCGTCGACCAGCATCCGCATTGCGTGCTGTTGCTGGACGAAGTCGAGAAGGCGCATCCGGACCTGTTCAACATCCTGTTGCAGGTCATGGACCACGGCAAGCTGACCGACCATAACGGCAAGCAGATCGACTTCCGCAATGTCATCCTGATCATGACCACCAATGCGGGCGCGTCCGATGCGCAGCGCGCGGCCATCGGTTTCGGTTCGACCAAGCGCGAAGGCGACGATGTCGAAGCGATCAACCGGCTGTTCACGCCGGAGTTCCGCAACCGTCTCGATGCGATCATTCCGTTCGGCTCGCTGCCGGTGCCGGTCATCCATCAGGTGGTGCAGAAGTTCGTCATGCAGCTGGAAGCGCAGCTTTCCGAGCGCGGCGTGACATTCGACCTGTCGCAGGAGGCGATCGCATGGCTGGCCGACAAGGGCTATGACGAGCGCATGGGCGCCCGGCCGCTTGGCCGTGTCATCCAGGAGCACATCAAGAAGCCGCTGGCCGACGAGGTGCTGTTCGGCAAGCTCAAGAAGGGCGGCACGGTACGTGTCACCGTCGAGAAGAAGGAAACCGGCGAGACCGGCCTGAAGCTCGAATCGCTCGCCGACGAGGCGCCGGTGAAGCCGAAGAAGGAAGAGCCGGACGACGTGCCGAAGGCCAAGAAGGCCGTGGCGAAGAAGCCCGCCGCGAAAAAGGCGGTGGCGCCGAAGCCGGAGCCGAAAGGCAAGGATGGTGGCAAGCGCAGCCTTGTGCCGCAACTGCCGCGTAAGAACTGACGAATCCACAAGTCAAAAAAAGCCCCGGCACCGGGGCTTTTTTTATGACACCTTCCGGTTAACCGCCCGGCGCCCGCCAGAGCGGTTGCACCGGTTCAGCTTGCCAGCGCCATCCGTATCTTGCCGGCGTTTTCGGCCAGGACTTCAGGCTTTTCCATCTGTCCGCTGTGCGGTTTCAGGGGAATGCCCTCGAAGCGCGGAATGACATGGACGTGAAGGTGAAAGATAGTCTGCCCCGAAGCTGGTTCGTTGAACTGCATAACCGTGACGCCATCGGCATCGAAGGCCTTCTTTACGGCCCGCGCAACTTTCTGGACGTGAGCGAAGAGCGGGCCAAGCACCGCCGGATCCGCGTCAAGCAAGTTGCGCGACGGCGCTTTCGGCACCACCAGCGTGTGACCCTGTCCTTGCGGCATCACATCCATGAAGACAATGACCGCGTCATCCTCGTAGACGCGGTGCGAAGGGATTTCTCCGCGCAGGATTTTGGCGAAGATGTTGCTGCTGTCATAGGTTGCTTCGGCCATGGCGCGCGCTCCGGTTCTTGGCTCGCTGTCTCGTGTAGCGAAGCTGTTCCGGGCGGGCAAGACGATCGGTCGACATCGGCCGTGCCGGCCCGCTCGGCTGAGCGATTGGGGCTCGCTACTCTACTCCGCCATGTCCTTGCGGAACGGGGTGTGCTCTTCCAGATATTCGCTCATCCGCTCGACTTCGCGCCGCTCGCGCTGGAGGTAGTCGGCCACTGCATTGCGCAGACCTGGATGGGCGATGTAGTGCGCCGAATGCATCGTCACGGGCCGGTAGCCGCGCGCCAGCTTGTGCTCGCCCTGCGCACCGGCTTCAACCACCTTCAGCTTGCGCGAGATGGCGAAATCGATCGCCTGATGGTAGCAGACCTCGAAATGCAGGAACGGGTGGTCCTCGATGCAGCCCCAATTGCGGCCGTAGAGCGCGTCTGAACCGATGAAGTTGATGGCACCTGCAATGTAGCGCCCGCTGCGTTTGGCCATGACCAGCAGGATGTCGTCGGCCATGCGTTCGCCGATCAGTGAGAAGAAATCGCGGTTGAGGTAGGGCCGGCCCCATTTCCTGCTGCCGGTATCCATGTAGAACGCGAAAAAGTCGTCCCAGGCCTTTTCGGTCAGATCCTTGCCGGTCAGCCAGTCGATCGAGATGCCGTCGGCGAGGGCCTCGCGCCGCTCTTTCTTCATTGCCTTGCGCTTGCGCGAGGCTAACGTTGTGAGAAAATCGTTGTAGCTCGAAAAGCCTTCGTTGAAGAAGTGAAACTGCTGGTCGGTGCGATGCAGGAAGCCGGCCGCCGCCAATACCTGGACGTCGTCCTCCGGCGCGAAAGTAACATGCGCGGAAGACACGCCGAGCTTATCCGTCACCGCCTTCAGGCCGGTCGCAAGACCGGCCTTGACGGTGGGGATGTCCTCGCCCCTGCCGACCAGCAGGCGAGGGCCGGTGACGGGTGTGAACGGCACCGCGCATTGCAGCTTCGGATAGTAGCGCCCGCCGGCGCGTTCGAACGCGTCCGACCAGCCATGGTCGAAGACATATTCGCCCTGGCTGTGCGACTTCAGATAGCAGGGGACCGCTCCGAGCAACATGCCTCGCGCGGTTTCCAGCCTGAGGTGATGGCCTTGCCAGCCTGTGCGCCGAACAGCGCAGCCGGAATCTTCCAGCGCGCTCAAAAAAGCGAATGAGACAAGCGGGTTGTAGCCGTATTCTGCATCGCCGCGTGTAGTGCCGCCGAGGCTGTCCCATTCAGCGCTGGTAAAAGCGCCGATGCCCGCGGCGATGCGGATCGACAGCTCCGCATTCGCCGTTTGTCTTTCACAGTCGTCCCCTTGATCCATGAGGCTTACTTAAGCTCGCTGCGGACCCATACAAGCCCGCTCAGGCAAGCCGTACCAGATCGGGCTCGAATCCTTCGAACGTCATCTGGTCGGCATATTTGAAGGTCAGGTCGACGGCAGGCTGGTCGTGCACGGTCCAGGTGATCACCGGCATACCGAGTCTCTCTCGCACGAAGGAGACGAACCGGTTCGGCAGGTCGCCGGCAGCGTAGGAGGTGAAGGCGATGTCATGCGCCAGCATGGCGAAATGCGCCTCGATCAGGTGGTTGTCGTTGCCGTAGGCGGTCAACCCGCCGGGTATGCCGGGTGCATATTTCGGGAACTCGCGGATCAGCCAATGGTCGAACGACATGATCGCGGTCTTGCCCTTGTAATGCTTGAGCATCTTGCCGACGCTTTCGACCAGGCCTTCGTCATGCCCGGCAGCACCTTTCAGTTCGACAACCATCGGCACACGGCCGTCGACCAGATCAAGCGCCTGCTGCAGCGTCGGCAAATGGTCGGCGGTGCCGCCGACCTTCAGCGCCGTGATCTCTGCAGCCGTACGCTGCCAGACGAAGCCGTCCTCGCCGGTCAGCCGCCGCAGATCGCCATCGTGGATGATGACGGGGACGCCGTCGGATGACAGGTGCACATCGCATTCGATCGCGTAGCCGCGCTCGGCCGCCGCAGCGAAGGCGGAAAGGGTGTTCTCCCAGCGCGTCTTGTTCATGTCGTGGAGGCCGCGATGGGCGACGGGCCGGGCGGTCAGCCAGGAAAGATCGGTCATGGTTGCAGTCCCGGTCATTCGACTTCGAAGATCGCTTCGATTTCCACTGCGGCATTAAGCGGCAGGGAGGCGGTGCCGACGGCGGAGCGAGCGTGCTTGCCACGATCGCCGAGCACGGCGGCGAGAAAATCCGAGGCGCCGTTGGCAACCAGATGCTGTTCGACAAAATCCGGTGCCGAGGCGACGAAGACGGTGATCTTCACCAAGCGACGGATTTTCTCGAGATCGCCAAGTGCCGCCTGAGCCTGGGCCAATATGTTGATCGCACAGTATTTTGCGGCTTCCTTGCCGGTCGCGGTGTCGACATCGCGGCCAAGCAGTCCGCTCGCCTGGAGCTTGCCCTCCTTGAGCGGCAACTGCCCGGCGGTGAACAGCAGATTGCCGGTCCGGCAATAGGGCACGTAATTGGCGGCGGGCGCGGCGGCGGCCGGCAGCGTCACGCCGAGATCGCTTAGCCGCTTTTCGATTGTTTCGCTCATGCTATTTCCCTATTGCTTGAAGGTGCCGCGCAGGCCGGGCCGAAATTGCTATTTTTGCCTCGCTTCCGCCACGACTTTTTTTAAGCTGGACCATCTTTCCATGCGGCTTGCCACTAGCCGCGATGATCGGAGCACCCCATGCGCGCAACGCGCCTTGCATTCAACGCCGTTCTCTTGACAGCGGCTTCCTGGGCGGCTCCCGCTTTTGCCGTGCCTGCGCTGCAGGCGCATCGTGCTGTTTACGACATTTCACTCGACAAGGCCTCAGACCGTTCCGGCATCACCGGCATCACCGGCCGCATGGTCTATGAGTTCAACGGCTCGCCTTGCGAGGGCTATACGGTAAAGTTCCGTTTGGTGACCCAGATCGTAACCAGCGACAACACCAGGCTGACCGACCAGCAGATGACCACCTTCGAGGATGCCGAGGGCAAGACCTTCTCCTTCGTCAACAAGTCCTTTGTCGACCAGAACCTCGACAAGGAGGTCAAGGGTACCGCAACGAAGGAAGCCAACGGTCTCAAGGTCGATATCGACAAGCCCGAGAAGAACAGCCTGGAACTCGCGCCGACCCAGTTCCCGACCCAGCAAATGGTCGAAATGATCGGCAAGGCGGAAAAGGGCGAGCGTTTCTATGAAACCAACCTGTTCGACGGCTCTGAGGATGCCAACAAGGTGGTGACCACCACCGTCGTCGTCGGCAAGCAAGCCGATGCCGACAATGCCGATCCGGAAGCGCCGGCGCTGGCCAAGCTCGCCACCGACAAATACTGGCCGGTCGACATCGCCTATTTCGATGATGCCGACAAAGGCGGCGAGGAGGTGCCGGAATACCGGATCAGCTTCAAGCTGCACAAGAACGGCATCACGCGCGATCTCGTCATGGACTATGGCGAATTCTCGATGACCGGCAAATTGGTCAATCTGTCGCTGTTCGATCAGCCTAAGACCTGCCCGTCTAAATAAGCTCGAGTGAACGGCAAGCCGCCGGCCGCTATCCGGGATAGTAGCGCTTAATCTTGCGGGGCAAGTCGCATCGACTTGAGCATGCCGCAATTGCCTATCAACGTCTTATGACGGTATGCGCCGCGGGGGAGCAGGTTGAGCAGGATCAACGTTTTTGTGGCGCCGCGGCCCAATGCGACGCTGATCAACGCTATGACATTCGTCAACCGGATTGTCATGCTGCACGGCATTCCGGGGTTTCGCGACCTGTTGCCATTCAACCGTCTGGCTGGTTTGCGCGGCATCGCCAATGTCCGCCACATCGATTTTCCAGAGGATGACCGGCAAAGGCTGAAGGCTTGTTGCGGCGCGGGCAAGGCGACGTTCATCACGCCCAACCATCCCGAATTCTTTACCGACTGGATGATCGACAAGGAGGTCGTCTCGCGGGTAAGCCCGCTGGCGGCATCCTGGGCCACGCACGGCGTCGTCAACGGGCTTGGCCGGCTGATGCAGAAATTCTGGTTGGCCAACAATCTGATCGCGCAAATCCCGGGCAACAGCGCGGCCGCCAAGGAACATTCGGTGGTCTGGGCGCTGACGGGGCACGGCGTGCTCCTGCATCCCGAAGGCGGTGTCGGCTGGCATGCCAACATCATTGCCCCGCTGCTGCCGGGCGCGGTCGAAATGGGGTTCGAGGCGTTGAAGCGCGGCCGCCTGACGGATCCGGATTTCAAGGTTTGGATCGCGCCCGTGATCTGGAAGCTTGCTTTCACGGGGAATGTCGAGGCAGCGCTGGCAAAGGAATGCGCCTATGTCGAGCACAGCCTGAAAATCGAACGCCGTGCCGCCGATTCGCTGCCGGAGCGCATCCATCATATCTATGCGACGTTGCTGTCTCGCGATGAGGCTGCATATGGCCTGCGGTCCGATGAGCGGGCTTCGTATGACGCACGTCAAAAGGACCTGCTGACCGAACTCGGCCGTCGCCTTGCCGAACTTGTCTCGGTCGACGCCGGCACGCTCGACAATGCCGACCTTTTGCGCCGTTCGCGGCGCTGGCTGCGGGAAAGCACGGATGGCAGCGGAAGCCAGAAGCAGGTCCGAACGCTGGCAGATGCGATCCAGCGCGTGCAGCGTGTCGGGCGGTGGGCCTCAGCCAACCCGCGCATCACGCAGGAGGAGATCGCCGAACATTTGAAGCGGATCCGCAACGATTATTGCAAGGGTACGCTGCGCGATACGATCAACCGTTTCGTGCCGCAGCCGGCAGGCCCACGCCGCGCCTATGTCCGGGTACCGGAGCCGCTAGGCTTGCACGCCTATCAAGGCTCCGTCGAGGAGGCACTCGCCGAACTGCACGACCGGATGCAGGAGACCGTCACCAAGACGATGACGCAACTCAAGGCTGGCGGCGGCTTCATTTTCTATGCCAATCCCTTCTATCATCGTTAGCGGTGTGTTGGTCGGCGCAAGATGAAGGAGTGCGGCAAGCCTGTGGCGGTCTATGTCGATGCGGCGATCTGGAAATGGGTCGGCCACCGCTGGTGTCATCTGCTGGCAGACGACACCGACGAGCTGCATCGCTTTGCCGGGCAGCTCGGCATCAAGCGCGCGTCCTACCAAGGACCGCCGAAGACATCGGCACCGCACTATGACATAACCGGGTTCGAGCGCGACCGCGCAGTGCGGTTAGGCGCCATCGAGTGCAGCCGCGAGGAGATCGTCGCCGTTTTCCGGCGTGTGCGGGTGCCGAAGGGGAAGATGCGGGGATGACACTGGTGCGCTGATCGCCGCGCGCTGAACCACAAGATGCCACAACGCTTGCGTTTGTCGCGCTTCCCCTCTATATGCGCGCTCATTCCACACACGGACTTTGGTGTCTGCCCGGGAGAAATCCGGCTGAAACCTCCGGTGGCGTTCGAGGACAAAGTCCAAAAATGCCTGTGTCCGTGGAGGCTAACCGGAAAGGAAATAAGAATGGCTCTGCCTGATTTCAGCATGCGCCAGCTATTGGAAGCTGGCATTCACTTCGGCCACCAGACCCACCGCTGGAACCCGAAAATGGCGCCCTATATCTACGGCGCCCGCAACAACATACACATCATCGACCTCTCGCAGACGGTGCCTTTGCTGCACCAGGCGCTGAAGCAGGTTTCCGACACTGTTGCCAAGGGCGGCCGCGTGCTGTTCGTCGGCACCAAGCGCCAGGCCTCCGACATCGTCGCCGATGCCGCGCAGCGCTCGGCCCAGTACTATGTCAACTCGCGTTGGCTCGGCGGCATGCTGACCAACTGGAAGACGATCTCGAATTCCATCCAGCGCCTGCGCAAGCTCGACGAAATGCTGGCCGGCGAGGCTCAGGGCCTGACCAAGAAAGAGCGCCTCAACCTCGACCGCGAGCGTGAGAAGCTCGACAAGGCGCTGGGCGGCATCAAGGATATGGGTTCGACGCCCGATTTGATGTTCGTGATCGACACCAACAAGGAAGCGATCGCCATTCTCGAGGCCAAGCGTCTCGGCATCCCGGTCGTTGCCATCATCGATTCCAACTGCGACCCGGACAAGATCGACTTCCCGATCCCCGGCAATGACGACGCGGCCCGCGCCATCCAGCTGTATTGCGATTTGATCGCCAAGGCAGCTATCGACGGCATCGCCCGTCAGCAGGGCGCGCTCGGTGTCGATATCGGCGCATCGGTCGAGGCTCCGGTCGAGCCGGCGCTCGATCAGACCCCGGCCGCCGAGAGCCCGGCAGCCCAGACCCCGGAAGCATAGTAGCGAAGGCCGGCTGCGGCCTTCATCTTTCCAATATGTTGGCGCGGTAAGCGCTACCAGCACCAGGCGCATCATCGAAAATCGATGGTGCGTCAGTGCATTTAGACAAAGAGGCGACAATGAGCATTTCGGCTGCACAGGTCAAAGAACTCCGCGACTTGACCGGCGCGGGCATGATGGACTGCAAGGCGGCGTTGAACGAGACCAACGGCAATATGGAAGAAGCCATCGACTGGCTGCGCAAGAAGGGCATTTCCAAGGCCGACAAGAAGGCTGGCCGTACCGCTGCCGAAGGCCTGATCGGCGTAGATTCCGGCGTCCGCGAGGCAGCGATCGTCGAGGTCAATTCCGAGACGGACTTCGTTGCCCGCAATGCTGCGTTCCAGGAGATCGTCGCCAATGTCGCGAAGGTCGCGCTTGCCTATGGCGGCAAGACCGAGGCCGTTGCCGCCGCTCCCTATCCGGGATCGGGCAAATCGGTCGCCGAGACCATCAAGGACGCTGTCGGCACCATCGGTGAGAATCTGGGCTTCCGCCGCTCGGCCAAGCTCACGGTCGAGCACGGCGCTGTCGCAACCTACGTTCACAATGCGGTCGCCGACGGCCTTGGCAAGCTCGGCGTGCTGGTGGCCATCGAGACGACAGGCAACGCGCATGCCGCCAACGCCTTCGCCCGTCAGGTTGCCATGCATGTCGCTGCCACCAATCCGATGGCCCTGACCACCGAAGAGCTCGATCCGGCCGCAGTGGAACGCGA
This sequence comes from Mesorhizobium sp. M0768, assembly GCF_040320195.1. Taxonomy (NCBI): domain Bacteria; kingdom Pseudomonadati; phylum Pseudomonadota; class Alphaproteobacteria; order Hyphomicrobiales; family Phyllobacteriaceae; genus Mesorhizobium; species Mesorhizobium sp. M0768. Next base: position 60,244 of record NZ_JAMYPD010000001.1, on the reverse strand, counting down.
GAAGGCGATCTTCGCCGACCAGGCGCGCCAGTCCGGCAAGCCGGAAGCGATCATCGAGAAGATGGTCGAAGGCCGTTTGCGCAAGTTCTATGAAGAGGTCGTGCTGCTCAAGCAGGCTTTCGTGCTCAATCCCGACATTACCGTCGAGAAGGCGCTGAAGGATGCCGAGAGCGAAATTGGCGCGCCAGCCAAAATCGCTGCCTATCTGCGCTTCGCGCTCGGTGAGGGTATCGAGAAGGAAGAGACCGATTTCGCGGCGGAAGTCGCGGCAGCGGTCAAGAAGTAACTATTCGTTTGAAAGGCTTTTTTCGGCCGGGTATCCGCGAGGATGCCCAGCCGATTTCTTGCACGGTGTCGATGAAGGCGCGGAGCTTCGGGGCCATCGCGGCGCGGCGCGGGAAATAGAGGAACAGTCCCGGTTCCTCGATCGATGCCTCGCCAAGGACTTCGACCAGCCGGCCTGCCTCGATGTCAGGCTTGACAAGCGGCTCGAACAGATAGGCGAGGCCGATACCGGCAAGCGCCATTTCCCTTGCCGACAGCGGATCGCTGACGACCACGCTGCCGCGTGTCTCGACGCTGATATCCTTGCCCTGATCGGATAGATCCCAGTGATAGAGCGCACGTGATCGCAACAGCCGATAGCCGATGCAGTTGTGCGCGGCGAGATCGGCCAACGCCCATGGCCGCCCGCGCCGGCCGACATAGGCCGGCGAGGCAACGATGATGCTGCGGAAAGGCCCTGTCAGTCGCACCGTCACCATATCCTCGGCGATCATCTCGCCCAGCCGGATGCCGGCGTCGAAACCCTCGCCGACGATATCGCTCAGACGTTCGTCGGTGACGATCTCCACCGTCACGTCAGGGTAACGTTCCGCCATCGCCGTCAGGAGGGGCATGAGCGCCAGAGGCAGCGCCAAACGCGGCGCGTTGATCCTGAGCAGTCCGCTTGCCCGGCCTTTGACAGAGCGGATACGTTCGATCCGGTCGGCAATGTCTTCCAGCGCCGGCTCCGCCGCAGCGACAAGCGCGGTGCCAGCCTCGGTCAGCGAGACGCTGCGCGTGGTGCGGGCAAACAACGGCTGGCCGATTCGCTCCTCTACCAGCCGAACCGCATGGCTAACCGCTGACGGGCTCATGCCGAGCTCGGCGGCTGCCGGCGCGAAGCCGCCACGCCGCGCGACGGCAACGATTACAGGTAGGTGGCTAAGCAGATCGCGGTCCATTCATGCATGATATCGCATAGTCCATTCGGATAATGCAATCTTATCGGCGGGGAAAGGAGGGCGCATCTTTGGCTGCATCACACGGCAATCGCCGAGCAGCCAAGGAGACGTCTAATGACCGACCTCGATTCCGAACGAACCCGTAATCTCGAGACCGTGCGTAAATTCTTTGATCTGATGCACCGCAACGACATTGAGGCATGGGGCGACCTTTGGGCTGAAGATGGCCGTATACTTGTCTTCTACCCACAGGCAGGATTTGGAAACAGCATCGATGGTAAGGCCGCGATCCTGGCGGCCTTCCGAGTCCTCTTCGGTAATTTCGAATCCTTCGATTCGCAGCTGACAGCCATCTATCCGGCAGCGGATTCGGACGCGATCGTCGTTGAGTACAAGAACCGCGCGGTGCTGATCGGCGGCACTGAATACACCAACAGCAATATCGCGATTTTCCACTTCAAGAGCGGTCTGATCAGCGCCTACCACGACTATTTCGATCCGCGCCGCTTCCAGGTGGTGGTCGATGCTCTGGCCAAGGCCTGACTGCGTATCCCAGGCAAGACCTCAATCCCGCTTTTCAAACTGCAGGAGAAATCCATGACCATGTCCTACTACACGCTCGGCAACAGCGGGCTGCGTGTCACCCGCCTGGCGCTCGGCACCATGACGTTCGGCACGGAATGGGGCTGGGGCGCGGAGAAGGAAACCGCGCGCGCCTTGGTTGATGCCTATATCAAAGCCGGTGGCAATTTCTTCGATACCGCCGATCTCTATACCGGTGGCACGGCCGAAACCTGGCTCGGCGAATTCATCGCCGAGCGCGGGCTGCGCGACAAGGCGGTGATCAGTACCAAATTCACCTACAACGCCGAACCGGGCAACCCGAACGCCGGGGGCAACGGCCGCAAGAACATCCTGCGGGCGATAGACGGTTCGCTGAAGCGGCTCGGCACCGACTACATCGACCTCTACATCCTCCATACCTGGGACAGGCTGACGCCGCCGGAGGAGGTGATGCGGACGCTGGACGATCTGGTGCGCGCCGGAAAGATCCGGCATGTCGGTCTGTCCGACGTGCCGGCCTGGTACGCAAGCCGGGCGCAGGCCGTCGCCGAGCATCGCGGCTATGAACCGGTTTCGGCGCTTCAGCTCGAATATTCGCTGGCCGAGCGCAACATCGAGCACGAGTTCGTGCCGTTCGGCACGCGCTATGGCGCCGGAATCATGGTCTGGAGTCCATTGGCCAGCGGCCTGCTCAGCGGAAAATACCGTTTCGATACAATCGTCGAGGATGGTGGCCGGCTGGAGACAATGCGTGGTTCGACCAATCCCGGTTTCCAGAAATTCACCGATCGCAACTGGCAAATCGTCGCCGAACTGGAGAGGGTTGCCGGCCAGCTCGGCCGCAGCATGGCCCAGGTCGCCCTGAACTGGACGGCAAACAGGCCAGGCATTGCGTCCGTCATCGTCGGCGCCACCAGGCTTGACCAGCTCAAGGACAATCTCGGCGCGCTTGATTTCGACATTCCCGAAGATCTTCGGGCACGGCTCGATGCGGTGAGCCGGCCGGTCACGCCCTTTCCGTATTCGTTCTTCGGCCCTGAAATACAAGGCGGCCTGACCGGTGGGCAGGCGGTTGGCGGTAAGCCGGCAAGCTATCTGCCGGATCTGCTCATGCGAGGCACTTTTGCCGGCGTGAGCTGACGGCTATCCAGGTCCACGATCTCAACTTCCGGCTCGGGCGCCGCGGGGCAGCGGGGCGCCCTTCGTGTATCGGAACGCCCAGTGTTTCGGGGCGCACCGAAACGCGTCACACGCACGATGACGAGGACCAGATGACGGTGAAGCCCCTCTACCGACGTGTCTTGCTGAAAGCGTCGGGCGAAGCGTTGATGGGCGAGCAGCATTTCGGCATCGACGTATCGGTGGTCGACCGCATCGCCGCCGACATCGCCGAGGCCCGCGCATTGGGCATCGAAGTCGGTGTCGTCATAGGCGGCGGCAACATCTTCCGTGGCGTCGCGGTTGCGTCAAAAGGCGGAGACCGCGTCACCGGCGACCATATGGGCATGCTTGCCACGGTTATCAATTCGCTGGCGTTGCGCACCTCGCTCAACAAGATCGGTGTCGACGCCGTGGTGCTGTCGGCGATCGCCATGCCCGAGCTTTGCGAAAGTTTTTCGCAGCGTCAGGCGACCGCCTACATGAACCAGGGCAAGGTCGTCATCTTCGCCGGCGGCACCGGTAATCCGTTCTTCACCACCGATTCGGCTGCAGCCCTTCGCGCTGCCGAGATCGGCGCCGATGCTCTATTCAAGGGCACCCAGGTCGATGGTGTCTATTCGGCTGATCCCAAGAAGGACCCGCATGCGACACGTTTCGAGCGGATCAGCCATGACGAAGTCATCAAACGCGGGCTTTCGATCATGGATACGGCGGCGATTGCACTTGCGCGCGAAAACAACATTCCGATAATCGTCTATTCGATCCACGAGAAGGGTGGCTTCGGCGATATCCTGAGGGGCGGCGGCCGTTGCACGGTTGTCGCAGACGATTGACCGGACCATGAACCCGAAAGGGACCGGTTGCGGATGAGGCTCGAACAGGGGCCTAAGCAGTGAACCCGGGTTAACGGGTCGAGGAGACGATGATGAGTGGCGAGTACGACGATCTCAAACGGCGCATGGACGGGGCGATCGCCGCGTTCAAGCATGATCTGGCTTCGCTGCGCACCGGCCGCGCGTCGAGCAACCTGCTCGATGCCGTCCAGGTGCAGGCCTATGGCACCACCATGCCGATCAACCAGGTGGCAACAGTGTCGGTGCCGGAACCGCGCATGATTTCGGTTTCGGTCTGGGACAAGTCGATGGTCAGCGCAGTCGACCGCGCCATCCGTGAAGCCAATCTCGGCTTCAATCCTATCGTCGACGGTACCAATCTCAGGATTCCGCTGCCCGAGCTCAACGAACAGCGCCGCAAGGAGCTGGTCAAGATCTCGCACGGTTATGCCGAGAATGCCCGCGTCGCCGCACGCCACGTTCGCCGGGACGGCATGGACTTTCTGAAAAAGGCGGAAAAGGACGGCGACATCAGTGAGGACGACCATCGCAAACGGGCCGACCAGGTTCAGAAACTGACCGACGAGACAATCAGCACCATCGACCACCTGCTTTCCGACAAGGAAGCGGAAATCATGCAGGTCTAGGGTCTGGCCACGCCTGGCCCGGAAGCGAGAATATGGCAACGCCCGCGCATGTCGCGATCATCATGGACGGAAACGGACGCTGGGCCAAGGCGCGCGGCTTGCCGCGGCTGGCCGGTCACCGCGCCGGCGTCGAGGCGCTGCGCAAGACAGTGCGCGCCGCCCCCGGCCTCGGCATCTCCTTCCTGACCGTCTACGCTTTTTCGTCGGAAAACTGGTCACGGCCGAAATCCGAAGTCAGCGACCTCATGGGCCTGCTTAAGCTTTTCATCCGACGTGACCTCGCCGAGCTGCACCAGAGTGGGGTGCGGATCAGGGTCATCGGTGACAGGGCAGGCCTGCAGCCCGACATAAGGGGGCTGCTCGAGGAAGCCGAAACGCTCACTCTCAGCAACGAGGCGCTGACACTGGTCATTGCCTTCAATTACGGCGGGCGCGACGAGATCGTGCGCACCGCGCGCAAGCTCGCAGCGGCGGTGGCGCGCGGTGAGATCGAGAGCGAGGCGATCACGGCCGATTCCTTTGCCAGCTCGCTCGATACAGAGGGCATTCCAGACCCGGAACTTGTCATCCGCACCAGCGGCGAGCTTCGGCTGTCCAACTTCCTGTTATGGCAGGCAGCCTATAGCGAACTCGTTTTCCTGCCTTGCTACTGGCCCGACTTCAGTCGCGAGCACCTGTCCGATGCACTGCGCGATTTCGCCGGCCGCGAGCGCCGCTTCGGCGGACTTGCCGCCCAAGATGTCGCCTCAGGCTGAGGAATGAGCAACCTCCAACTCCGGGTCATTTCGGCCGTCGTGCTTGCCATCGTCACGCTTGCCCTGACCTGGCTCGGCGGACTGTCCTTCCGGTTGCTTTGCGCTGCCATGGCGGCGGTCATCTTCTACGAGTGGACGCGGATGAGCCGCCCCGTTGCCCCGGCAGGTGCTGGTGCTACGGCAGGTCTCGGCTTTCTGCCCGAGGCGCTGATCGTGGTCTTTATTGGTGCCCTCGTCGCCGGCCTGCCTGCGTCTTTGCTGCTGCCGCTCGTCGCGGCTCTGGTTGCTGTCACTGCCGTCGCTTCTTCCATGCGCAGGGCAGGACCGTGGGAAGCATCCGGCCTTGCCTATGCGGCCGTGTCCGGCTTGTCGCTGGCCTTCCTGCGTGACGGCGACCATTCAGGGCTGCTGGCCATTCTGTTCCTATTCGCCGTGGTTTGGGCGACCGATATCTTTGCCTATTTCGTCGGCCGCTCCATCGGTGGTCCAAGGCTGGCGCCGTCGATCTCGCCGGGCAAGACGCGGAGCGGGGCGCTCGGTGGGGTGGTCGGCGGCGTAGTGGCCGGGCTGCTTCTGGCCGCCGTAGCCGGAACGGGCAACCTCGTCGTGCTTGGCGTGGTCGCACTGGTGCTTTCGATTGTCGCGCAGGCCGGCGACCTGTTCGAATCATGGGTCAAGCGACGCCACGGCCGTAAAGATTCCGGCACGCTGATACCCGGCCATGGCGGCATCATGGATCGGGTAGATGGGCTTGTCGCGGCGGCTTTCGCCCTATACGTCATCGGCTGGATTTCCGCGACCGCCGACCATCCGGCACAGGGGCTGTTTCCGGTTTGAACGGCATCGTCGGTGGGCCGGCGCGGGGCTGCGTCATGGATTCGCCTGGATTGATGTCACAGTCGCGGCGTGATCTGTGCCGTGGATGAATTTGAGGGCATGAATTGAACGAGATTTTTCACGCGGTTTTCAGCACAGAGGGCTTTGTCCTCGGCACGCTGGTGCCTTTCCTGTTCGTGCTGACCGTGGTCGTTTTTGTCCACGAAATGGGCCATTACCTCGTCGGGCGCTGGTGCGGTATCGGCGCAAAAGCCTTTTCGATCGGTTTCGGCCCAGAGATCATCGGCTTCAACGATAGCCGCGGCACGCGCTGGAAGCTTTGCGCCATACCGCTCGGGGGCTACGTCAAGTTCGTCGGCGACATGAACGCGACGTCGAGCCAGCCCAGCTCCGAGGAGATCGAGGCGCTGAGCGACGAGGAACGCAAGGTCGCCTTCCACACGCAGCCGATCTGGAAGCGGGCGGCGACCGTCGTGGCGGGGCCGCTGTTCAACTTCCTGCTGACGATCGCCGTCTTTGCCGTGCTGTTTTCCGTCCATGGCCGGCCCGTGCTGGAGCCGATGGTGGCTGAGGTCACTGTCGGCAGTCCGGCCGCCGCGGCCGGCATCATGCCCGGCGACCGATTCGTCAGCGTCGACGGCAGCAAGGTCGAGACCTTCGCCGACGTCCAGCGTCTGGTCTCTGGCCGCGCGGGCGACAGCATCACCTTCGTCATGCTACGCGCCGGCAAGGAAATCACCGTCACGGCGACGCCGCGCTTGATGGAACAACAAGACGCGCTGGGCAACAAGGTCCAGGTGGCCGTGATCGGCGTCGTCAACAACAAGGAACTCGGCCAGCCGCGGCTGATCACCTATAGTCCGGCCGGGGCGGTCGGGGCAGCGGTCCAGGAAACCGGACACGTCATCCAGCGTACCGGCCAGTTGCTGCAACGTTTCGTTGTCGGTCGCGAGGACAAGTGCCAGCTGGGCGGCCCCATCAAGATCGCCAAGATGTCGGGTCAGGCGGCAAAGCTCGGCTTTGAATGGCTCGTGCAGCTTGTTGCATTCCTGTCAGTCGGGATAGGGATTCTCAACCTTTTGCCGATTCCCCCCCTCGACGGAGGGCATCTTCTGTTCTACGGCGTGGAGGCTGTCATCCGGCGGCCGGTGTCCGAACGCATGATGGAAATGGCTTACCGAAGCGGCCTCATATTGGTGCTCGGGTTCATGGGCTTTGTTTTCTGGAACGATCTGTTTGGGTGCTGAAATCATGAAGGAATTTGGCTTCGGCACGAGCAATGTTGAGACGCCGTTTACCATGCGTGGGGATATGCGTGACGCGAAAGCCACGCCGCAGGGTTAAGTAAATACAAATTAACCAGAAGCCTTGCGTGTAGGGAAAATCCGGTTAATACGGTAGGGGAAATTACCGCACGTCCGGTTTTCTCGCCGTGGGGACTTCGAGAAAAGGTACAAAAGCCCGATGAAGGCAGCATCCAAGTTTCTGAGCGCCGCGTCCGCGGTGGCTATGTCCGCCGCTCTGGTTGTACCAGGCGCGCTCGCAGTGCAGTTCGTTGCCACATCGGCCGCCGAGGCGGCTGTCGTCTCCAGAGTCGAAGTCACCGGCAATCAGCGTGTCGACGCGGACACCATCCGCAATTACGTGACGATCAAGCCCGGCAAGGCGTTTTCCAGTTCGGATATCGACGATGCGGTCAAGGCGCTGTTTGGCACCGGGCTGTTTTCGGATGTGCAGATCAACCAGGTCGGATCGACGCTGGTCATCAAGGTGTCCGAATACCAGGTCGTCAACCAGGTGCTGTTCCAGGGCAACAAGAAGCTCAAGGACAACGCGCTTGAGGCCGCGGTGCAATTGAAGCCGCGCGGCACCTTCTCGCAACAGCAGCTCGATGCCGATGTCGAGGCGGTCAAGGCCGCATACCGGCGTATCGGCCGCGACGATGCCGCCGTGACCACCCAGATCATGGATCTCGGCGACAACCGGGTAAACGTGGTCTTCAACATCAACGAAGGCGGCCGCACCCAGATCGCAGCGATCAATTTCGTCGGCAACAGCGCCTATTCGAGCCGCCGGCTGTCGGACATCATCTCCACCAAGCGTTCGTCCTTCCTGTCGTTCGTGCTGCGCGACGACGTTTATGACGAGGACAAGCTGCGCGCCGACCAGGAGCTGCTGCGCCGCTTCTATTATAATCACGGCTATGCCGACTTCCAGGTCGTCTCGGCTGTCGGCGAACTCGACGACACCACCAACAAATACACCGTCACCATCACGGTACAGGAGGGCGAGCGTTATACGTTCGGGGATGTCAGCGTCGAAAGCACGATCCCCGAGGTCGACGCCAAGTCACTTGAATCGGTGGTCGAGACCCACAAGGGCGATGTCTACAACGCCAAGAACGTCGAGGACACGATCATCGCCTTGACCGAAAAGGTCGCTGGATCCGGCTATGCCTTCGCCCAGGTGACGCCGCGCGGCGACCGCAACTTCGAGAACCACACGATCTCGGTCGTCTATACGGTCGATCAGGGGACCAAGGCCTATATCGAGCGCATCGAGATTCGCGGCAACGATCGGACGCGCGACTACGTCATTCGCCGCGAGTTCGATGTCAGCGAAGGCGATGCTTTCAATCAGGTGCTCATCCAGCGCGCGAAGAGGCGGCTGGAAGCGCTCGATTATTTTGAAAAAGTCGAAATTTCCACCGTTCCGGGTTCTGAGCCGGACCAGGTTGTGCTGGTGGTAGATGTGGTCGAGAAATCGACCGGTGAGTTCACGGTCGGCGCCGGTTATTCGAGCGGCGGTGAAACGTCAGGTCCGTCCGTCGAAGGTTCCGTCAGTGAGCGCAACTTCCTCGGTCGCGGCCAATTCATCAAGGTGGCGGCGGGCGGTGGCAAGAACTCGCGCGACTACAGCTTCTCTTTCACCGAACCCTATTTCCTCGGCCGCCGGATCGCGGCCGGCTTCGACATCTACAAGCAGAGCCGAAACTACGACCATTACGACAGCGACACGACAGGCGCGACCGTCCGCTTCGGTCTGCCGATCACCGACAATATCTCAACGCAGCTGGCTTATAATATTGCGCAAGAGAAGTACGAGTTCGACGAGGGCTGCGTTCCCGTTATCAATGGTGGCACCTGCGACGTCTCCCAGGCGATCGTAAACGGCGTTGAAGAGAGCCCATGGCTCAAGTCCTCGGTCAGCCTCGGCCTGATCTACAATACCATCGACGACATGAAGAACCCGCATGACGGTATTTATGCCAATGTCGGCACCGAAGTGGCTGGCGTCGGCGGCGATGCCAAGTTCATCAAGGTCACGGCGCGCGGCAGCATTTATCAGACGCTGTCCGAACAATTGGACCTGGTGGGCCTCATTTCGGGCGGCGCCGGCCATGTCCAAGGCTATGGCAACGGCGATCTGCGCGTCTTCGACCATTTCCAGAGCAGCGATCGTATGATCCGCGGTTTCGAATACGGCGGCATCGGCCCGGTTGCTTCGGACAACAGCAATGACCATCTCGGCGGCACCACCTACTTCAATGCCTCGGCGGAAGCTCAGTTCCCGCTGCCGGTCATCCCCGAAAGCTTCGGTTTGCGTGGCGCTGTGTTCGCCGATGCGGCAACGCTCTACGGCAGCAAAATCGCAAGTGGCCTTGTCAATTCTTCGACAACCGGCATGGAATGGCGCGCTTCCGTCGGTGTCGGTTTGATGTGGGCATCGCCTTTCGGCCCGATCCGCATCGACTATGCGATCCCGGTCAAGAAGGAAAAGACCGACGACGTGCAGGAATTCAACTTCGGCATATCGACCCGCTTCTGATGTGCGGGCAATGATGCTTCCGGCTCGTTTGGATCCGGATGGCAGTGATCCGACACTACAGCGCAGCGCGTCCTATCGGACGCGCAAAGGACGTTGTAGCATTTTGATTTGCGCATGATCCTTTCCGAGGGTCGATTTCCGATTTCGGGGTCATGCGCTAGCTGGATATTGCTTCTGGAATGACCGATCCGGTGTTCTTCGCGCCCTCACGCCGGTATACGGCCGGCGAAGTCGCGAATCTGACCGGCTCGACGCTTGTTGATTCCGGTCTCTTCGATGTATCGATCGAGGCTCTGGCGCCCGCCAACGAAGGCGGCGAGAACGCCCTTGTCTTCGTCGATGGCAGGCGCAATTTCGCCCTGATGCAGTCACTGCGGGCGGCGGCGGTTCTCTGCCCTGCCGAATTTGCCGGCAAGGCGCCGGCGGGCATCGCGGTGCTGGTGCATCCGCGCCCGCAGCAGGCCTTCGCAATGGTCGGGCGTCTGCTTTTTCCGGCCGCTGCAACGCCTGGACCGATGACCGGCGAAACCGGTATCTCGCCGCACGCCCATATCGATGCGACCGCCCATGTCGAGGCCGGTGCGATCATCGAAGCGGGTGCGATCATCGGACCGCGCGCTGCCATCGGCAGCGGGACCGTCATTGCCCCGCATGCGGTCATCGGTCCGTCCTCGCAGATTGGCCGCGACGGCTATGTCGGTCCAGGTGCCAGCGTGCAATATGCGTTGATTGGCAATCGCGTCATCATCCATGGCGGTGCCAGGATCGGCCAGGATGGCTTCGGTTTCGTGGCCGGCGCCAAGGGTCCGGAGCGGGTTCCGCAGATCGGCCGTGTCATCATCCAGGACGACGTCGAGATCGGGTCGAATACGACCGTCGATCGCGGCGCCATGTCCGACACGATCATCGGCCAGGGCACCAAGATCGACAATCTGGTGCAGATCGCGCACAACGTTCGCATCGGCCGCAATTGCATTATAGCCGGGCTTTCGGGTATTTCCGGTTCCGTGACGGTAGGCGACAACGTCACCATGGGTGGCGGTGTCGGCCTTGCGGATCATTTGACCATCGGGTCCGGGGCCAAGCTTGCGGCAAGAAGCGGGTTTATGAGCAATGTGCCTGCCGGTGAGATTTGGGGAGGATATCCGGCGCAGCCGATGGCGGAAGCCATGCGCGAGATAGCGGCCTTGCGCAGACTTGCACGGACGCGCAAACAGGGTGAGGGGGGAAATGGCTGACATCGCAGCGGCGACGCTCGAAGCGGTTGACATAATGCGGCTGATGAAGCTCCTGCCGCACCGCTATCCGTTCTTGATGATCGACCGTATTGTCGACATAGATGGCGATGAATCCGCCATCGGCATCAAGAACGTCACCATAAACGAGCCGCATTTCCAAGGTCATTTCCCCGACCAGCCGGTCATGCCCGGCGTGCTGATCATCGAGGCGATGGCGCAGACGGCCGGCGCCATCTGCATCCGCAGCCTTGGTACGGAAAAGCCGTCGCTGGTTTATTTCCTGACCATCGACAATGCCAAGTTCCGCAAGCCGGTCGTTCCAGGCGACCAGCTGAAAATTCATGTGAAGAAAATCAAGAAACGCGGCAATCTTCTCAAATTCGCTTGCGAGGCCCTCGTCGATGGCGCCAAGGCGGCGGAAGCCGAGATCTCGGCGATGATGGTCGCAAGCGGCTGACAAACGAATGCTAATGAAAATCCAGACAGTCATCCATCCATCCTCGGTCATCGAGGCAGGCGCCCAAATCGGCGAAGGCGCCCGCATCGGGCCCTTCTGTCACGTCGGCCCCGACGCCGTGATCGGCGACCGCGTCGAACTGGTCAGCCATGTCTCGGTGATTGGCGCGACCACGATCGGTGCATCGACCAAGGTCTATCCGATGGCGATACTGGGCGGGCCGCCGCAGAACACCAAGCACAAGGGCGGCCGTACCACGCTGGTGATCGGCGAGAACTGCACGATCCGCGAAGGTGTCACCATGCATGTCGGCACCGATTCCAGCCGCGGCGAGACGACGATCGGCGACAACGGCAATTTCCTTGCCTATGCCCATATTGCCCATGACTGCGTGGTCGGCAAGAACGCCACCTTCGCCAATCAAGCGACGTTAGGCGGGCATTGCGAAGTCGGTGACAATGTCTACATCGGCGGCCTTACCGCGGTTCATCAGTTTGTCCGCATCGGCGATAACGCCTTTCTCGGCGGTTGCTCGGCGATCGTCGGCGACGTCATTCCTTACGCCATCGCTGTTGGCAACCGTGCCAGCCTTCGCGGCCTCAACATCATTGGCCTGAAGCGCGCCGGCCTGCCGCGTTCGGAGATCCACTTGCTGCGCAAAGCCTACAAGACGATCTTCGATCGCTCCCGGACCGTCGGCGAAAACATCGAATTTGCCAAGGCGGAATTCGCCTCGTCGCCGACTGCCATGAAGATCGTCGACTTCATCGCCGGTCGCGGCAAGCGGCACTACGCCGTGCCGTCCCTCAAGGGTAGCGACGGCGACGACACCGATGATGAAGACTGAGGGCAGATGACGAAGATTGAGGCTGCCGGAAAAGGCCTTGATCTCGCGCCAGATGCCAAGGTCGGCATCATCGCCGGCGGCGGCAGTCTCCCGGTCGAAATTGCCCGAGCGCTCGCCCGGCAAGGCAAATTGCCCTTCGTCGTGATGGCGGCCGGCGAGGTCGATCGCATAGCCGATTTCGAGCCCTATGAGCAGGCAACCTTGAGGCTGGAAGACGTCGGCTCGCTGCTGCCGATCCTTAAGCGGCACCGCGTCACGCATCTCGTAACCGCGGGTCATATCACGCGCCGCCCCAGGCTGAGCGCCATGCGCCTCAATTTGGGCCTGCTCGCGTGGCTACCCAGCCTCTTCGTCGGTGTAACCCGGGGGGACGATACGGTGCTGAAACTGTTCGTGCGCAGGATCGAGCGCAGCGGCATCAAGGTCGTCGGTGCTCACGAGATCGTGCCGGAGCTGGTCGCCGCCGAAGGCCTGCTGACCAAGACGGCGCCACGCAAATCCGACTGGCGCGACATCGAGGCGGCGCACGCGGCGGCAAAAGCCATCGGCGCGCTGGATATCGGCCAAGCGGCTGTTGCGGTCGGCGGCCGCGCCATTGCGTTGGAAGGCGTCGAAGGCACCGACGGGCTGCTCGAGCGGACAAGGGAGTTGCGTGGGCACGGCAGGCTGGCCGGCGGGAGCCGCGGTGTTCTGGTCAAATGCGCCAAGCCCGGTCAGGAACTGCGTGCCGATCTACCCTCCATCGGTCCGCTGACCGTCGAGGCGGCGCATGCCGCCGGACTGGCCGGCATTGCCGTCGAAGCCGGTCGCTCGCTAGTGCTCGAAGGTCCCGCCACCATCGGACGTGCCAATGCGCTCGGCCTGTTCGTGATCGGCCTGCCTGCTGCGGAGCCGGCGCATGGCGAATGAGCGGCCGTTAAAGATAGCCATCGTCGCCGGCGAGGAGTCCGGCGACCTGCTTGGCGCCGACCTTGTGCAGGCGCTCAAGCGCATGACCGGGCGCGAAGTTCGGCTTGTCGGCATCGGCGGCCGCCATTTGCAGGCGCTCGGCCTGGCGCCATTGTTCGACGGCAGCGAGATCGCACTGATGGGGCTTAGCGCCATCCTGCGCGACCTGCCGCGCCTGATGCGGCGGATCGGCCAGACGGCAAACGCGATTGCTGGTGAAAAGCCCGATTGCCTTATCACCATCGACAGTCCGGATTTCTCGCTGCGCGTCGCCAAGAAGGTGCGTGCCGCCGATCCGACTATCCCGATCGTCCACTATGTCTGCCCGAGCGTGTGGGCGTGGCGGCCGGGCAGGGCGGCGGCGATGAAGCCATATGTCGATCACATTCTTTGCATCCTGCCGTTCGAGGTGAAGGAACTCGCTCGCCTGGGCGGGCCGCCCGGCACCTATGTCGGGCATCGCCTTGCACACGATCCGGGCATAATCAGTGCCGCCAGGGCGCAGGCGCAGCCGCGTGACCTGTCCGCAGATCACGTCAAAACGTTGCTTGTACTGCCAGGTTCGCGTCGTGGTGAGGTGCGACGCATGGTCGGGCCGTTCGGCGAGACGGTGTCGATCCTGCGGGCGCGCGGACACCGCTTGCGCCTGCTGTTACCGACGGTGCCGCACGTCGCCGACCTGGTCAGGACCTCGGTCGCGAGCTGGGACGAGAAGCCGGAGGTCATCCTTGATGCCGAACGCAAATGGCAGGCCTTCGGCAAGGCCGATGCGGCGCTGATCGCATCGGGGACAGTATCGCTGGAACTGGCACTGGCGAGTGTGCCGATGATCTCCTGCTACCGGCTCGATCCGGTCATGCGCATGGCGCAGCCGCTGATCAAAGTATGGAGCGCAGCCTTGCCCAATCTCATTGCCGACCGGCCGGTTGTGCCGGAACACTACAATCAATATGTGCGGCCGCATTATCTGGCGCGGCAGTTGGAAGCGCTGTTCTCCGATACCGCCTACCGCACCTGGCAGAAGCACGGTTTTGCCGACATTGCCGGGCGTATGGCAACCGCCAAGCCGTCAGGCGAGATTGCCGCGGGTGTGGTGATGGGGATGGTGAGGAACTGAGTGAATTGTGAATAGTGAATTGTGAATAGTGGTTTCTATGGACAGGGAGCGACGCTTCGCTACTCCCATTCACCATTCACCATTCACCATTCACCATTCACCATTCACCATTCACCACCTTCACCGCTTCGCGATTGGCACGTAGTCCCGTTCCGGCGCGCCGGTATAGAGCTGGCGCGGGCGACCGATCTTCTGGTGCGGGTCCTCGATCATCTCCTTCCACTGCGCGATCCAGCCGACGGTGCGGGCGACCGCGAACAGCACGGTGAACATGGTGGTGGGAAAGCCCAGCGCCTTCAGCGTGATGCCGGAATAGAAATCGACGTTCGGATAGAGCTTCTTCTCGATGAAATAGGAATCGGTCAGTGCGATCCTTTCCAGCTCCATGGCGATGTCGAGCAGTGGATCGTCCTTGATGCCGAGCTCGCCCAGGACCTCGTGCGCGGTCTTCTGCATGATCTTGGCGCGCGGATCGTAATTCTTGTAAACGCGGTGGCCAAATCCCATCAATCGGAACGGATCGTTCTTATCCTTGGCGCGCGCAATGAATTCCGGGATGTGATCGACATGACCGATCTCGCCCAGCATGTTCAGGGCTGCCTCGTTGGCGCCGCCATGTGCGGGACCCCACAGGCAGGCGATGCCGGCAGCGATACAGGCAAAAGGATTGGCGCCCGACGAGCCGGCCAGGCGGACGGTCGAAGTCGAGGCGTTCTGTTCGTGATCGGCGTGCAGGATGAAGATGCGCTCCATCGCGCGGGCCAGCACCGGATTGATCTTGTATTCCTCGCAAGGCACGGCGAAGCACATATGCAGGAAATTGGCTGCGAAATTCAGCTCGTTCTTCGGGTAAATGAATGGCTGGCCGATGTGGTATTTATAGGCCATCGCCGCGATCGTCGGCATCTTGGCGATCAGCCGCATTGACGCGACCATGCGTTGATAGGGGTCCGAGATATCGGTGGAATCGTGATAGAAGGCCGACAGCGCGCCGACCACGCCGCACATCACCGCCATCGGATGCGCATCACGGCGGAAGCCGGTGAAAAAGCGCGACATCTGCTCATGCACCATGGTGTGGCGCGTCACCCGGTAGTCGAAATCGTCCTTCTGCGCCTTGGTCGGGAGTTCACCATAGAGCAAGAGATAGCAGACTTCGAGGAAGTCGCCGTGCTCGGCCAATTGGTCGATCGGGTAGCCGCGGTGCAAAAGAATGCCGGCATCGCCATCGATGAAGGTGATTTCCGATTCGCAGCTCGCCGTCGACGTAAAACCGGGATCGTAGGTAAAGACGCCGGCGGTGTTGTAGAGCGAACCGATATCGATGACGTCAGGTCCTACCGAACCACTTCGTATCTTGAATTCATGGGTTTTGCCGCCGAGTTCCAGCTTGGCCGTCGATGCCTGGGTTTTGCCGCCAAATTCCATTTTTGTCGCAGGTTCGGTCATAGCAAACTCCTTTTTGTTTCCTCAGGCCGGCAAAGGCAAAATATCTGAACCCAACACGTCAAAAGCATCGGAATACGCACATTTGCGCCCGCAATTGAATCTGCGCGGCAGATTAGGCCAAGACCCAATGTTGCACTGCGAAACACACCTTTCAATGCCAATCTTCTTGGGCCAGTTTGCTAATCGATTTGATCAGCGATCCGCGCCAGGCTTTCCTCGCGGCCAAGCACGGCAAGCACATCAAAGACACCTGGCGAGGTACTTTTGCCGGTGAGCGCGGCGCGCAAAGGTTGGGCCACGGCGCCGAGTTTATGGCCGGCGGCCTGCGCATAGTCGCGGATCGCGGCTTCGGCTGAGGCGGCAGACCACTCCGAAACCGTGGCTAGTGCCGCATGAGCGCCCCGCAGGATCGCGCGCGCCTCACCGCTGAGCAGCGCCGCCGCCTTCTCGTCGACCGGCAGCGGCCGTTCGACGAAAAGGAATGCAGCCCCTTCAACAAGTTCGACCAGCGTTTTGGCGCGCTCCTTCAGGCCCGGCAACGCGGCAAGCAGTTGCGCCCTGCGTCTGTCGTCGAGGCGAGCGGCGATTGCCGGGCCGCCTTCTAGATAGGGCAGAGTGGCGATGAAGATGTCGAGCAGCGCCGCGTCGTTCATCCGGCGCATATGCACGCCGTTAAGCGCCTCGAGCTTGGCGAAGTCGAAACGGGCGGCGCCCTTGTTGACGTCGCCAATGTCGAACCATGTAATCATGTCGGCGATCGACATGATCTCATCGTCGCCGTGGCTCCAGCCAAGCCTCGCCAGATAGTTGAGCAGCGCCTCCGGCAGGTAGCCCATGGCGCGATAGGCTTCGACGCCAAGCGCACCGTGCCGCTTCGACAGCTTGGCGCCGTCGGCACCGTGGATCAACGGGATATGCGACATCGACGGCACCTCCCAGCCCATGGCGTGATAGATTACGGTCTGGCGTGCGGCGTTGGTCAAATGATCGTCGCCGCGGATGATGTGGGTGATGCCCATGTCGTGATCGTCGACGACGACGGCATGCATGTAGGTGGGATTGCCGTCCGAGCGCAGAATAATGAAATCGTCGAGATCCTTGTTGGGAAAGCGCACGTCGCCCTGGACGCGGTCATGCACCACCGTCTCGCCGTCTGTCGGCGCCTTGATGCGGATCGCCCCCTTGGCGCCGGGCGGCGCCTCCGACGGGTCGCGGTCGCGCCAGCGCCCATCATAGCGGGGCGGAAGCCCCTTGGCTCGCGCTGCCTCGCGCATCGCCTCCAGCTCCGCCGGCGTCGCGTAGCAGTAATAGGCCTTGCCCACGCGCACCAGCTCCTCGGCCACCTCGCGATGGCGCGGCGCGCGCTCGAACTGCGAGACAGGCGCGCCGTCCCAGGTGAGTCCGAGCCAGGAAAGCCCGTCGAGAATGGCTGCCGTCGCCGCATCCGTCGACCGCTCACGGTCGGTATCCTCTATACGCAGCAGCATCGTGCCGCCCGTGTGCTTGGCGTACAGCCAGTTGAACAGCGCCGTGCGCGCGCCGCCAATGTGCAGATAGCCGGTGGGCGAGGGGGCAAAACGGGTGACGACCTTATCGGGCATGGAACTCTCAGGCGGGCGAAGGAAGTGGGTTTGCGGACTTTCGCGCGTTGCGCGTTCATGTAGCATAGGAGGTCGAGGGCGCAAGGGGCAGACCCGATGGCTGTGCGAGGCCGTGGTGCGGGCGAGGGCGAGGACGTTGGCAGCGACGTCAGCGAACGCTTGCTGTTTGCCGCTCCCCCGCCTGTCCCGCCGGCACCGGCATTGCTACCTGCTCCGCGCTTCGATGCTCCGTCGCTGCCGGCCAGCGACCCAGCAACGGTTCTCGTGCCCGCGGGCGAGCCTATCGTACGCCTGCGCAGGCGTTTCCGCCTCCCGTCACCGTCCCGTATCCGCAACAGCGTAACCACAGCGGCCGGTCTGGAACTCGACCGCGGCATCGCCTTCCTGCTGGTGCCGGTGTTCCTCGCATGCGGGGTGGTCGTTTATTTCGGGCTGTCGGTGGAGCCGGCCTTTCCACAGCCGATCGCAATCGCGCTCCTCGCGACCCTTTGTGCCGTCGTCTCGCGGTCATGGCCCAGGACGCGCCTGTGCTTCATGGTGGCACTGCTCTGCGCGCTTGGCGTACTTGCCGCCAAGTTCGAAACATGGCGTGTCGGAACGCATATGCTCGGCTCCGAAATCTCGACGCGGCTGACGGGTCGCGTCGTATCGTACGAGCCCATGGCGAGCGGCCGCATCAGGCTGACAATCGATGTGATCTCAACCGCCAGGCCGACACTGCGCTACATGCCGGAACGGGTCCGCGTTTCGGCGATGAAGATACCGGCTGAGCTGACCGCCGGTTCCGAGATCACCGGCTATGTGCGGCTGCTGCCGCCGACCGGCCCGGTGCGGCCCGACAGCTATGATTTCTCCTTCGACAGCTATTTCGCCGGTATCGGCGGCAGCGGCTTTTTTCTCGGCAATCCGAAAATCGTGTCGTCGGACAGCATGCCGCTTGCCGCGCAGCTTTCTTCCGCGATCGAAGACGCGCGCGAATCCATCGCCGACCATATCCGCAGCCGCATCGGCGGTGCCGAGGGCGAGATTGCTGCTGCGCTGATCGTCGGCGTGCGCGCCGGCATTCCCGAGGAGATCAACGAAGCGATGCGGCGCACCGGCATCTACCACATCATCTCCATCTCGGGGCTGCATATGGCGTTGGTCGCCGGCACCATCATGGCGCTGCTGCGGGGTGCCTTTGCGCTGTTTCCCGATTTCTCATCGCGACGGCCGGTCAAGAAATATGCCGCGGCCGCCGCGCTTTTTTCGATTGCGGCCTACCTCGTCTTTTCCGGCATAGTCGTGGCGGCCGAACGCAGCTTCATCATGCTGGCGGTGATGCTTATCGCCGTGCTGTTCGACCGGGCCGCGCTCACCATGCGCAACCTGGCGATCTCGGCCATCGCGGTCATCCTGGTATCGCCGCACGAGGTGGTCGGTCCGAGTTTCCAGATGTCCTTCGCCGCGACGGCGGCCCTTGTCGGCGCCTATGCAGGCTGGTCCGATTACCGCGCCGGCAGGGCCACCACGCCGCCGCCGCGGCGGTCGCCGCTACGCTTTGCCACGCGAAAGGTCCTGCTGGGCATGTGCGGTCTGGCGATGACCTCAATCATTGCAGGGAGCGCCACAGCGCTTTTCGCCATATGGCATTTCCAGCGCGTGGCGCCGCTCAGCCTGTTCGCCAATCTGGCCATCATGCCCATCGTCTCATTGGTCGTCATGCCCTTCGCCGTTCTCAGCGCGCTGGCGATGCCGTTCGGTGCGGATGGCCCTTTCCTCTATGTCATGGGCAAGGGGCTGACGGCGATGATCGCCCTGTCCGGGTGGATCTCGGAGCGCTCGCCCATCGATGCGGTCGGGCTGATTTCGCTGAGATCCGTCCTTCTGGTGACGATCGCCCTCGTCATTGCCAGCATGGCGACGACGTGGTTGCGGCTGGCGGCACTTCCTTTTGCGCTCGCCGGCTTGCTGACGACAACGCAGACACGCATACCCGACGTATTGGTCTCGGAGGACGCACGGCTGGTCGCGCTGCCGATCGGCAGCGGTGAACTCGCGGTCAACCGGGCACGCCCGAATGAGTTCACCATCGACAACTGGAAACGCGCGCTCACATCAGAGGCTATCGTCGCGCCGGAAACACCTGGAAAGAACGACCCGCAATTCGATATTGCCGATCCGGCCGACCTACCGCCGGGCATGCCGTTCATTTGCACGGACGGCCTCTGCCTTGCCAGGCATCCATCCGGCGCGATCATCGCGCAAGCCAAGGACCGCGATACTGCGCGGCCAGCCTGCGCCTTTGCCAGCTTGGTCGTCATCGACGACGCCACCGCCCATAACCCCTGCTACTACGACCGGCTGGTCCTCGTCGTCACCAAACGGCAACTGGCGCGCGCGGGAAGTGCCGCCGTCTATTTCGATCCACAAGCGGCAACACGCGCCGAGATCCGCTTCGCCGTCGAAAAATCATACCGGCCCTGGCACGTGCAGCGGAAATTTTCACGCGCGGCACGGGGCCTGCCGCCATACCGCAGGGCCGACAAAGCCGGCGCCAAGGGCGGAGCTCAGTAGCGGCGGATCAGTCCGACGAGCTTGCCCTGCACCTTGACCCTGTCTGGTCCGAAGATGCGCGTCTCGTAGGCCGGATTGGCGGCTTCCAGGGCGATCGAGGCGCCCTTGCGGCGGAACCGCTTCAGCGTCGCTTCCTCCTCGTCGACCAGTGCCACCACGATCTCACCGGGGCTCGCCGTATCGGCATTGCGGATGATCACCGTGTCGCCGTCGAAAATGCCGGCCTCGATCATCGAATCACCTTTGACCTCGAGCGCATAATGCTCGCCGCCCATGATCATATCCGGCGGCACCGAAATCGAATGCGTCTGGTGCTGGATGGCGTCGATCGGCACACCGGCAGCGATGCGGCCCATCACCGGGATCGAAACGGCGGCGACGACATCGTCGTCATTTCCGGCTGCGGGCACGCGCGACGATGTCGGCTTGCCTTGCCGAGGGGCGCCTTGCCCAAGACTACCCTGGATGACACTCGGCGAGAACTTGCGTGCCGCATTGAGGCCGGGGGCGATCGAGTCAGGCAGGCGTAGCACCTCCAGCGCACGGGCCCGGTTGGGCAAACGGCGAATGAAGCCGCGCTCCTCCAGCGCCGTAATCAGCCGGTGGATTCCGGATTTGGAAGCCAGGTCGAGCGCTTCCTTCATCTCGTCGAATGAAGGCGGGATACCGCTTTCCTTCAACCTTTCGTGGATGAACATAAGCAGTTCGTGTTGTTTGCGTGTCAGCATAGCGACCCCCAACAGAATCAGAAAAACAAACCCAGAACAAACACTATCTGTTCCAGTTGTGTTCCGCAACTGTTTAAAGTTTAATGAATGCGTTAAGGCTCGGGAAACAAACGACGTCCCCTACCGGCGTACCGCATTTTCACCGCCGCGAGCCTCATCGCCTTGATTCTGCTTTCGTTTGCGCCCTTCTGGCCTCCTAGAAGGCAGCACTGGCATCGGCCGTCGGTCGGCAAAAGGCACGGAATTGAACCCGTATCGACTGTGCGGTTTGGTCGATGCACCGTGAACGAAACGAACTCAAAACGCCAACCTCGGGTTAAGTCCCAGTTTCCACCGCCTGGTCAGGCTGCTTCTCGCCGGTGGAGCCTTGCTGCGCGCAACCAGGTAATGGAAGAACAGTCGATGCGTGTCCGGCGTTGCGTTGGATCTTGGGGGAGCAGACAAATCATGACAGGAATTCCCGATCTCGTGGCCATAAAGGCGATGGATGCCGCGGATCCGCTGCGCGCGATGCGCGACCGCTTTGTGTTGCCGCAAGGAGTGATCTATCTCGACGGCAATTCGCTAGGAGCTGCTTCACGTGCCGCTTTCGATGAACTGCACAAGGCCGCGACCGAAGAATGGTCGCATGATCTCATCCGCGCATGGAACACGGCCGGCTGGTTCAACATGCCGCTTGAACTTGGCGACCAGCTCGGGCGCCTGATCGGTGCCGCGGCCGGCCAGACGGTGGTCTGCGACACGACATCGGTCAACATCTACAAGCTGCTGCACGCCGCCATGGCCATGCGACCGGAGCGGCAGGTCATCGTCGCCGAGGACGATAGTTTTCCGACGGACCTCTACATGGCCGAGGGTGTGGTTTCGACGCGAAAAGATACGCTGCTGCGCCTCTCGGGGGTCGACGCGCCGACCATCGAAGAGCTGATCGACGAACGCACCGCCGTGGTGCTGGTCAACCACGTCAACTATAAGTCGGGCGAACTGCGCGACATGCCGGCGCTGACGCGCAGGGCTCAGGAAGCCGGGGCGATGATCGTCTGGGATCTCTGCCACACCGCCGGCGCGATGCCAGTCGAGCTCGACAAGGCAAACGCCGATTTTGCCGTTGGCTGCACCTACAAATATCTGAATGGCGGCCCGGGCGCGCCTGCCTTCATCTATGCGGCTGAGCGGCATCTTTCCTACATCCAGCAGCCGCTCACCGGCTGGTGGGGCCATGCACGGCCCTTCGCCTTCGAGCCAGGCTATGCGGCCGGCACCGGCATCCGCCGGTTTCTGTGCGGCACGCAGCCGGTCTTGTCGATGCGCACGCTGAAGGGCGCGCTCGACATCTGGAACGATGTCGACATGACGGCGGTGCGCAAGAAGAGCATCGCGCTGGCGGATCTGTTCATCGAGCTTGTCGAGGCAAAGTGCGGCACTTACGGGCTCACGCTCGAAAGCACGCGCGATGGGGAAAAACGCGGCAGCCAGATTTCATTCATGCATGAGCATGGCTACCAAGTCATGCGCGCGCTGATCGAACGTGGCGTGATCGGCGATTTTCGCGCGCCATCGACCATGCGCTTCGGCTTCACCCCGCTCTATATCGGCTATGCCGATGTCTGGCAGGCCGTCAAAGTGCTTGAGGACATCCTGCACACCAGTGCGTGGAAGGATGCGCGCTTCGCCATCAAAGCAGCTGTCACTTGAGATTGATGCGAGAGCTGGAACCGTGAGGCTGGCGACGACGCGCCGCGCGATGCTTACGGCTACGTTGCAAGGCCATATGCCAAGGAGGGCGCAGGGTGTTCGAACGTCACATTGCCGATTGGGACAACGCCTATGCCAACGGCGCCAACATAGCCGGCAGCGATCGCTGGCCGGCGGCCTGGATCGAGCCCGCGCGGGTTTTCCGCGACGTGCTTTCGACCGAGGGCAGGGCGCGGCTCGACATGGCCTATGGCGACAACCCACGCAACCGGCTCGATCTTTTCCTGCCGGCCATCAAGCCCAAGGGACTCGTGGTGTTCGTCCATGGCGGCTACTGGATGGAATTCGACAAGAATTTCTGGTCGCATCTTGCCGCTGGCCCTGTTGATCGCGGCTATGCGGTGGCGATGCCGTCCTACACGCTCTGTCCGCAGATACGCATTGGCGGCATCGTCAAGGAAGTCGGCGCGGCGATCGGCAAGGCGGCGGCGATGGTTGCAGGGCCGCTGATGCTGACCGGGCACTCGGCCGGCGGCCATCTTGTTAGCCGGATGGTTACGGCGACGACGCCGCTGGCGACCGAAGTGGTCCGGCGCGTTCGTCATGTGGTGTCGATCTCGGGGGTGCACGATTTGCGCCCGATCATGCGCACCGGCATGAACGAGACGCTGGCGATCGATGAGGTCGAGGCGCAGGCCGAAAGTCCGGTGCTGCTGCGCCCGATGGACAAGGCCCGCCTGACCTGCTGGGCCGGCGGCGGCGAGCGCGCCGAATTCCTGCGTCAGAGCGCGTTGCTGGCCAACATCTGGATCGGCCTGGGTACCGCGACCAGCTCGGTGGTCGAGCCTGACCGGCATCATTTCAACATCATCGACGGTTTGGCCGATCCAGACCATCCGCTGACCCGGACCTTGATTTCGGAGTGAGGCAGGTTCAGCGTAGCATCAGTACGTCGCAGGGGGAGCCCGCCGCCGCGGCAGGCGCGAACGGCGCGCGAACGATCAGCCCGTTGGCATCGGCCAGCATTTTCAGCATCGAGGAGTCCTGGATGCCGAACGGCGTCGCCACGGGCGTACCGGCGTCATCTATGACAACAGCCCGCACATAATCTTGCCTGAGATCATTGGCCGGCATGGCGGCACCGAGCCGTGCCCGACGTATATCCTGCTGAAAGGCGCGGCCGCCGAGCCGCGCCAGCAGCGGCTTCAGGAAGAGCTGAGTGCAGACCAGGCTTGCCACCGGATTGCCGGGCAGGCCGATGCAGCGAATGTCTCCCAGCCGCCCGAACATCAGTGGCTTGCCCGGCCGCATGGCGATCTTCCAGAAATCGAGCGTCATGCCTTGCCCGGTCAGCACCTCATGGACGAAGTCGTGGTCACCGACCGAGGCACCGCCCAGCGTGACGATGACGTTCGCGCCAGCCTTCACGGCCTTTTCAACCAGCGCAGCGATCGCCTCCCTGCGGTCCGGCGCGATGCCAAGGTCGAGCGCGCGCGCACCGACCGACTGTGCGGCAGCGGCGACACCATAGGCGTTGGAGGAGATGATCTGGTCGGGGCCAAGATCGCTGCCCGGCGGCAGTAATTCGTCGCCGATGGCGATGATGGCCACCAGCGGCCGTTTGACCACGCGCACCTCGGGGTGATTGGCCGATGCCGCCAGCGACAAGGCCGCCGGGTCGAGCAGGCGGCCTTTGGGCAGCAGGACATCGCCCTTGGCGAAATCGAGCCCGAGGCGGCGGATGTTGCGCCCCTGCACCGTCCGTTCCGTCACTTCGACGCTGCCGCCACCGAGATCGCGGACGTTCTCCTGGATGACGATAGTGTCGGCGCCTTCGGGAAGCGGCGCGCCGGTAAAGATGCGCACGGCCTGCCGCTGCTGCACCGTTCCGGCAAAGCCGCGTCCGGCCGGCGCCATGCCGACCACCGAAAGCCTTGCCGGTACGGACGCGATATCGGCCGCCCGCACGGCATAGCCGTCCATGGCGGAGGCGTTGAACGGCGGCTGGGTGCGGAGCGCCACAACCGGCTCCGCCAGCACGCGGTCGGCGGCATCCAGCAGTGCGACGCGTTCGCCCGGCAGCGCTGCTGCGCCGTCCAGCAGGCGCTCGAGCGCCTCGGCAACTGGGACCAGCACCATTATCGGCCTGCCTCGGTGGCCCCGTCTCCGGTGATCTTGTAGTCGCCGGATTTGCCGCCGGTCTTTTCAACCAGCCTTATGCCGGAGATGACCATGGCGCGGTCGACCGCCTTGGCCATGTCGTAGATGGTCAGGCAAGCGACCGAGACGGCACTCAGAGCCTCCATCTCAACGCCGGTCTTACCGGTGACGCGGGTCAATGCTGTCACCTTCAGGCCGGGCAGCGCGGCGTCCGCCTCGATATCGACAGATATCCTGGTCAGCAGCAGCGGATGGCAAAGCGGGATCAGTTCATGCGTCTTCTTGGCCGCCATGATGCCGGCAATGCGCGCGGTGCCCAGCACGTCGCCCTTCTTGGCGTCGCCGGCGAGGATCATGTCCAGCGTCTCGGGCCGCATCGCGACAAAGCCTTCTGCGACTGCCGTGCGCACCGTCACAGCCTTGTCGCCGACATCGACCATGTTGGCTTCGCCCTGCGCGCCAAGATGGGTGAGGGTGGCCGCCATCCTCAAACGGCCTCTGCCGGCGCCTTGCCCGTCAACAGCAGGCGCGTTGCCGCGGCCACGTCCTGCTGGCGCATCAGGCTCTCGCCGACCAGGAAAGTCGCAATGCCGCTCTGCTCCAGCCGGCGGCAATCGTCGTGCGAAAAGATACCGCTCTCGCTGACCAGATGGCGGTCGGCCGGCACCATCGCTGCCAGCCGCTCCGAGGTCTGCAGGCTGGTTTCGAAGGTCCGGAGATTGCGGTTGTTGATTCCGATCAGTCGCGACGACAGCTGCAGCGCGCGTTCCATTTCAGCCTCGTCATGCACTTCGACCAGCGCGTCCATGCCGAGCCCGAACGCTGTCGCTTCGAGTTCTCTTGCCAACGCGTCGTCGACGCTGGCCATGATGATCAGGATGGCATCGGCGCCCCATGCCCTGGCCTCGTAGACCTGATAGGGGTCGAACAGGAAATCCTTGCGCAGGGCAGGCAGCTCGACGGCAGCGCGCGCAGTGGTGAGGAATTCGGGCGCGCCTTGGAAGGAGGGTGCGTCGGTCAGCACCGAAAGGCAGGCGGCACCGCCCTTCGCATAGGCCCTGGCCAGCGCCGGCGGATCAAAATCGGCGCGGATCAGGCCTTTGGATGGGCTAGCCTTCTTGATTTCGGCAATCAGCGCGAACCTGCCGGATTTGCGCTTTGCTTCAAGGGCGGAAAGAAAGCCGCGCGGCGCGTCGGCATCCGTCGCCCGTGCCTTGATCTCGGCCAGCGGCACGCGCGCCTTGGCCGCCGTGATCTCGTCGCGCTTGTAAGCCTCGATCTTGCGCAGGATGTCGGACATGGTTTTAACCGTTCGAAATCTCGATCAGCCTGTCGAGCACTTTCAGCGCGCGGCCGCTGTCGATGGCCTGCGCCGCCGTTACCATGCCGTCGGCGAGGGTCGTCGCTTTGCCGGCCACCACCAGCCCGGCGCCGGCATTCATCAGCACCGTATCGCGAAAGGCGCCGGCGGCGCCGCCCAGCATGTCGCGCAGTGCCTGGGCGTTGTGGGCGGCGTCGCCGCCGCGCAACTCGTCCTTGGTGTGCCGCTTCAGTCCGACGGCTTCCGGGGTCAGCGTAAAGCTGCGGATCTCGCCGCCGGCCAGTTCGGCGACAAGTGTCTCGCCGGTGGTGGTGATCTCGTCATAGCCGTCGCCATGGACGATCCAGGCATGGTCGGCACCAAGTTCCTTCAACGTTTCTGCCACCGGCATGATCCATTCGGGCAGGAACACGCCGACCATCTGCCGTCTGACACTCGCCGGATTGGAAAGCGGGCCCAGCAGGTTGAAGATGGTGCGGGTTCCGAGCTCGACCCGGGTCGGGCCGACATGCTTCATCGCCGGGTGATGCGCCGGCGCGAACATGAAGCCAACGCCGGCCTCGTGGATGCAGCGGCCGATCGTCTCCGGAGGGATGTCGATCTTGACGCCCAATGCGATCAGCACATCGGCGGCGCCGGTCAGCGAGGACAGTCCGCGATTGCCGTGCTTGGCGACGGGCACGCCGCTGCCGGCGATGACGAAAGCGGATGCGGTCGAAATGTTGACGCTGTGCGAATTGTCGCCGCCGGTGCCGACAATGTCGATGGCACCCTCGGGAGCTTCGACACGCAGCATCTTGGCGCGCATGGTGGCGACGGCGCCGGCGATCTCGCTGACGGTCTCACCGCGCACGCGCAATGCCATCAGGAAGCCGCCGATCTGGCCGGGGGTAGCATCGCCGGACATGATGATGTCGAAGGCCTCGCGCGCCTCCTCGAAGGAAAGAGCGCTGCCGGCGGCGACCTTGGCGATGTGGATCTTCAGCGCGCTCATCTGGCCAGGGCTTGGGTTACGGCCGCCTGATCGATGCGGACGTCATATTGCGTCTGCAACTGCGCCACCAACTGGTCGAGCAGGTCGTCGGACATGCCGGAGGTGAAGGACTTCTGTGCGTCCTGGGGCACTGAGCTGGCATCGGCCCCGGCAGGCTCGAACACCTCGGCAACCTTGAACAGGATCTGTCCGTCGCCCGTAGGTGAGGGGATCAACCCGGTGCCGCCTTCGCCGACGCCGAACATCGCGGCGGCGCCTTCCTTGCCGAAATCGACGTCGTCCGCATCGCGCTTGACGCCGCGCTTGGTCTGCTTTTCGAGCTTGAGCTCACCGGCGATCACCTCGAGCGTGACGCCAGCCTTGAGACGCTTCTCGAGCTCCTGTGCTTTTGCGGTGAGCCGTTTGGTGGTCTCCGCCGCGGTCCAGTCGGCCACGACCTTCTGGCGGACTTCGTCCAATGTGCGGTCGCGGGCAGGCGTGATCGCGCTCACGTCGTAGAAGACGAAGCCGTTATCGGCGGTGGTGAGGCCTTCATTGTCGGTTCCGGGTTCGGATTCGAACACCGCCTTGATGAGTGCCGGCGATTCCGGCAGGTCTTTGACGATGCTTCCATCCGGCCGTTGGCCGGTGCGGTCGATGGCATCGATGGTGATGACCTTCAGCTTCAATTTGGCGGCTGCCTCGGCGAGCGAACTGCCCGAGGCGCGCGTATCCTCGTAATTGTCGTGCACGTCCAGCAAGATGCGGCTTGCCTCGCCCAGTGCCAGGTCCTTGCGGATCTGCTCGGACACTTCGGCCAGCGGCTTCACCACTTCGGGCTTGATCTCGGTGACGCGCAGCAGAACGGGACCAAAGGCGCCCTGTACGACCGGGCTGACCTCATTGACGTTTAGTTTGAAGGCAGCATCGGCGACCGCCTTGTCGGCGATCTTGTCCTTGGCCAGCGTGCCGAGCAGCGTGTCGGCCGGCGTCTTGCCTTCGGCAGCGACGATCTTGTCGAAGGTCGCGCCGGTCCTGAGCGAATCGAGCGCCGCCTTTGCGGCATCAGGTGTCTTGAACACAAGCTGCTCGATGGTGCGCATCTCCGGCGTGGTGTAGCGCGCCTTGTTCTTATTGTAGTCGTCGCTGACCTGTTGGTCGGTCACCGCGCTCAAATCCATGATGTCTTCCGGTTCGAGCCTGACATAGGAGAACTTACGGTATTCGGGCGCGGCGTAGGTTTTCTTGTTTTCCTCGAAATAGGCCGAAAGCGCGCTGTCGGACGGCGCTTCTATCGGTTCGACCAGCGATTTCGGCAAGGTCAGGTAGTCGATGGTGCGATCTTCGCCGCGATAGAGCGCGACCGCCTTGAAGAAAGTATCCGGGGCCTTGAGGCCGTCCGAAACCGCCTCGACGATCTGCTGGCGGACCGCGACCTGGGCGCGGTTCTTCAAATAGTCTTCCGGCCGCATTCCGATCTGCCGAAGCAGGTACTCGAAGGTTCTCCTGTCGAAGCTTCCGGCAGGCCCTTTGAACGCCGGGTCTTCACGCGTCAGTTCGGCGAGCCGGTCCTTTGACAGGCCGAGTCCGAGCTTGCGGGCCTGCTCGTCGAGGACGGCGCCCGACACGAGTTGCGCCAGCACCTGGTTGTCGATGCCGAGCGCCGTCGCTTGCTCACGGCTGATGCGCTGGCCGAATTGCTGCGACATGACGCTGAGCTGGCGATCGTAGGCGAGGCGGTATTCGTTGATCGAGACCTTGGTGCCTCCGGCCGTGATCACGGCATCATGGCCGGCAAGACCGCCCATCAGGCGGCCCGAGATGCCCCAGACGGCGAAGCTCAACACCAACAATGACAGCAGCAGTTTAGCGACCCAGGTCCCCGCCGCGCTTCTCAACATACCAAGCATGAGTACTTCCGATTTTTGCGCATTTCGCATGCGCCGAGTCTGAAACAAGCGCAATAGCGCCCTTCCTGCCCACTGTCGATTGCTTTGTGGCCTGATTTTGATAGTGAGGGCCAGCTGGAAATTGCCCGGAGAAACAAATCCCATGACGCCTGGAATCCGCCCGCTCGTCGCCGGCAACTGGAAAATGAACGGCACCAGCGCCTCGCTCAACGAGCTCAGGATGATCGGCAACGGCTTCATGAGTGGGCTCGACGCCGAGACCGAAGCGGTGGTCTGCGTGCCGGCGACCTTGCTTGCGCACGCCGCCGAGATTCTGTCGCGCACGCCGGTGCGGGCCGGCGGAGAGGATTGCCACACCGAGGAAAGCGGCGCCTACACCGGCTGCATTTCGGCCGAGATGCTGAAGGATGCAGGTGCCAGCCATGTCATCGTCGGCCATTCCGAATGCCGCGCCGATCGCAAGGAGGACGATGCCTTGGTCCAGGCCAAGGCCTCCGCCGCATGGCGCGCCGGGCTGGTGGCCATCATCTGCATTGGTGAGACAAGAGCCGAACGAGAAGCAGGAGCCACGCTCGACGTGCTGTCGCGCCAGGTCGCTGGCTCGGTCCCGCCAAACGCCACGGTTTCCAACACCGTCATTGCCTATGAGCCAATATGGGCGATTGGGACCGGCTTGACCCCGACCGCCGCCGACGTCGCCGAGGCACATGCGCATATCCGCGAAGAACTGGCACGGAAGCTCGGCAATACGGCGGCCAAGATGCGCATTCTCTACGGCGGCTCGGTCAAGCCGTCCAACGCCGTCGAGTTGCTCGGCGTCAGGAATGTCGATGGCGCGCTGGTCGGCGGCGCCAGCCTAAAGGCGGCGGACTTCCTCGGCATCGCGGAAGCCTATCGAAACATCGCTTGATACAAGGGCTGGTTGCTGCATTTGAGCGGACGGCCGGCGCCGAAATCGTTGCAAAGGACGCATTGCTTCCCATATTCCGGCCACGGGCTTGGAAATGCCGTCAAAGCATTGTATTGAGCCGCCTCCAAATCAGCGGCCGCACAAGGCCTTGCCAGGGTAAATTATGGAAACCGTACTGATCGTCGTCCACCTCATGGTCGTGCTCGCGCTTGTCGGCGTGGTGCTGCTGCAGCGCTCCGAAGGCGGCGGCCTCGGCATCGGCGGCGGATCGGGCTTCATGACCGCGCGTGGCGCCGCCAATGCGCTGACGCGGGCGACGGCGATCCTGGCTGCCGCTTTCTTCGTCACTTCGCTGACACTGTCGATCGTTGCGCGCTATGGCGAGAAGCCGATCGACATTCTCGATCGCGTGCCGGCGACCTCGGACGGAGCAGGCAAGGGCGTACTCAACCAATTGCCTGGAACCACGACGCCGACGCCGCCGTCGGGCACCACGGCGCCGACCCCGCCGTCCGGCAATGGCGCGGCAACGACGCCGCCGGCAACCGCTCCGGCGACGCCGCCAGCGACAAACGGCGCCACCGCGCCGGCCACACCGCAGGTCCCCAACCAGTAATAGGGCAACTTATGCCGCGATCTGTTGTCGTTTGAACACAGTCGCGGCAAATGCCGCACGATCACGAAGATTCGACTGCGCCTCACGCTTGAGGCGCTTCCGGCTAATCGATTATACGTTGCACGCGGCATTCTCGGCGTCCTTGGGGGGCGCCGGGCGACGCCGTGGGCAACAAGCATTGAACGATCGGATCTTCCCCATGCAGCTTCGCAGCTTCATTTTTGCCGGCCTTTGTGCCGTGCTCAGCCTAGGTGCGCCCGCTTACGCGGCCATGCCGACGGCAAACTCGGCCCACAAAGCCGCAACAACAACCGACGTCGTCAAGGTCGCTGCCAAAAGCGATGCAGCGCAATTGAAGCTTCTCAAGAAGAAGAAAGATCCGACGCCGGACGACCTTGCGCAGATCCGCAAGATCGAAGCCAAGATCGCAGCCGACAAGGAAGCCGCTCGCGCCAAGGCACTCGAAGCCAGGAAGCTGGCGATGCGCGAGGCGGCGAAAGCCAAAGCCGATGCGGAACGGCAGGCGTTCCTTGCCAAGAAGAGCCAGCCGCTCGCAACGGCCAAGGTGGCTGACGCCACGCCGGCCAAGAAGAAGACCGTCAACATCATCGAACCGATTACGCCCACTGCGCCGATCCAGTCGGCCGAGCCGATCCCGGCCGAGGCCATGAACGTTGCGCTGACCGGCAACAATGGCGAGTTGCGCAGCGAACCGGTGGGGCAGAAGCCGCAGAGCGTCGGGCTGTTCGCGGGACTGTTCGGCGGCACATCCTCTTCGTCGATGTCGCTGCTTCCGGAAACACGCGCGCTCGACGCCGCGCTCGAAAGGAAGCAGGCCAAGCGGCAGTTCAAGGTCAAGGCGGAATTCGTGCCGCAGGAGGTCGAATTCACCGGCTACAACCCCGGCACCATCGTCATCGATACCAGCGCCCGTCGTCTCTACCTCGTCGAATCATCGTCAACCGCCCGCCGTTATGCCATCGCGGTCGGCCGGGAAGGCCTGCAGTTCAAGGGTACGGTTGCCGTCGGCGACAAGCAGGAATGGCCGCGCTGGATTCCGACGCTGGATATGCAAAAGCGCGAACCCAAGCACTATGGCCAGTACAAGGACGGCATGCCCGGCGGCGGCGACAATCCGCTCGGTGCGCGCGCCATCTATCTTTACGACGGCAAGAAAGATACCCACCTGCGCATTCACGGCACCATCGCGCCGCAGTCGATCGGAACCAGCGCCTCCAATGGCTGCTTCCGCATGATCAACGAACACGTCATGGACCTTTACCGCCGGGTGAAAGTAGGCACCAAAGTCGTCATCATCTGACGCTTTGACAGATCGTGCCAAAAGGGCCGGCCTCGCCGGCCCTTTTGTTTTGATACGCCAACGACCAGAGCGCCTTCTTGGGAAAAAGCCTTCGCGGCGGTTTTTTCTCTGGCGGAATCAATTCGGCCGCGTTAAGCGATGACTCCCATGGCGCGATATGTATTCATCACAGGCGGCGTGGTTTCCTCACTTGGAAAAGGCATTGCTGCAGCGGCCCTTGGGGCTCTCTTGCAGGCGCGGGGCTATCGCGCACGCATCAAAAAGCTCGATCCCTATCTCAATGTCGATCCCGGCACGATGTCGCCCTATCAGCACGGCGAAGTCTTCGTGACCGATGACGGGGCCGAGACCGATCTCGATCTTGGCCATTATGAGCGCTTCACCGGCCGCTCGGCCAACCAGCAAGACAACATCACCACCGGCCGGATCTATAAGAACATCATCGAGCGCGAGCGGCGCGGCGACTATCTCGGCGCTACCGTGCAGGTCATTCCGCACGTCACCGACGAGATCAAGAATTTCGTCCTCAACGGCAATGACGACTACGATTTCGTGCTGTGCGAGATCGGCGGCACCGTCGGCGACATCGAAGCGATGCCGTTCCTGGAGGCGATCCGCCAGCTCGGCAACGACCTGCCGCGCAACAACGCCGTCTACGTCCACCTGACCTTGATGCCTTACATTCCGACGGCAGGCGAACTGAAGACCAAGCCGACGCAGCATTCGGTCAAGGAGTTGCGCGGCATCGGCATTGCACCCGACATACTGCTGGTCCGCGCCGACCGGCCGATCCCCAAGGAAGAGCGCAGAAAGCTGTCGCTGTTCTGCAATGTCCGCGAAAGCGCCGTCATCCAGGCGCTCGACGTCCCGCATATCTACGACGTGCCGATGGCCTATCACAATGAAGGGCTGGATTCGGAAGTGCTGGCGGCCTTCGGCATCGATCCGGCGCCGAAGCCGCGCATGGAACGGTGGCAAGCGGTGTCCAACCGCATCCACAATCCGGAAGGCGAAGTGACCATTGCCGTCGTCGGCAAATATACCGGCCTCAAGGACGCCTACAAATCGCTGATCGAGGCGCTGTCGCATGGCGGCCTCGCCAACCGGGTCAAGGTCAAGCTCGACTGGATCGAAAGCGAGATATTCGAGAAGGAAGACCCGGCGCCGTGGCTGGAGAAGGTCCATGGCATTCTCGTCCCCGGCGGTTTTGGCGAGCGCGGCTCGGAGGGCAAGATCCTGGCGGCGAAGTTCGCGCGCGAGCGCAAGGTGCCGTATTTCGGCATCTGCTTCGGCATGCAGATGGCCTGCATCGAGGCGGCGCGTTCGCTGGCCGGCGTCGAGCACGCATCATCGACCGAGTTTGGTCCAACCGAGGAGCCGGTTGTCGGCTTGATGACCGAATGGCTGAAGGGCAACATGCTGGAAAAGCGCAGGGAAACCGGCGACCTTGGTGGTACCATGCGGCTCGGTGCCTACCAGGCCGACCTCGCCAAGGGATCGAAGATCGCCGAGATCTATGGCGATACTCAGATTTCCGAACGCCATCGCCACCGCTACGAGGTCAATGTCGACTACAAGGAGCGGCTCGAGGATTGCGGCCTGGTGTTTGCCGGCATGTCGCCGGACGGCGTGCTACCGGAAACGGTCGAATATCCCGACCACCCCTGGTTCATCGGCGTGCAGTACCATCCCGAGTTGAAAAGCCGGCCGCTCGATCCGCACCCGCTGTTTGCCAGCTTCATCGAGGCGGCGGTAGAGCAGTCGCGGCTGGTCTAGACTAGCCGCCCATGCAAACTTACGTCGCGCTGCTCTACAGCATTGTCCTGGGCGAGGGGCGGCGGGTCGTCATGTCCGATCTGAAGGCGATGGCCGAAGGCCTGGGTCTGAATAAGCCGCGCACGCTGGTGGCGACCGGCAATCTGGTCTTCGAGGCGCAAGAAACAGAACTTGCGGCGTTGGAGCAGCGGCTGGAGGCGGCGTTCGCAAAGACTTTCGGCCGCCACGTCGACATCATCGTGCGCTGCGCCGACGGCTGGCTAAGGCTGGCGGCCGGCAATCCGTTCCCAGCCGAATCGGCCGAGGCCGCGGACCAGGTGGCGGTGCGCGTGATGCGGGCGCCCGTTCCCGCCGAGACCGCCGCGGCGCTTGAGGCATATGCCGGCAAGAACGAGAAGCTGCGGATTGTCGGCGGCGACATCTGGATCGTCTTTTCCCGCGAGATGCCGAGTTCGCGGCTGCTTGCGGCGGTCAGTCACAAACGTCTCGGCATCGGCACCTCGCGCAACTGGAATACAGTGCGCCGCCTGGCCGAGATGGTCGCAGAATGAACGGGGCGGCTTGCGCCACCCCGACTCCGTTCAGGCCTTGGCTATCCTGGCTCCGGCACCGAGTGCCATGGTGCGCAGCACGTAATAGATGACGCCGGCAATTGCCACGCCGAAGAACCAGCCATAGACGCCCCACCATGACGGCAGCAGGCTGGTGAAGTTGGGCAGGATCGAGGAGAAGACCGCGCCGATACCGGCGGCAATGAAGGCATTGACATGCCAGCCGCCCTGAAAGCGGAATTCGCCATTCTCCCTGTAGAGCGCCTCGACGTCGACCTCGCCCTTCCGGATCAGGTAATAGTCGACCATCATCACGCCGAAGATCGGCCCCATCGTCGCGCCAATGATGTTGACGAAGGAGGCGGCACTGCCTTCCCAGGGCGCGAATGGATAGAGCACCAGCGCGATCAGCGCCGCGATATAGCCGCCCTTCTTGAAGTCGATCTGGCGTGGAAAGACATTGGAGAAGTCGAAGGCCGGCGACACGAAGTTCGCCACCACATTGATGCCGAGCGTCGCCACCGCAAAGGTCAGGGCTGCGAGCGCCGCCAGGAACCAGCTGTCGAATTTCGCCGAAATCTGGTCGGGATGCAGCAGCACCTCGCCATAGACGTCGAAGGCGGCGATCGTGGTGACGCCGGCGACCAGCGAGAACAGGATAAGATTGACCGGCAGGCCCCAGATGTTGCCCTTGCGCAGCGATGCCTTGTCCGGGGCGTAGCGCGCGAAATCGCAGAAGTTGAGATAGAGCGCGGAGAAATAGGTCACCCAGATCGCGGCCACCGCAAACAGCGAGGTCCAGGAGCCCGGCGTGCCCGGCACGCCCGCGTCCTTTGTCTTTTCCAGCAGCACATCCATCGGGATGTCGCTGGTGAAAGCGAAAGTGCCTGCCTTGATGCAAAGATAGATCGCCAGGATCAGCATCATCACCCACACCGCCGGTCCGGCCCAATCCTGGAAGCGGCGCACCGTTTCCATGCCTCTCTGGATGATCAGGAGCTGCAGCGCCCAGATGACGGCGAAGCAGATCACCTCGAGCCCGGAGTGGCCGAGGAAATGGGTGCTCTGGTTGAAGTCGGCGAACCATTGCGAGCGGATCAGCAGGGCTACGATCGCCCCGGAGGCCGCCGCCGTCTGCGCGCCGTACCAGAAGCAGGCGACGATGGCGCGCACCAGCGCCGGTATGTTGGCGCCCCAGATGCCGAAGGAGGCACGCGCCAGGACAGGGTAGGGCACCCCGGTCTTCACGCCGGCATAGCCGACCATGTTCATTAACGCATAGATGATCAGCGAGCCGATACCGATGGCGATGAAGTTGACGAAGCCGCCGCAGAACAGGAACAGGCTGGCAGCGAGATAGTAGCCCCACAGGCTGTGGACGTCCGACGTCCAGACGTTGAAGATCGAGAACGGTCCCCAGTTTCGAACCTTCGCCGGTGCGAGATCCTCATTGTACAGGTCCGGTGATGCGTCTTGTATGGTCATTGCTATGTCCTCCCCTTGTTACCGCACGCGCCTCCACGCATGGCACGCAGGTTAAGCCTGACGCAGGGGAACCGGCAAGCAGACGATTTGCCGGCGTGGGCTTAAAGTCATTCAATGAGAAACGCGCTTATCGGCGTGGCGTCGTTGAGCTTCTAGCGCCGACGATTCGGGGGGTGACACCGATCGCTCGACCTAAGCTCCCGAGTCCACCTTGTACGTGATCAGGACGGCAAGCTTTTTGGGCGCTTGTGCGCGATAACTCTCATCGAGCCATGACTTCAGTTGTCCGATCGGTGGCAGTTCGTCCGGTGCTGGTTCGAATGTCACCCATCCGCTCTTGCCAAGGCCGTACTCCGTCGGCGACGCATAGTGGAGCTTTCTCGCCTCGTCGCCGCTGTAGGGGAGTTTGAGGGAGATGCTGAACGGTTCGCCTTCAAGGCTCAAATAAGCAAAGGTCTTGCCTTTCACCGCGAGATCGTCGTGACCAGGCCACGGACTCTTTGTCTCGGCGCCTGGATAGGTGAGGCCGAAGGCGCGTAGTTCCTTGAGAACGGCATCGGTCGAAGCGCGCGATTTCCTACTCATCAACTCTCCTCCATCGCTGTCGGTGGCTATCCTGGCAGACGAGCCGACGGGGAGCCTCGACAGCAAGAGCTCGGAGCAGGTGTTCACAATCCTGCAGAATCTGGTGCGCGAACGCGGCAAGACGGTCGTGGCAGTCACGCATGACCTCGACATGGCCGCACGCATGGATCGCCGCATTCACATGGTGGACGGGAAGATCAGCTGAACCGGGCCACGGCGCGATCAGGCCACCGCCGACGTCTCGAAACTGGCCTCGAGCCAGGCTATTGCGCCCGTCACGTCGTCGAGGACATAGGTTGCGGCCGTCGGTCCGTTCGGCTTCACGCGGATGGAGATGCCGCCAATTTCATTGATCGCCTCGAAACCGTGTTCGTCCGATGTATCGTCTCCGAGGAATATCGGCCGCCGGCCAACAAAGGGCGGAATGTCCATGAAACGCCGGATGGCAGCACCTTTGACGGCTTCCAAAGGCATGAGCTCGACGCCGGCGTTTCCCGGAAGCACCCGATAACCCTTCGGAAGCCGGGCCAATGCCTGTTCGACGAGCTGGATTGCGGGTGCAAGCAGTTGCGGTGCTGCTCTTGTATGAACGGCAAGGACCGGCCCCTTGCGCTCGACATAGACCTTGCCGCTGCCCAGTTCGGCCTCGATCTCGTCCGCAAGGGCGGCGATGTCGGCCGGCGCGTCGGCGGCATCGATCGGACCGCTCGGCGTCAGCCGATGCTCCAGCCCATACAGTCCGGCAATCCGCAGCTTCAGCGGGTGGAACAGCTTGTCCACGGCGGGAATCGATCGGCCGGTGATGAAGGCGACCGCACCATCCAGCCGCCGCTCGATGCGTTCGAGCAGATTGCGCAATTCCTCGCCGACGAACACCGCGTCGGGATGGGCAGCGTGTTCCAGCAGGGTTCCGTCGATGTCGAGAAAGAGCGCCCATTGCCCTTCCGACAGGTTCAACGCCGGTGGTTGTTCAAAGCTTTTCACGACGCTGCCTTCCGAGCCCGCTCGAACATCGAGATGACGTTGTTGGTGTTCGATGGCGGGCGCTCGCCGGTTCCGGTCACCCTGTCGAGATCGCCGCGTTTGCGCAGGCGCGCGGCGTCCAGCAGCATGCTGCCGGCCCAGCGGTAGACATTGTTGTCGCGGACCATCTCGCGCATCGGCCGCAAACGTTCGCGCTGCTCTTCCGGCGTCATCGTCAGCGCCTGCAACAGCGCCTCGCTCATCATGGCCGCATCGTAGGGGTTGACGATCAGTGCTTCCAGCAATTCGCGCGAGGCACCGGCGAAGGTGCTGAGCAAAAGCACGCCCTGTTCGTCGTCGCGCGCTGCGACGAATTCCTTGGCGACAAGGTTCATGCCGTCATGCAGACTGGTGACCATACAGATGTCGGCGGCACGATAGACCTCGTAGACCTGCTCCTGCCGATGATGTTCGGCGACCATCAGGATAGGGCTGTATGTCTCGCTGCCATAGCGCCGGTTGAGCTCCTCGGCACAGCGGCGGCATTCGTCGTGGAGTTGCTGGTAGGCGGGCAATGTCCCCCGGCTCGGCGCGGCGATCTGCAGGAAAACCACCTTGCCTATCCATTCGGGATATCTCGTGAACAATTCGTCCAAGGCATGGAAGCGATCGAGAATGCCTTTCGTGTAGTCGAGGCGCTCGACGCCAACGCATAGTTTGGTATCCGCAGACAGGCCGAATCTGTCGCGCACGCTGGCGCGGCACTCCTCCACAGACGGCAGTTTTGCCAGCAATTGGGCCGGCCATTCTATGGAAATGGGATAGGCGTGGACCAATGTGGTCTGCCCACCATAGGAGATTGCCGCGTCTGCCCGTTCGATCCGGCTCTCCAGAAAGCGGTCGACACTTTCGGTGAAGTTGTTGGCATGGAATTGGGTATGAAAGCCGATGATCGAACTGCCGAGCAGTCCTTCCAGGATCCGCTCACGCCACGGACAGATGCTGAATACTTCCGAATTAGGCCACGGGATATGCCAGAAGGTGATGACTATCGCGTCCGGCAGGCGCTGGCGGATCATGCGCGGCAGCAGCGCGAAATGATAGTCCTGCACCAGCACGATCGGCCGTTCGTTGCGGGCTTCGGCAACCACCGTATCGGCGAATTTGCGGTTGACGGCCTCGTAGGCGTCCCAGTCCGAGGCGCGAAACACGGGGCGGGTGAAGGCGATATGGCAAAGCGGCCATAGGCCCTCATTAGCGAAGCCCAGATAATAGCCCTGATATTCCTCCTCCGTCAGCCAGACCCTGCGCAGCGTGTAGGACGGATTGCCCGGCGGCACCTGCACCCGGTCGTCCTTGTCGACGGTGAGGCGGTCTGCCGTGCCGCCGCCATAGGCGATCCAGGTGCCGGCACAGGCGCGGGTGATGGGCTCGAGTGCCGAAACCAGCCCGCTGGCCGGCACCAAAAGTTGGACCCCGTCATCCTTGATGTTGTGGATGTAGGGTTCGCGGTTGGACACCACGATGACCTGTGCGTCCGGCAGGTCGTCGGCCAGGATCTTGCGCAAAGTGTCGGGCGACCACGTGACCAGTGCCGCATCGGCCGACTGGCCGTTCTTTTCGAACTCGCGCAGCACCTTGCGTGCCGCTTCCGACGCGACATCCTCGCTCGGCGTGTATGCGGCGGCCGTTGCGCGACCGCGGCGCTGGCGGGATATCGACAGGAGAATGGCAAAAGCGGAAAAGCCAAAACTTGCAATCAGCAAAACCCAGAGCAGGTTTACAGTATAATCTGACATGGAATGTGATCTCGCCTCCGGCCGGCCGATAGCCGTTTTTTTTATTTGTTTTCTGGTTCGCCGCCGTATGACAACGACAGCGTCCCCACCCCGCCCATTTTTGCAACGCACAAAGAGGCTATCGGTTCCGGACGATTGCAACGCGCGCGTCATTTTCGATGCGCCGCAGCGCGGCGGCATCAAGTGCGCACGATGAGCGGCACCATCCCCTCATACCGGTCGGCAAGAAAGGCGACGACCCGGTCGCCGACACGCTGGAATGTGAGGTCGACCACTGTCGAGCCGACACCCAGATGCCGCAATGTCAGCGTGTCGATGCCGATCGGCAGCCTTGGGCGGGTGACCCGGATTTCGCTGTTCCAGCCGTCGATTTCGAGCCCAAGGCAGGCCTGCATCAGCATGAAGGCCGATCCCGCTGACCAGGCTTGCGGCAGGCACGCGACGGGATAGGCGATGGGCGCTTCGCCCGGCGACCGGGTAAAGCCGCAGAACAGTTCCGGCAGCCGCATGTTGAAATGGACAGCCGATTCGAACGTGCCGCTCATCAGCCGGACCACGCTGTCGCGCACGCCATAACGTGCCAGGCCTGCACCGCACATGGCGGTGTCGTGCGGCCAGATCGAACCATTGTGGTAGGACATCGGATTGAAGAATATCGCATCGTCGGCCAGCGTCCTCACGCCCCAACCAGAGTGGAACGACGCGGAGAGCAGCTGATCGGCGACCATCTGCGCCCGTTCCGGCTCGGGCAGCCCGACAAAGAGAAGATGGCCGGCATTCGACGTCCGTACCTTGCAGAGCTCGCCTGCACCGTCGATCGCCAGTGCATAGAAATTGAGATCGTCCATCCAGAAATGGCGTTCCACCGCGGCGCGCATGGTTTCGGCGCGTTCCTCCCAATGATCGGCCTTGTCGTCCTCGCCGCGGCGGCGGGCGAGCGCCGCCAGCCCACGGAACGCGGCAAAGACGTAGCCTTGCACCTCGACCAGGGCGATCGGCCCCTTGGGCATGCGGCCATCGGCATGGAAGACGGAATCGAAACTGTCCTTCCAGCCCTGGTTGGCAAGGCCGGTCTCGGCGCCGCGCTGGTAGGTAACGAAGCCGGTCGCGCGGCTTGTCTCCTCCGTCCATTCGGCCGCTGCACAGAGCGATGGCCACAGGCTGTCGACGAACGCCATGTCGCCGGTACGATCCGCATAGGCGCAAGCGAGATGAATATAGAGCGGCGTGGTATCGACGCCGCCGTAATAGCGGCCGAACGGGAGCTCCCGCAGTGCCGCCATCTCGCCCTTGCGGGTCTCGTGCATGATCTTGCCGGGCTGCGAATCGCTGAACGGCGACGTTTCGGTCGCCTGATGCTGGGCGAGAAAGGCGAGTACGCCGCGCGCCAGCCCAGGATTCAACCACAGCATCTGCAATGCGGAAATCACCCCGTCACGGCCAAATGCCGTCGAGAACCAGGGTATGCCGGCATAGGGGTAAGGTCCGGTTGCAAGCTCGGTGGTCAGCAGCGCCACGTCCGCGCGCGCGCGTTCGATCCAGTCGTTGAAGACGCGGCCAGAACTGTGCACCGTCGCGCCGTGGCGGCGTTTGGCGCGCATGCCGAAGCGAGCGCGGGCGGCTGCAGCCCGAAAACGGTCGCGGTCGGGTGTCTCCGCCACTTCCGGGCCGACCTCGATATAGAGGACCTCGCTGCTGCGCTTCGTCACCGCAACCAGGAAATCCGCGCGGCTGGCGGTCAAATTGTCCGGCGCCTGCGAGAACGAGATCGCCGACAGGCGCACGAGTTGGTCCAGCCCGTCATATCGAAGCACCACGGATGTCGGACTGGTCTCGGCTGCGTGGGCTATTCCGCGCTTGAGCCGGGTCGAACCGCGCACCTCGAACATGTCGCGGAAATCTGCTGCGAAATGCAAGGAAACCCGAATGGCCGACGATTCCTGGCTGTAGTTGGAAAGGGTGATGCGCTCGAACAGCCGGTCCTGCCAAAGCAGCCTGACGCGTTCTATGTGGATCGCGCCCTGCGGAATGTCGCGACCACCGACACTCTGGATCGGCAGATTGGTCAGGTTCGAGGTGAAAAGCACATTGTCCTGGCTGAGCGAGGCGCCGAGCAACGACATTTGCCGGCCACCGACCGTCAGCCGGAATTCCGAAAGCACACGCGTGTCGTCTCGGAAAAAGCCATCGCCGGCGCCGCGGATGTCGCCATAGGCGTCGGCCACCGCGAAGCAGTCGGCTTGCTTGAGGGCGAACAGCCGGTGCGGCTCCCGGGGCGCAACCTCGTCGAGGGAGGCAAGGGCTACGGCGGGATCAAGCTTACGCTCGTCGAGTTGATTCATACGTCACAAGCTCTGTCGTTTCGTTTCCAACGTCCACAATGACGCCGATCAGGACGCTCTCGCTTCACCGGGAGTACCGATCAGGCGCGCATAGGCAGCCACATAGTCGTGGGCCATTCTCGTGGCAGAAAAACGGTTTTCGAACACGGCTCTCACCTGTTGCCTGTCGAGGCGCAGCAATTCCGGTATCGAGGCGACCGCAGCATCGACCGTATCGACAAGGAAACCGGTCACGCCGTGGTCGATGATCTCCGGCAGGGCACCGCATTTCCAGGCGATCACCGGCGTGCCACAGGCCATAGCCTCTATCGCGGCAAGACCGAACGGCTCCGGCCAATCGATCGGAAACAGCAGGCCGGCCGCCTTGCCGAGGAATTCCGCTTTTCTGTCCTCTTCGATCTCGCCGATATAGTCGACACGGTCGCCGTCGATCAGCGGCTCGACCGTGTCGTGGAAAAAAGGGCGGTCGTCGTCGCCGATCTTTGCCGCAAGCTTCAGTTTCAGCCCGGAGCGCAAGGCGATCTCAATGGCACGGTCCGGGCGCTTGTCGCGCGACAGCCGGCCCAGAAAGGCCAGATACGGCTCGTCCACCTCCGTCTCGAAAGTCGGCTCATACGTATTGATCGGTAGCCCGTGATGGATGGTCGCCAGCCAATTTGCCCTGGGTAGCCCGGTTCTCTGGCTACACGAAATCGAGATCATCGGAAAGCGCGGAAAATGTTCGTAGGCCGGGGCCAGGTCGACATAGTCGAGCCTGCCATGCGGTGTCGTCACCGTCCGGTCGGGCATGTGTTCGAAGAAAGGAAAATGCAGGAAGTGGCTGAGATGGAAATGGATGATGTCGAACTGTTGCGCACGGCTCCTCACCTCGGCGAGCATCGAGAGATGCGCCGCGGTTTCGGATTTGTGCGGGCGCGGATCGAGACGGAGCGCGCGCTCGCGACACGCCACCAATTTCGCCGACGTCTTGGTATCGCCGCTGGCGAACAGGGTCACGTCATGGCCAAGCTCGACCAATCCTTCGGTCAGATAGGAGACGATGCGCTCCGTCCCTCCATAGAACCGGGGTGGCACGGATTCATGGAGCGGCGCCACATGGGCTATTCTCATGTTTTGGCATTTCCCTCAAAAAGACTGCTCGTGGCATCGAAATGCATCAGCCGCGCTAACGTTCCCGTACAATGGCAAGATGCCACCCAATTGGGGCAAGATGTCACCCAATTGGAGCTGCCGGGCGCGTCGACCGTTGCTCGTCTCGTCCAGCAAACATTTTTCAGGCCAAGCCATGTTTTGCCGGGAACCAAAGTCGGGTTCGCGAGTTTAGTGGGGTTCGATCGCACGCATCCGGTCGACGGGGAGGAAATGATGGACCGCTTGCAATTCTTTTCGCCCGTGCGGATTTTGCGCGGACAGGGACAGCCCGTGGAGGAGATCGACAGCGTTGCCGAAGCGATGGCATTCTTGCGAAAATGGCCGGCCGGGCGGCGCGGGCCGGTTTACCAGTGCGCCGTGAATTGCTGCGCTGCGGCCATGGCCGGCCGGATGTCGGCCGAGGAAGCGAGAAAGGCTTTTGCCGGCTTCGCCCGGATCACCCGCCTGCTCGAGGGCGATCGGCCGTTGCCGATGAGCGGCGAGGATCGGCATCGCGATCACGCCTTGAGGCGATAGGCCAGCTGCCGCAGATGTCCGAGCAAGGGCATTCAGCCTGAGCGCCTGATCGGCGACCGACTCGCTTTCGCGAACAGTCGTTTGAGCTGAGCAACGGCGCCGTTTTCGCTGATGTAATCGCGATAGGCGACGTAATCGGGGTCGCGTGACAGATGGCATTCCTCGGTGATGGCGCGGAGTGCGTAGATGGCATTGAGCGCGAGCAGGATGGCGGAGTGCCGCAGCGCTTCAGCGGGTCCTGCGGCGGTGAGGAAAGGTAGGGAGACCAGCCAC
The DNA here is from genome assembly GCF_040320195.1 of Mesorhizobium sp. M0768. Taxonomy (NCBI): domain Bacteria; kingdom Pseudomonadati; phylum Pseudomonadota; class Alphaproteobacteria; order Hyphomicrobiales; family Phyllobacteriaceae; genus Mesorhizobium; species Mesorhizobium sp. M0768. The sequence continues at coordinate 17,104 of NZ_JAMYPD010000001.1, read as the reverse complement.
CAGGAGAGGTTTTTCGAAACATAGGCCGGATGCTTGATCCAGCGATACGGTCCGCAGGTGATGATTCCGCGATTGGTGAGATTGGAAAATCTCAGGCCAAAGCTCACGGTGGACCAGACAAAAATCAAGATGCAGAAGAGGATCGCCGACCCCCAGAAAACCTGGAGCGCCGGTGAGGGCATCACCGCCGTCCAGTTGGCGCCCGTTTCGTAGTTCAGGTAGGCACGGGTGGCGGCGTTGATGGGTTCATAACAGGCAAGACAAACCAGCCAGCCGAATACGGTGGGCTCGACGGTGCGGATATGATTGTCGAGGACGCGCAGCGTGAAGACGTAGCCGACGACCGCGACAAGAACATCCACCATGAACAGGAGATCGATTGCAAAAGCGTGCCAGCGCATGATGTCGAATCGATACGGTTGTTCCAGCCCGGCAAGGATCGAACCCAGTGTGGAGCACAGATAGACGAACATCAGCGGCAGGAAGAAGCCTTTGACGATCCAGCCCCGCACGTGCTGGCGTATCTGCTCGGTCCTTTGCGGCACGGCGCCGCTGAGGACGAATGCACCGATTTCGGCATATGAATCTTCCGGATCGGTCTGCCGGCGGTCGACATAGGCAACATAAAACGGCGCGGCGACGAGCAGCGCCGGCAAGGTGTCGTAAAGCGCCGCCCAGTAGGGGGCGTAAAACCCGCGCCGGTATTCCGGCACTATCCAGTAGACTGCGGCAATGGTCGTGAGCGTGACGATGAAGCCGATGAGCTTGCGCACGACGCGCTCGACTTCAAGCGCTCGCATCGGCTTCGCCTGAAATCCCGTCGAACGCCTCCGGAACGTCTGGAAATAGGCCGTGTCGACCGCGATCATCGCTGCCGCGGTAGCTGCAATGACAGTCATGGCCTGCAAATGCACAGGCCAGCTTCTGTTGACGAGCACTCCGACGGCCAGCGCATAACCAAACAGTCCTGCAAGGCCGGTTAGGGGCGCGGTCGCGGATTTCGGTTGGAGCGTCAAGCTGCTACTCCCGTTGTCATGAGGGTTGATCGTCGTCGGCGGCCGCCACGGGTCACGTAGTGTGCCCACCCGCCGCCGCTGGTGCCACTTGAGCAGCCGCTACACTCCACCGCTGCCGTTGGATCCGCTGCTGCTTGTCCCGTCGTTGCCGCCGCTGGATCCGCTGCTACTGCTCGATCCGCTTGAGCCGCCGCTGCTTGTTCCGTCATTGCCGCCGCTTGAACTGCTGGTGCCACTCGAACCGCTGCTGCCGCTGGAGCCGCTGCTACCGCTCGAACCGCTGCTGCCGCTTGAACTGCTGGTGCCACTCGAACCGCTGCTACCGCTCGAACCGCTGGTGCCGCTGGAACCGCTGGTGCCGCTCGATCCGCTGCTGCCGCTCGAACCGCTGCTGCCGCTCGAACTGCTGGTGCCGCTCGAACCACTGCTGCTGCTTGAGCCGCCGATGGGCCTGTTGTTGAGGTTGTGTGGGGAGCGATGGTTGTTGGCGCCCTCGTTTACATTTTCGCAGGTGCACTTGCGCTGATATTTGGTGCCGAAGGCACTGCCTTCATTGCTCGCCTTCTGGCAGACCGACCCATGGCAAATCAAAGTCGCTTCGGTTGTCACGGGGGTAAGGCCCGTGATGACTAGTGCGGTTGTCGTGGCCGCCATGGCCATGATCGAGAACCGGAGTAAATTCCGAGAATTTTGCATAGATACCTCGCTTTCTGACGCCTCGCTTCTCGGGCTCGCGCCCAAGCTTCCTGATTGTCGAGTGGGTATTTGCAACAAGGCCGCATACGGATCGCTTACGCCTCAGCGGTCGGGCTCAGGGGCGGCGAAAAAAGTTGAACAAAGCGCAGACAATGCTGCCGCATTGCGGTATTTCGACCAGAAAAAAGGAAGATGCACTTTGGGGGAAACGGAAAATGTCGAAACGGCTTAGACTGGTGCTGGGAACGGCCGGCGCAATTGCCGTCGCCATTGTCTGGGGGATCATCGCCACGTTAATGGGTGTGCCATCGATTCTGATCACTGTAGGAGCGGTCGCGATCGGCGCGGGCATCTACAACTATGTCGATCGAAGCCGAGGCTGATCCGGTTATCAGGCTACGGGCATAACGCAAAAATCCCACCGTCGCAGACTGTCTGCGGCAATGCTCAGTGTACGAAAATTACCAACGACAGCGGTCTGTGGAACGAGTGGCCTGCCGAAGCTATTGTGGTGTCGGTCCGAGACACCCCCGCCTCGGGTCATTGGCTCACCCAGCCGAGTGGTCCGCTGCTACCCAATGGCAGCGGACCTTCATCCGGAGGACAGACCCGGAAGACGGATTGTGCCGAATCGAGGGAGAACGATGGTCGTTGACGAGATTGCCGCGCGGCGCCTGAAAATTCTGCTCGAGCAATACATGGAGACCAGGAAGAGGCGCCACGATGCGGTTTCCACCGCAGCGGCTGAGATCGCGATCAGGGCTGTCATGCCGAATTGCCCGGCCTCCGGAAAAGTCCTGGACGACATGATTGCGGCATGTGCGTTCGAACACGGGCTGGGGGTGCTGTTCGATCGACCTGACGCATGAAGGCCTAAATGCCATGAATCCCAACGCCAAAATCGCACGTTGCTGTCGTGCACAAATCCGACGCTGTTCCTGAGGCGCTCGCGACTAATGCGCATCGCGTCGATCGGCCTCATGCGATGTGCTGTAAGTGCCTGTTTTTGTGCATGTCGTTGCCGCAAAACCGCTGCACAGTTTTGCGCGACATGCATTAGAGAAACCGACCGACCGGAGCAGCCATGCCGAGATATTTTTTCCATTTCCGAAACAATGAGGGCCGCTTGACGGAAGATTTCGAGGGTCAGGAGTTGGACGGTTTGTCCGCGGCTCAGGATAACGCAATGGCCTCGGCCAAGGAAATCCTGGCCGAGGGCCTGCTCAGCGGCAGCCCGGTCCTGACAGGTCTTTCCTTCGAAATCTGCGACGAGAACCGGAAGCTGCTTTTCCGATTTCCATTCTCGGAAGCTGCCGAAAAGGCCGGCGCTCGACCGTGATTGGCCAAAAGCCCCGCGATGCGGGCGAGCTTTGATCGAGCCTGGCTGAAAAACCGCATGTCGCGGCAAGACGGTCGTTGGTGCAAATGAGCACCATAGGCAAATTAGTAGCATAGCTGCCGGCACAAAGCAAGAACAAATACGGCTTGCCTTGCCTACGGGGGCGCCAAGCGACGTTGCCATTTCCAACCAGTATGTCGATTTGTCGGGCCGGGTGTTCGTCAACTTACCGAAACGTCTTCGCAGGATGCTGTGATCAGGAGTTCCTTTCTCCCGCGGTTGCGTTTACAGGACGCTCAGGACAGTGTCGTTTGCGCGCCAGCTACTAGACCGAGTTAGGCCGGGCGCACAGTCCCCCTCCGTCAAGGAAACCAGTCCGGCGCCGTTTTTGGAGAACAATGATTTGTGGTGGTCAAATAAGCAAAAGAGATTCAAGGGAACGTGGGACGACCGACTGGACGGCCTATTCTCAGCAGAGGTCGACTACGCCGGGAAATCCATTCTCGATGTTGGCTGCAACATGGGTATTGTCGCCTATGAGATATCCAAGCTAGGACCGAGTTCGATCCATGGGATCGACATTCTCAAGCCGCATATCGAGACGGCCAGGATGATCTTCCTGGGTTGTCCGGTCCAAAGCCAGTTCGATTGTCTCGATCTTGGCAGCCGGAAGCTGCAAAATGTTCTCAAACCGCAGTACGACATCGTCATGCTGCTGGCGGTCTACCATCACATGCAGTGGAGCCTCGGCGCGGATAAGGCGCGACGCGTGCTGTGCGATATCGCCGGGCGTGCTCAAACGATCGTTGCCCGCGTCCCTCCTGGCAAGGATAAGGAGATGATCGCGGTGCTTTCGGATGTGGGCTTTTCAATCAAAAGCAATCACACATCGCCTCTTGGAAGCCATCTCATGGTCCTCGCGAAACACTGACCAGGCATAGCGCGGCCGACGGCGAATGGCGCAAGAGCCGCGTGGCTGGGATCCGCTATGCTCGGACGCGAGGAACCGACAGTCATAAGCCGATGACGTGCAAGGATCCGGTTCGGCATTGACTGCGGTCGGGAACGAAGCCACAGACAGGTGATCGAAACCGTCTCGTGCTTCAAGACAACACGAAGACCGGACGGGATCGCAACGGGCGGCGACAAGATGATTGCAAAGAAACGAGTGTCAACGGTCCCGGCATATCCGCTGATCAAGCGTCTGATTGGCGAAAATCTGCCGCCGCACAAGATGCTGTATGTGACAGGTTTGCTGTGCTCGATCGCTGCTGCTGCCGCGGTCGGCGCGACGGCCTGGATCATGAAAGTCATGATCAACACCATCTATGTCGAGCGAGATGCTGCCGCTGTATCGGGTATCAGCGTCGTCATCATCGGCATTTTCCTGGTCAAGGGCATAGCTGCCTACTGCCAGACCGTCACAACGGGAAAGATTCGCCGGGCTATCGTTTCGGACCTGCAAAACCGGCAATTTTCTCGAATGGTGCGTTTCGACATCAGCCGTTTCGCGAACCAGCATCCGGCAAAATTCATCTCCAAAATCATGTTCAACGCGCGCGCCGGGGCGACCGTTATTCTCACCCTCACGAGCAGCGCCGTCTCTGATCTGCTGACCCTGATTGCCTTGGCCAGCGTCATGGTCAAGCAGGACCCGGTGATGTCGCTGATATCCGTGGCGGTTCTGCCGATGCTGTTCCTGTCAGTCGGCGCGATAACCAGGAAGCTCAAGGCGCTGGCGAGGGGCGAGACGGAATTGGCCGCGCAGGTCCAGTCGATCGGCACGGAAGCCGTCGAAGGCATCCGCACCATCAAGTCCTTCCAGCTCGAGGACAAGGCCGTCGCCAGCTTTGCAAAGGCCGTCCGCAAGATGGAAAGACGTGGCATCCAGATCAACCGGACGTCAGCATTGATGAGCCCATTGATGGAGACCGGCGGCGGCGTGATCATCGGGCTTTTCGTTATGTACGCCAGCTGGCAGACCCTCGGCAACGGCAAGACGCCCGGCGAATTCATGGCCTTCATTACCGCGTTCCTGCTTGCCTATGAGCCTGCCAAGCGGTTGGCCCGGGTCAATGTCGACATTCAGAAGCAAATGGTCGCCGTCGAGCAGATGTATGACTTGATCGACACGCCCGAGCAGCGGCGACTCGCGATTGCGGGCGAGCGTCTGACCGACGTCGATGGTGGTATCCGCTTTGAAGATGTGGCCTTTTCCTATGACGGCAACAGCCCCGCGCTCGAGGGTGTTTCCTTCGACGTGCGACCTCGTGAGAAGCTGGCGATCGTCGGCCGCTCCGGCGCCGGCAAGACCACCATCGTCAATCTGATCCTGCGTCTGATGGAGCCGGACAAGGGCAGGATCCTGATCGACGGAAAGGACATTTCGAAGATCAGCCTGGCCGACGTTCGCGATAACATCGCACTGGTATCCCAGGACGTCTTCCTGTTCGAAGGCTCGATTCGCGACAACATTCGCGACGGCCGCCCGAATGCCACGGATCAGGAAATCGAGTCCGCTGCGAACCTCGCCCGGGTCACCAGCTTTGCTTCGGCGCTCGAAAACGGGCTCGACACGCTTGTCGGGCCAAGCGGCACCAACCTGTCTGGCGGCCAGAAACAACGCGTTGCCATCGCGCGCGCCCTGCTCAAGAATGCTGCGGTAATCGTCTATGACGAAGCGACATCCGCGCTTGACGGTGAAAACGAACGGGCGGTTATGGAGGCAGCCTTCGACAACACATTTCAGCGCACGGTGATCTGCATTGCGCACAGGCTGTCTACAATCAAGGCGGCCGATCGTATTCTCGTGTTTGACGCCGGACAGCTTGTCGATGCTGGAACGCATGACCAGCTTGCCAAGCACAGCGAGATATATCGTTCGATATTCCACCTGGAGACGCCCGATCCGATGGTCGAAAGCGGCAAAAAGCTGCGGCAGAGCGTATTGCGCTGAAGGCCGATGACCAGCTTTTATCACGGTTCCTATGTCCGGTATGTAATTGGTGGACTGGGCCTTCAGGTGCGCCGGTACAAAAAGGCGGTGCGCAGGTTGTTTTTCAGTCCCAGGCAGCCTCGTTCCATTCTTGAGCTGCAGGCCAAGGTTGAGGCCCTGATCGTGCGCAGGGACTGGAAAGGCCTTGAAGTCGGTACCAATGAGATGGCTGTCACGGCCGATCATAATCGCGACCCGGAGCTGATGCAGAAGGCGGGCCAGGCGTTCGAACGCCTTGGCAACTTTGCGCGGGCAGCTGAGCTTCGGCTTTCCGCTCGCCGGCTGCGGAAAGGGAAAAGCGCCAACGAGTGGACCGGCGAGAATCTCGGATCGGATACACTGCTGATCGATCTTGTGGAGGATGATCCGCGCAGCCTTGGCCGGGTTATCCGCCACGCGCGACTGGCCGGCGCTGCCGCTGCCTATGCCCAAAGCGCAACAATTCGGGTCGAGCCGCGCCTGGTATCAATTCTGCAGCGAACGTTCCCGAAGGCGACCGTGGTCCCGGCGCAGCGGGATGTGGTCGGCGACAAACACGCGACTTTCGAAGATCTCGCCTGGGTGTTCGGACGCGACGCCGAAAAGCTTGCTGCCGACTTCGTACCGCTGCGGGCAGATCCTGAACTCGTCGAGGCATTCCGCAAGCGCTATCGGGCGATGACGGATCTGCCGCTGGTCGGTCTCTCCTGGGGCAGCAAGTCCCATACCAAGGACGTGCCTGATTTTCCTGAATGGGCACGGTTCATCGCCCAGACGCCAGCGACATTCGTTTCGCTCCAGTACGGGCAGATCAAGCCGGCGTTGCGGCGCCTTCGCAACGGCAACGACGCGCGTCTGATCTTTGACGACAGCGTCGACCAGATGGTCGACATGGACCGTTTCGCCGCACAGGTCGCTGCACTCGATGCTGTCGTGACGATCAGCAATACGGCGGCCCATCTTGCCGGAGCCCTTGGCGTGCCGACTGTTTTCCTCATCGACGATAATTTTCAGACGGCATGGCCGGTGACCGGCGACCGGACACCCTGGTATCCGAATGGCATTGTCATTCGCAAGGAGGGGCGCCCTTGGTCGCTGGTGCTCGACGAGGCCGGCCGGCGGCTCTCGTCGATCCTGACGACGCTTTCCGACGCTCCCCGGGGACGATAGAACATCGCCGTGCAGAACAGACGAACCATCCTTCAGAAGGCAAAAACCGCCGATCTGCGCCCGCAGGGCGCCGTCGGCAAGCGGCTGCAGAAAGTCCTCGAGCGGGCAAAGGAACTTCTTAGACGTCCCTCGCGCCACGCCGACGAAAGCGCCGAACGGCATATGAGGCTGATGGAGGAAAGCGTGCAGCGTGGTGATTGGCAAACTGCTCGCGACCATGCACTGGCGCTTGGCGTGCTTGGTGAGCAGCTTGGCGATCTCGGCCTGATCAAGAAAGCGGGGCGTGGACTGAGGCGTCTCGACGGAGGAAATCGCATCTGGCAGTTGATGGCGGCGAGCAAGCAGCTGCGCGGCAGGCCCGATTGGGATGGCAGTGATCTTGCGGGTCGCACGCTTCTCGTCGATCGTCGCGAAGGCGACCTGGCGATCTTTTTCCAGTTCGCGTCTTTGCTTGGTCCAGCAGCTGCGGCTGCCGGTCGATGCATCGTCTTCGTCGAGCCGCGACTGGCACCGCTTTATCGCAGAACATATCCTGCGCTTGATGTCAGGATTGAAGGGGAAGAGGACATGGCGGCAGTGGACGCCGATGTCGTTGCCGGTTTCGAGACACTCGCAAAGCATTTCTGGCCGGACGACCCGGCGGCACGCGCGCCCTTCGTTCCGCTGGAGCCGGACCGCCGACTGGTTGCCGAGCTGCGCGGCACCTATCTCGATGGCGGCCCAGGTCCCCTGATCGGATTTGCCTGGGGAAGCCTGAACAAGAGCAAGGATCTGCCGGCTCTGGACGATTGGCGGACGCTGTTCAGCAGCCTGCCGGGGCGCCTGGTCAGCTTGCAATATGGCGATGTCGGGCCGGCCCTCTCCGAGTTCGAGCGCCACACTCCGGGGCGCATCATCCATGACGCTTCAGTCGACCAGTTGACGGACATGGACCGCTTTGCCGCCCAAATTGCGGCGCTCGACGCGGTGGTCACGATCAGCAATACCGGCGCCAACCTCGCCGGGGCGCTCGGCGTGCCGACGATTGTCATGCTCGACGATGGATTTCGGCTGTCCTGGCCTGCTTTCGGTGAGACCGTCGCCGCATATCCGAGCGTTCGACTGGTCCGAAAAGGCGGCCGAGCCTGGGCGTCGGCAGTCCAGGAAGCAGGCGGACGGGTCATGCAAATCATCGGCGGAGCTGGCGATGGAGCGTAGCCAACTTCTCGGCCGGTTGCGCCGCGCTGTCGCGCTTGCAGGCTACAGATACAAGGTCTGGTTCCGACGTCACCGGCGGCAGCTCTTCCTTCGCTGGCGCGACGGCGACATTGCCGATCAGATGGCGGATTATCGGCGAAGCGTCGAGTCCCGCGATTGGCCGGCGGCACTGCCGAAAGCCCTGGCTCTTGGATCCATTGCGAAGTCGAGGGGCGAGGTCCACCTGATCGACGAGCTCAGCAAGGCGCTGATGCGGATGGGCGCCTATGGCGCAGCCGCCGAACTCAGGATCGCCCGACGCCACATCGTCAACGGCCGCGTCGATGGCGAGTGGCTGGGCCAGGATATTTCGGGCCAGACACTGCTTGTCGATCTGATGGAAACCGAAAAGCAGGGTCTGGCCACCGCGATCCATCATGCGAGTTCCGTCGGCTGTGCGTTGGGGCGCGCCGCCCGTTCGATCGTCCTGGTCGAGCGCCGCCTGGTACCGCTCTTTCAGCGCACTTTTCCGACCGCCGATGTGCGGCCGGTCGGCGCTGACGGCAAGGCTGCCTATGGCGAGGCGCAGGCCTTCGCCGGCGTCCAGCATCTGACTGCCGTTTTCGAGACCGACGAGGCGACGATCCGCGAGCATTTCGTGCCCCTTAAGCCGGATCCGGCCCGGGTCGCTGAACTTCGCGCCCGCTACCGGCATGAAGGACGGCCGTTGGTCGGTATCGCATGGGGCAGCTCCAATCCTGGCAAAGACCTGCCGCCGCTTGCCGCCTGGCGAAACCTGATAGGCCGACCGGACCTCCGGTTCGTCTCGCTGCAGTACGGCCAGATCGAGACCGATCTGAAGTTCCTGACCGACGGTGAGCCGAAGCGCATTCTTCATGACAGATCGGTCGATCAGCTCGTCGACATGGACCTTTTCGCCGCGCAGGTTGCCGCGATGGACGCCGTGGTGACCATCAGCAATACCGGAGCGCATCTGGCGGGCGCGCTCGGCATCCCCTCGATTTTCATTCTGGGCGACGGCTTCAAGCGCTCCTGGCCGGTCGAGGGCGACCGCACGCCCTACTATCCATCGGCCGTGCTGGTCTCGAAACGGGAACGCCCCTGGTCCGTGGTGATGGGCGAGGCCGAGGCCATCCTGGCGCCATGGCTCACAAAAGTGAGTGGCTAATGCATGTCGTCCGAAAGGGCGTCACTGAAGACGCTTCGACGCGATCCGCATTAAGGGTTCGGCCGACGGATCGTGGAATGGAGCGCCCGCGTCGAACAGTCGTCGCAACAGGCCAAAAAACATAAGGCATTCCGAACCGGGATATAGTAAAGGCCAATTCGCCCCGCAGAGGATCGCAATTCTTGCTGGCATTTCTGCCTTGTGTTCGAATTAGCCGTAGGCTTAGGCGCCCAGTAATGGGGTTGGTCTGGCCGGCAGCGGTTCGGGCGCCAGCTCTGATAATCTAAAGGAGGTCTCTCCCATGTCCTTTCTAAAATTTTTCCAGGCCAAAGCGCCGCCTCTTCCTCTTATCGTATCCTTTCCAAAATCGGGGCGCACGTGGCTACGTGTCATGCTGGACGATCTCGGAGTTGAAGTTCAATACATTCACGACGGAACTGACCACAAGTTACTTCGACCGAAATCGAGCCTCAAGGAGAATAAATCTCGATACAAGAAGAGAAGAACAATAATGCTTGTTCGCGATCCAAGAGATACGGTGGTCTCAGGGTACTTTCAGGTTCAGAAGCGCCACATGCTTCCAGCGGGATCGTTCAGTGATTTTATCAGAAGCGACAATCATGGGATTGAAAAGATCATCAGATTCAATCTGCATTGGTTCTCGGCCATGCCCCGGATGCGCGAAATCCGGTATCTTCAATATGAAGATATGCATCGGGATACCGCTGGTGTCCTTCGCGCGATCCTTGGATTCCTGAACCAGCAGGCTGACGATCGGACGCTTGTCGAGGTGGCGAACAACCGAACGTTCGACAAGATGAAAGTGAGTGAATCGACCGGTGATCTGTCCGATCGATACGGCAAGATATTACAGCCGCGCGATGCGAATGATCCCGAAAGCTTCAAGGTGCGCAAGGGCAAGATAGGCGGTTACGGCGAATATCTTTCCGAGGACGATGTGGCCTATTGTGACGAGCAGTTGGCTAAGTTCGAATATTGGGAGAAGCTGGACAAGGTTTTTAGCACGAACGGCTTGTGCTACGCTCGCGTCGATAACCGCGCCCGGGTCGCCTTGGGTTAGGGAGCATTGCCGACATGGTGATGCGGACCGGATTCATTTGCGGCTGCGGCCATAGCGGGACGACGTTGATTGCGACGATCCTTGCGTCGCATCCCGACGTCTACCTGCCGCTCCAGGAAACCAACATTTTCTTCAAGTGGACCCCACTGGCCATGTTCCGCTTCTGGAAACTGAAGCGGGCGGCGCTCGATGCTGGAAAGAACGTGCTGCTTGAAAAGACACCGCGGCATATCCGCCGTGTCGCCCGCATTCGCCGGCTCGTCCCCGGTGCGCGTTTCGTCATGCCGGTGCGAGATGGGCGCGACGTCGTAGCGTCCCTGATCAAACGACTTGGCGACCCAACGGAGGCTCTCGACCGCTGGATCAACGACAATGCGCTGGTTCTTGCGGAACGGGGAAAGCCGGATGTGCTGATCTATCGCTATGAGGACCTAGTCGAGAATCCGGCCAAAGTCGTCGAGCAGATATGCAGCTTTCTCGATGTAACTTTCAGGCCGGATCTCCTCGACTATCACAAGAACCCGCAGCAGTGGTTCAAGCCGACCGACGCCAGCGGCGAGACGCCACATGCGGTGCTCCGGAACCAACAGGTCAATCAGCCGATCTATGACGGGAGCGGAAGATGGCGCTCCGAACTTGGAAACGCCGAGCTACAGGACCTGGTACAAGGACGAGGTGCCCAGCTTATGAAAGCATTCGGTTATGCATGATGTCGGCTCGGCATCTGCTTGAAATGCCGTCTACCAATCAATTTTGTCGATCAAACCCGTTTTGAACAGGCTGTGAGCGCCTTCGTACAGCATTGACTGTTCGCTCATCGCGCTGAGAGCGGCTTTACCGCTCGATACCTCATGATACTGGCGATATTTGGAAGCGCCGTTCCAATACTGACCTTCCGCCACCGCGACCTGCGCCTTGTCGTTGAAATCGGCGAAGAACTTGAAATGAAGCAGGCCAGCCAATCCCTTTATATAGTTTCGCCAGTAGGGCAGCGGTGAGTGAATCGACGTAAAAATCGTCTGGCGATCAACATATATCAGAGGAAACTTGGTCAACTTGTGCTGCCTGGCGAAAAGCCGGGTTCTCGGGCCGCCTGTGATCTTGAGATGCCGGGGGCTCCTCGTCACCTCATAGCCGCTGCCGTCGAAATGGTCTGCAACTTGCCATGGCGGCACGATGGGATCGAAGGGTACGTCCCAGATGCTTCCGCTCGGATACATGTCGATCATCGGCGCCAGCAGGCGTGTCATTCCGCGCCGCTTCAGCCAGTCGGCCATCGCACCGAGCGGATGCTGATCCATGCCGTCATAGACAAGATATTCGTCCGCATCCACGGTCAGATACCAGCGAGGCTGACCATAGATCTGCACAATCCGCTGTCGCCAAAGGTTTCCCAGGTCCGACTGCGAATAGGTGATCGGCGAGCTGAATAGATCGACATCTGGCTGCTCGGCCAGAAGCTCAGCTGTGCCGTCGGTCGAGCGATCATCGAGGACGGCGAATCTGGTGACGCCGAGTTCGCGATAGTGCTTCAGGAACGGGGGTAGCCTGTCCGCCTCGTTGCGGATGACGAGGATCAAAGGCAGGTCATTCGCTTTAAGGGGCGTTATCGGCCGCAGCGATGACACTTCTGCCCGTCTTCCGAAGGTGTGTCTCAGCCGATATATGGCGGTGTCGGTAATCGTCCGGCGGACAATGGCGGGCCAGGTTGCTTTGCTCAAGCCATCGATTCCCCTCATGGCGGTCACCGGCTGGAGCTGGCGCTGATCCGCTGTTTGCAGTTAATTTCTACATGCAGCACCGTTAGGCAAATCGCAAGCAGTTGCGGACAATGGACACAGGCCTGTTCTGAGTTCCGGCGGGGGAGCTTTCCAAGTGTTGCCGATGCGAGCTGGCCTCTATAGACATCGTCAGATGGCAACAAGGCCGGAGCCCAGACCCTATGTACGCCGGCATTCGTGGCACCGAAATTCAATTCGACAGGCCGATCCTGTTCGTGCGCCAGCGTTATGCGCCTTTTGGCGGAGGCGAGATCATGCTGGAAAACATCATGGCCGCATTCGCCGCGCGTCAGCGGCGGGTGGCCGTGCTGTCCGGCGACTGGCCGCGTTATGAAGGCATCGAGTTCATCCATTGTGCCGGCCGCCGGTTTCCGCGTTCGCTGCGGGCGACGTCCTTTGCTCAAGCTGCCTGCCGCAAGATCGCCGAGATGCCGCCGGCGCTGGTGCAGAGCAACGATCGTCTCCCGTGCTGCGATGTCTTCCGGGCCGGGGAGGGCGTTCATGCCGCCTATCTTGCCGAGCGGCGGCGTTTCGAAACGCGGCTTGGCAGGGCGGCAATGGCGCTGAGCCCCTTTCACCGCCAGACGCTGCGCCTCGAGCGCGCAACCTATGCCAGCCCACGGCTCAAAGCTGTCATAGCGATTTCGAAGATGGTCGCCGAGGACATTGTCCGTCACTACGATTATCCGGCGGAAAATGTGCACCATATTCCCAACGGGGTGGATCTCGACCGCTTCAACCCGCAGCTGCGCCAGCAGCATCGGGCGACAATCCGCGCGCGGCTCGACGCCGACGAAAACAGGCCGGTCGTCCTGTTTGTCGGCTCGGGCTTTGCGCGAAAAGGACTGCTTGCACTGATGAAGGCGGCCGCCAGGCTCGATGGCGGGCCTGAATTGTGGGTCATCGGCCATGATTCGCGCGCCAACGCCTTCAGGCAGGCCGGTGACAGGCTCGGTCTCGGCACACGGCTCAAGATGCTGGGGCCGCAGAAAGACATGCTGCCGTGGTACGGCGCGGCCGATGTTGCCGTGCTGCCTTCCATCTATGATCCTTTCGGCACAGTGGTCATTGAAGCGATGGCCAGCGGCTTGCCCGCCGTGGTAAGCACCGGCTGTGGAGCGCGCGAGCTTGTCGAGCGGTTCGAGCCGACGCTCGTTTGCGATGCGGCCAGCGAAAGCGACCTCGCTGCAGCGCTCGCGCACGCGCTGCAGTTGTCGTCACGACCTGACACCGCAGCCCGGGTGAGAGCGGCGGCCGAACACTATGATTTCAATGTCATGATCAAGCGAATGATGGCGCTTTATGAAAGCCTTGATCTGAAATGATTTTCGACTTTGTTGAATTAGGTTAGTACCCTCAGTTTGCTAACGGGCCGGGAACCGATGCTGCAGATGCATTCGAATGACGGTGGCAGCCTTGATGCCGGAGCATTCTGACCGTGCCGGCGCTCTCGGTCATTATCATCACCCGCAACGAGGAGGCGTCCATCGCGCAATGCCTTCAGTCTGTCCATTTTGCCGATGAGATCGTCGTTCTCGACAACAACAGCAGCGACAGAACCAGGGAGATTGCCGGTGCTCTGGGGGCAAAGGTTCTGATGACCGTCGATTGGCCCGGTTTTGGCGCGCAAAAAAACCGTGCGCTGGCCGCGGCAACGGGGGATTGGATCCTGTCGCTGGATGCCGATGAGTGGGTGGAGGCGCCGCTCGGCGCGGAAATAAGGGCCGCAATCGCCGACCCAAAAGCCAATGACGGCTTCGAAATACCGAGAAGATCGCGCTTTTGCGGGCACATTGTCCGCCATAGCGGCTGGTCGCCCGATCTGGTGCTCAGGCTCTTCCGTCGCCGCTCCGGGCGGTTCAGCGACGACACCGTGCACGAGAAGGTATTGGTGAACGGGAAGGTCAGCCGATTGTCCCAGCCGATCGAGCACGATTCCATTACCGACTTGGCAGATGCCCACGACAAGATCGGCCGGTACGCAGAAGCGTCCGCCGCGCAACTGCTTGCCGAGGGCAAAAAAAGCTCGATAGGCAAGGCGGTCTTGCGCTCGGTCTGGGCCTATGTGCGCAGCTATATTTTCCGGCTGGGATTTCTGGACGGTTCCATTGGTGCGATGGTGGCCGCGTATTCGGCCAGCTACACCTATCAGAAATGGGCTCGTGTCGCATTGGGAATGCGAGGCCAGGTCCACCCAAAAACGCAAGGCTGAGGCCAGGACAAATCTGTGAGAAACCGGCTTGGTTGACCGCAATTGTTGCCGAGCCATCGCCAATTAGTTAGTGTACGACCGTAAAAATCGAAGGCCAGGGTAGTGAATATGACTGATGCGTTTAGGGTATTTATCGGATGGGACAGTCGTGAGCCGATCGCGTACGACGTCGCGCGACACTCGCTGCTCAAACATGCGTCGGCGCCTGTCTCCGTCATTCCAATCAAACAGGACGAGATGCGTGCCCGCGGGCTATATTGGCGGGAAAAAGACCCGCTCGCCTCAACGGAGTTCACCTACACGCGCTTCCTCACGCCCTTTCTCGCCGACTACACGGGTTGGGCCCTGTTTTGCGATTGCGATTTCCTGTGGCTTGGTGACGTCGCAGGCCTGCTGAAATATACGGACTCAGACAAGGCGGTCTATTGCGTCCAGCATGACTATACGCCGAAGGCCACAACCAAGATGGATGGTGTGGTCCAGACGTCCTATCCTCGGAAAAACTGGTCGTCGCTGATGCTGTTCAATTGCGCGCATCCTTCGGTCAGATCGCTCACGCCAGAGGTCGTGAATCAGGAAAGTGGCGCCTATCTTCACCGAATGCAGTGGGTTGCCGACAAAGATTTGGGCTCATTGCCGGTAGAGTGGAATTGGCTCGAAGGTTGGAATGAAAAGCCTGCGGTCGGCACACCTAAGGCGGTCCACTATACCAGCGGCGGCCCGTGGTTTGCCGAATGGCAGAATGTCGACTACGCCGATTTGTGGATAGCAGAACGCGACGAGTTCCTGGCTTCCGATCAAGCGGAATCTTCTCAGAGCGCCGTTCGATAAGAACATCGTGTTTGGCAGGTGACCTGGGCGCTTCCGAAAGTGGCATTGATTTTCGTGTCGCCATGGGCGCAGCAACCAGCCGTCAGGCGCGGGGCGTCGACAACAATGCGTGTTGCCGCTTGGGGGCGGGACCGGGGCAGATTGCGCCTACGAATCTGGCGGCTCCGGCCGGGTAAACATGCCGCGCTGAGATAAGGATCAGCTCGCGGCAATATGATCGGTTTTTTGGGTCCGTCAGCTCTTTCATCGGCCTAGCCGGCACGCGAAAGTCGACCATGCCGTCACTGCGAAGACGCCTCGATCGTTTCCTGGAGAACCGCGGGCCTAAAATACCGCGGCTGCAGCTGAACCATGTCGAGCGCCTGGCGCTGGTCCGTCGCCATGGTGATTTTTCCCTTGCCTATTCGACCGCCGTGCAGAAGGGGCTTCACTACTTCGGCGATGCCCAGGGCTACATCGCTTACGGCAGCAAAACGCGACATCATTTCGCGCTCGGTGATCCAGTGGCTGCCCCGGCCGATTGGCGCGACTATATCCGACGTTTCATCGAGGTTGCCGGCAGCCCGTGGTTCGTGCAGATCGGCGACCAGACGGCGCGCGTGCTTGCCGGGCTTGGCTATCAGGTCAACCGCCTCGGCGTCGATACCAGGCTTGTCCTGCCCGGACACGACTTTTCCGGAAAGCGCAATGAGACAGTGCGCTATTCCGAACGCTGGCTCTTGAAGAAGGGTTTTTCCTTCGCAGAGGACAACGGGACTGTCTTCCTCGACGAGATTGCCAGGCTCTCCCAAAATTGGCGGGCCGACCGCATTGTCAAGCGCTGGGAGATGAGATTTCTCAACAGGCCCTTTGCCGATCACCTTGGCGTCGATATGCGCCGTTTCGTCCTGCACGGTCCGGATGGGGAACTCGTGGCCTTGCTGGATTTCGATCCGCTGTTCAGCGACGGCAAGGTCATCGGCTACACCACTTCGTTCAAGCGCAAGCACATCGATGCCTCGGCGCATGCCGAGATCGGCCTGACCAAATTCGCGGTTGACCGCTTTCGCGATGAAGGTGTTTCCGTCGTCACCCTAGGCCTGTCGCCGCTTGTCGAAATCGGACCTAGCGGGTTTGCCGAAAGCGATTTCTGGCGGCACGCCTTCCAGCGTGCCTATGACTCGCCCTGGGTCAATCGCACCCGCTTCAATCTGCAGGGGCAGGCGGCCTTCAAGCGCCGGTTCCATGGTGTCGAAGAGCCGACCTATCTTGCCTTTCGCAAGGGGACCTTTTTCGAAGCGCTTTCTCTGCTCCGGCTGATCAGGGCCGTCTAGTGCCTGGTGGCTGAGCGCTCGTCGCCTCCTGGTATGGTTGACCTCACACCGGTCAGGCTTGGTTGTTTAGGTGGGAAAGGAATGCCGCGGCGGGAAGCAAAGGACCGGCTGCGAACCGCCGGCCTATTCTGCGGCGTCCCCCAGTCCCGCCGGGGCACGTTTGGCAGCCTGAGAACGGATAGTGTGCTGAAGGTTCTGCAAAAAGTTTTGGAGAGAGAACGGAGCTTGCTCTGAGGGGCGAGCGGCCATGGCACGGTGGTGACGTTGCGATCACCGATTCCCGTGGAAGGGGAAGTGCCATGACCAATCGAGACGTTAGACTGAGC